>NZ_CP151951.1:5052500-5352500 GCF_038592985.1 Paenibacillus sp. FSL R10-2782 | reverse complement strand
TGTACGGCTCGGTGTACCAACATATTAAGGAGGAGCTGGGCCTTAATATTGTCGGTTCACATCGTACCATCCGTGCGTCCAAGTCGACAGAGCTGGATCGGGAGCATTTGGACTGTGCAGCGGATGATCCAATCTTGGAAATTGAGCAGGTGGGTTATCTGGATACGGGCATTCCGTTTGAGTATTCTTTCTCGCGGCATCGGTACGACAAATTTGTGTTTACCACAGTGAACCGGATGCGTTGAGCAAGTATGTGGGGAGCGAATAGTAGTGTGAAAAAAGCAAACATGGCAGTAGAAGCCTCCTGTATGAGAGTGCTTTCCTGCCATGTTCTTTTTAATGAAGTGAATTAATTACCAAGCAGCCTTACTTCATGCACAGTCGGGGTGTACCAGTTGTTCGGGTTGTTAAATAACACCGCATTGACGATATTGATTCGTACATAGCGTGCCTGGAAGTTAACCTTGTCACTGGTAAACCCATACGCAGTATTGCTTGTGCGGTCAATGATGGAATAATTAACTCCATCCGTGCTGTATTCAATTTTATACTTATAATACGCCTCAGACCCTTTGTACATAAACCAGGAAATATCCACTTCGCTGATCGTCTTCGTACTGCCGAGATCAACCTGCCACCAAGCGGGCCAGGATGCAGATGCAGCCTTCCACGAGGTTTGGGCGTTGCCGTCGTTCGCCAGTGAAGCCGGAGAGCCGGATGCGGCTGAGTTGGCAGTCGCCGTTTTGCCTTGCGCGTGATTCACAAGCGAAGGCAGAATCACATTGCCTGTCGCGGCATTCAGATCCCAACTGCTATACCAGTTCAGCGTTGCCGTTTTGCTAGAGTCATTCAGGGTCAGCGGTAGCCATATAAACTTGTGGTCGCTCAGATTGAGCGGATTCCAACGGTCGCCCATATAGATGTAGCTGGTTCCTGTGCTGCCTGTAATCGTGGCGATGGAGTGGATTTGCGAACCATAGGCTGCCGGGTCACCGAAGGGCGAAAGCGCAGACCAGCTTCCCGTCATGGAGCTGGCGGTTGCATAAGCACCCTGATTCGGATACCAGCCGGATGCCTGCGAGGTGAACAGGTAGTAGGTGTTGTTCTTTTTCACAACAGCAGGGGCTTCACGGTAGCCATTCTCGAAAATCCAACCGACGAACGATTGCACGCCCGTATAATCGTCGGTCAGCTTGAAGATCGCCATCGTATCGTTGGCACCGCCATTTTTGCGGGAAGCGGTAACGAGGTAGCCACTGCCGTCCGTATCCGTGAACACGGTCATATCGCGGGATTCATAATTCAGTGGACGGAAGCTGCCTTGGTAGATAAAAGTTCCGTCCGGTGTATCACTGGTAGCAACAGCTACGCGGCCCAGCGAATAATCGGTACCATTTTCATAATGCGCCCACAGCACGTATTTGCCGGTTGCTTTGTTATAAATGACCTTGGGACGCTCGATTTTGCTGGAATTCAGCTCAGGGGCGGAATTCTTGCTGAGAATGGTGCTGCGGAAGGACCAATTTTTCAGATCGGTAGAGGTATATACGTTCACTTTTTCAAATTTCCAGTTCTCGGCATGCTCGCCGTACCAATAGTAAGTGGAGCCTACCTTTAGAATATTGCCGCTGTTGGCCTGAATCGGATTACCTGCGGTATCTTTCCAATCCGTTCCGTTTGTAATAGCTGTGCTTGCTGCTGCGTTCAGCGATAATGCTGCATCAGCATGAATGGTATCCAAACCATTTAGCGCTTCGGCTCCATAGGTTGCATGGGTCACACTTGTCGTATCGGCATGTGCTGCATTCGGTTGAAGCCCTGTACCGACCACTGCAAGTATGATGCATATCCATGCGCCCAGCCATTTGCTGTTGTTGATCCACTTCACGATATCATCTGCCTCCCTTAATACGGATAGAATGGGCCAGTATGGATTGTCCGGCACCTCACCTTAGATTTTATCTTAATTGGAAGCGTTTACAAGTGGAATAAATTGAAGTCTTATGTTAATTCGGCATTACCAATGCCGTATAGGAGCCTCGTTGAAGAAAATTGAAGCTGAGAACAACTGAAAGATCTATTCACCATGTACAATGATTGGAAAAAGGCCCCGTAAGCTTTAATGGGTCCTTTTTCATCGGTGATTTATCTTATAGGGACTAATATTTCATTAGCTGCGCGCAATTGCACAGGTTGTAACTGCTTGTACTCATTAAGGATGTCTTCATACAAACTTCCTACATATTTGGGGGCAGATATTGTTGCAATTACAGCATAATCCATTCTATCATTCCCGCTGTTACGCCCCATTCCGTGAAGGACCAAAAATGGATTTTCTAATGAAGTTGCCCTCATTCTATCCCAGCGTTGAACGACAGTGTCCCATTTCAGTTCCCCGCGTCTTGCTTGCTCAGTTTGATAACTATGAGGACTTCTGGATACAGGAAGCAGGCTTTTTTGATACCCTTGTTCTAAAAGACGTTGTATTTCATCTTCATCTTCGTGTATGTGCCTAGTCAAAGGCTTCTTGTTTAAAGTAAAACGGTATTTTTTATCATGAGGATAAAATGTATCTTCTATTGCTGATTCAGTATAATCTTCGACATGTAGTGGGTTTGCCTTAGCTAAGACAGCAATTGTGTATTTAACATCAACCATTCCCGCATCTCTGGCGTTTATAGGATAAGGAATCGGAAGTTTTGCAAAATTCGCTGGGAGGATTGAACTACTGTAGACAAGGGTGACAAGTTTATCAGAACAGTTCATAATCTGTTCCACAGATTGATCGATAAATCCGTAGCCAAATTCATTGCATATTCCATTAGGGTTGTTAGCAGAATGAATTAGTAGCGCTCGTGCAACTAACGGATCGAATCTATCACAGCGCCCTAAAATTTCTCCCGCCATTCCAGAAATGATTGGAGCTGAAAAGCTTGTCCCCATACTGAGATGTTTTTGACCGTGAATACTAGAAACTAGATGAATTGGTCTGTTCTCATCTCCGCCAAAACTAGAGATGTCTGGTTTAACCTTACAACCTTCTCGTCCTTGTCCGATCGAGCTGTAAGAAGCTCTGATAACCTCTCCGCTAGAAAAATCATATGAGAATGCCCCTACTCCAAGCCCGTTCACTATATCGGAAGGAGCTTGAATGCGGTTAAAAGGCTTCTCTAGATCCCCGTCATTACCAACTGCGACAACGAAGAGTTTTCTATAATTCCAGGCTAAGTCATCAAGTACATATGTGAATCTGGAGATGTCATCGTCCAAGATAGGTCCGTGAGGCCCAAAAGATAGATTATAGACATCTATATCATGCCTGGCAGGCACGATGCTTTCGATTATATCGATTGCCTCATACAGTTCGTAATCATTAGGATCATTTAATGGTAGAACACGAAAGCTTTCAACTGACACGAGTGGCTGAGGTACTTGAGAACCCCGTCCATATGGATTCAAAGGTCCATAGAGGATACATCCAGCTACTGCTGTACCGTGTGCTATCCCCTCATTTATTGGTTCGGTATCCAAGACATTATTATCGTGAACATGATTTACTAGTAATGGGTTAGTTGGGTCTATACCACCATCGAACATCCCAACCTTTATAGACGATCTTGTGTTACCCCTCGCAGGCTCAGGTGCATACGGCTCAACACTTATTGTTCGCATCTCAGGAAAAGAACTTATCCGTATAGGATGCGCTGTTCTTAAGGGATTAAAATCATTAATCGCATCTAATGCTTTTCTATTAAGATTCCCACTAATAAATGTAGGACCGTTGGTATAATTTTTTATTCTTAATGATTCCGGGGGGACACCATGCTCTGCAAGAATTCTCTTAAATTTTTCTATGGCAACATCGGTCTCGCTTTCAAATGGATGCAGCACCATTTCAACTTTACCGTGTTCCCAATTTTCTTCAAACCCAACAATCACTTCTTCTGGGGAGAGTAAAGAAATATCTTCAATTTTCTGTAAATCCTTTCTAAACGCCTCTTTTGTTACAGCCTCATTTTGATCTAAAATCTCTTCTAGTCTGTCAAGATTAGCAGGGGTGGCACGTACAAAATGCATCTTGCTATAATTGGATTCATCTGGGTTATCCTCTTCAGAATAAAACCATCTTCTAGAACCAATGTTCTCAACATCTATATCTTTAAATAAAGTGTTGGGAGTGTATGATTTAGCAAGAAATTTATGATTCAATCTAAATGTAACAACAATTTCTTCTACCCGTTTTTCTGAAGGGATGTTATCAATTTTTTTCCTCAAATTCAAAATTTGTTCTTTGGCTCGTTGGCGAGCTTCTGAATAAGTCCTAGGAAAACTAGTTTCACCATATCCATTTGCAGGTTTTACCGGTTCAATAAGGTTCTCACCATAACCAATTATGGGTAAAAAGCGTTGATCTTCATCAGGCATGTCTTATTCCTCCTTATTGACTTTTAAGTGATGACTTAATGTTGAAGGGCTGATACCAAGCCAAGAGGCAATGGTTTTTTGAGTAACTTTTTTTCCAAGTGATTCCTTAGCGGCTTTTGCAAATAAGCTATTAAACTTGCTATCTTCGCTAACTGTTTTTAATTGATTGATAATCGCGACTATGGGTTCACTGTCATCAACAATAATTTGTCTGATGATTCTTTCTGATAATTGGGCAATATCTGCCGCACTTCGTCCATGTGTCACTTCTGCAAGAACATAAGAGAACTTCTCATCAAGCGTTTCCATATAATTTCCTAAGTAATGTAACCAAAGCGTTTTTCTTGCCTCCAGGTCAGGTAGTCCTATTTCCAAGGCCCGATCAAATCTTCTCCAAATGGCCTTATCCAACATATCTGCATGGTTTGTAGCGGCTACAACAATTGAATGACTTGGCCAGTCTTCCAACTCTTTTAGAAGAACGTTAACTATTCTTTTTAACTCGCCTAAATCTCCGGGATCGTCTCTGCGTTTAGCTACAGCGTCAAACTCATCAAGAAATAGAATAGAGGGAGAACTTTGGGCGTATTCAATCACTTTTTTTAGATTTTGCCCAGTTTTTCCTAAGTAACTTGATATTGAAGATGCCAAGTCTAAGGTAATTAGCGGGAGATTCAATTTGTGAGAGAGCATAGAAGTTAGAAAAGTCTTTCCTACTCCAGGAGGGCCATAGAGCAAAAGACTAGTTGGGGGCTTAATACCAGCCGCCAGCAATTTTTTAGCTAAGGATCGCTCTCTGATAAAAGCATCGATATGCTGGGAGTTTTCTTCGCTCAAAACGACTATAGGTTCATTTGCAATGGGTTCTTCCACTCGAGCCAAAGACATAAAGGTATCACGATCAGTTGGAGGTGGATCAATACCAACTGATCGTGATACGGAAGCGCCTACCCCGTAATAGGAAAGTGCCTTTGCTATTTCTTCGGCAACTGCTGGCTCTTCTTTTTTTAATTTTCGGATTAAAGTGAGGGCAGCGGCTTCAACTGTTCGCATGTCGTTTTCAAAAGATGCACGTATCAACTGGGGGATCATGCTAAGGATTTCCTTCATAAATTCACACACCTCAAATATTTAATTGTACATCGAATATGTAAATTATAGATTAGACATGGTTTATAGTCAACGAAATTCGATCAATACATTAAATGATATTTATATCGAATTAGTGATGTATTGTAATTTGTTCTAGTTGGCCTGACACCATCGTTCGTATTCAATGGTTTTTTTGGAATCGTTCATATATAAAAGGTTATTTAATTATAAAGAAGTAAAAATATAGTTGTTATATGATTATGAGAGAAACGGAATGGTTCTACCCAATAATCTATTTTCTATATCTCGATTGCAGGGGTTTTAGCAGTGTAAGTTCACTGTATCTTACTCCATTTGGTTTGATCCAATGCAAAGAAGAACATTTGATAAATTTAATATTTATAAATGTTCACAGCAACAGGGCGGAGGTTGGATTCCTTCGCCCTGTTTTGATTAACCTTATTCAGTTATTTCGTGTTCCATAAATGTGGTTAATCCTCAGACTGTTCCGTCCTGACCGGGAGGTCGCAGAAACGCTGCTTGCTGCGGCATGTATCGGCGCAAAGCCTCTGGAATACGGATTGAACCGTCCTCTTGTTGGTGATTCTCCAGCAGCGGAATCAAAATCCGGGGCGAAGCAACTGCTGTATTGTTAAGTGTATAGGCATATTGCAGCTTGCCGTTCGCATCCCGGTAGCGGATATTGGAACGCCGCGCCTGAAAATCAAGCAATTGGGACGACGAATGCGTCTCGCCGTAAGTCTGTCGGCTGGGCATCCATGTCTCAATATCCACCTGCTTGTAAGTTTTTTGCGCCATATCGCCTGTACAGACGGCCATTTTGCGATAAGGCAGCTCCAGCAGTTGAAGCAGGTCTTCCGCATTGCGCGTAATCTCCTGAAACATCTGCTCCGAAGTGTCCAGACTGGCTTCGCAAATCACCACCTGCTCGACCTTGGCGAACTGGTGAACACGATACAGTCCGTGCACATCTCTTCCGGCCGAGCCAACCTCATTGCGGAAGCATACCGACACGGCCGCCAACCGGATGGGGTCCGTAACGTCCACGATTTCACCGCTATAATACGAGACAAGCGGAACCTCCGAGGTACCGACAAGCCATTGATCCTCTCCTTCAATACGGTACGTCTGATCCATCCCGAGCGGGAAGAAACCGGTGCTGCGCATCGCCTCCGCGCGTACCATCAGCGGAACGTCCAGCAGCTGGAAGCCCCGTTCGACCAGCAGGTCCACAGCAAGCTGCTGTACTGCCCGGTGCAACGCGACCCCCGCTCCAGTCAGGTAGTAGTTACGGGTTCCGGCTGTTTTGACGCCACGGGTAACGTCGATCAGGCTGTGAAGCTGGCCGAGCGCCATGTGATCGCGTAGCTCAAATCTCCAATCGGGAACCGTACCGACCCGCTCCAGTTCCACATTATCCTCATCCGATCTGCCCCGTGGTGTATCTGGCGAAACGACATTAGGAACCAGCAGCATGAGCTGTTGAAACTGCTCTTCCACTTCTCGCTGTGGGGCCTCCAGACGGTCTAACTGTCCGTTAATTTCTTTAACCTGCTGCTTGGCCACTTCCGCCTGTTCACTCTTTCCGGCATGAATCAGTGCGCCAACATCCTGACTACATTGATTCCGTGCCTGGCGGAGTTGCTCCACTTCCTGAAGCAACAGCTTTCTTCGGTTATCCAGGGTGAGCAGCTCTGCAACCGAGACCTGTATTCCTTTTCCATTTGCTGCTGCCTGAACCTGTTCCTGATGTTCTCTGATCCACTTGATATCCAACATGACACCGCACTCCTTTTCGGATAAAAATACAAAAAGCGCCCTCATCCACATGGGACGAGGAGCGCTCTGATCTCGCGGTGCCACCCAAATTGACCGGACAGCATGACAGATGCCATGACTCTCCAATCCACTTTGCTCCGCTATAACGGGCGGGTGTCCGGTTTACTTAGGAATACATGTTCATCTTGTACACTCATGTATGTTCCTTGGCGTAAACGCCTCCGAGTTGGATGCTCTTCACGGGCGTAATGTCGTTTGCTTTTTTGTTAGTATACTGATTTTTGGCAGGTTAATCAAGCTACAACAGCTTTTTAAGCTGCGATATACGGCCTTGTGACACGCCAAGCCATTGTGCATATTCTCCCTGCTTGGCATGAGGATGTTCATGTACTATTTTTCTTAGACGCTCGACTAATTGTTGTGATGATTGGTTGACTCTCTTTCCTTTGTACACAGGTTTCTCAACCATTGGAGCAGGAGTGCGACTAACGCCTATATTTCCTTTTAGCTCTTGTATACAGGTTTTACATAAAAGTGAATTTCTAAAATAGGTCAGATCTTCGACAGCATTACATAGGTTACAGGCGATTCCGATATACTTTCGCATACTCAAAAAACCGGTTTCAATATCCATATAAAATTCTAAAGGATCGCCAATACCAATACCCATGGACATCCGCATTTCTTTAGGAATAACGATTCGTCCTAACGAATCTAAAGAGCGAGTCATACCTGTATTCTTCATATGATATCCTCCTTCTTCAACTGTCTTGGCCAAGCTCATTTCTCCAGATGGGCACTTGCCTGATCGAACACTTGTTGTATGAGCTGGCTTATGCGAGCTTCTGAGATACCCAACATGCCAGCATATTGCTGTTGTGTAGCATGTGGATGGCTTTCATATAGATCTAAAAGAAGCTGGGCCATGATCTCTCTGGGCTGAAAGACTTGTACACGCATAGATTCGGTTTTGAGCATATAGTTGCAATTTTTACATATGAGAGAGCCTTTGAAACCGACTAATTCTTCGGTAGAGAGACAAAAATGACAAGACTGCCCGTAATATCTTTGTAGTAATAGCGTACCCGTCTTTTCATCTGCAAAAAATTCAATAGAATGACCGTGAAAAATATCGCATGTAAACAAGATTTCCTTGGGAATGACTAAGCGCCCTGTAGGGTCTAAGTTTTTTGTCATTTTCACATGAGGCATTGCCAAAAGACCTCCTATTACCAAGATAAAAAGCAATAAAATAGAAGTATTTATTGTTATTCCAAAATGTGGTACCATCAGGAGTAGTCAAAACTTATATCATATTATAAGTTTCCAAAATATATTTTTGAAAAAAATGTGTATCATATTAAAGTTCACGCTGAAAGGGTGGTTTATTTATGGAAATCACACCTAAGATTAGAGCAGAATTAGAAAGATACCTAAAACAAGCAGGCTTGAGCATGACCGAGTTTGGACACATTGCTGGCATGAATCCGGGTACGGTGAGCGGCATTGTAACGGGCAATCGTACCATTTCGGTGCACCAATTGGATCGCATTACGTTAGGAATGAATTTACCAACAGACTATTTCTATGAAAGATATATTGAAGAAAGTGTGATAGATGCACCGCTGAACTGGAGAAGAATTAGCCCGTTCCTGTACCGCTGTGTGCAGTTTCAGCGCGTAGACTGTTTGCAAAAAGTAGTAAGTGTGCTGCTGGATGATCTGGGCTATCTTCCTTATCTCTTTGCATTAGCAGAGGATTGTTATAAACAAGATTATCGGGAAGCAGCGGCTTACCTATACGAGAACATCGCCGAGGGCGAAAAACAGCAGCATTCGGAACGACTTGCGATCTGCCAATATCGCCTGTTCACCCTTGCGATCGGAAAGGATCAGAATCGCAATATGGACGCTGCGGCCAAATTTGAGTCGTTTGTCCATCGTTTGAATGAGATAGATCAGCTAGATGCGCTGAAAGATTTAGCGAATGTGTACAGAGCATTGAGCCAGTGGGACAAGGTATATAAGTATGCAAAGCAGATGGGACAATTAGGACAGGTTCAATATGATTTGGTTCATAACTCTGAGCGCAAGGAAAAAGAACCACAAAAGAAGCTAAGTAGGCCACTTTTTGTATACATAGCCTATTCCGAGTTGCTGTGTGCTCATGCCTGTGATGCAAAAGGAGATCATGAGCAGGCATTAGCACATCTTCGGGGTTATGCTGATCTAAGCTGGGTCAAGGAAACTGACCCGGACACACTCCATTGGCTGGGGCGATTTCAGCGATGGGCAAAAATAAATACGTATGTGAATAAGCTGATGTCGGGAGATGTGAGTGTCCTGCCGGACTACGTAGAATATATGGCAGGTGAGAAAGAGATTTTTGCAGAACTCTTAAACGTTATTGAAGCAGCCAATCGCTATAACATAGATGTGGATCATATCCTTCGACGCTTTGAACCCCAAATTACGGCGTATCAGGAAGTTTCATCTACAGATATGTACACACAACAATTCTTACCACAGCAGTATGCACGTTTTTGGTATAAGATGGCTAAATACAGCCTGAATAAAGGTAGATATTCATATGGTTTCGAGTGCCTTTTAGTCGCTTGGGAACATGCTCTTACAATGAATAATCAACTGGTTATTTCAAATTGTGCACGATTATTTGAGCGCTTTAGTGTGAAAGCTGTCCTTGAAACAGGAAGAAAACTTCAAAAAATGTGGAACGAAATCGATCAAAAAGATGGCTTTGCTCTTGACAGTAATTAGCTTTGTACTGGTACTGGTACTACCAGTTCAGGCTAAAGACCCTACCCTGGGCATATTCAAACCGCAAGAACACATTGGTTCAGCTTGACCGAGCACCATTTCATTACCATTGACCAGCCTAGCCGCTGGTCTTTTTTTGTTATATTTCTCTGATTTTTGATTGCTAAAATAGCCATTCATATTTCCACATTCCATCCTAAAATGAGATACATTAGGAGGGAATGCGCTATGAATACAGATGAAACGTTAAATCAACAGTTGGAAGATGCCCGGCAACGATTGCATGATCTGTACGAACAGTATGGTTTCGGACATGCCTGTGTGCTTGAACAGTCTATGTTGTTGGATGAACTAATTAATCAGTACAACCGTATGTTCCAGACCAAGAAGCTGACCCAACTGATATAACCCAACATCCTCATGCTTTCAAAGCCACATCACCTACATTGTTTTTCTTGCCTTAGCATGACGCCTGGTTTCGTTCAAATAAATAAAACAGATGCTGTTTATGCAAAACTATTCCTCCTCTCATCTAACTAGTATAATCATTCTATATAATGGCTTTTTTAAAAGAAAAATACATTAACATGTCATAAAATGTAATTAATTTCTTGAGGTATGGGTAAGAATCGATGCACATATTAATTTCAAAAACCAACCAATGACCCATAAAACCTATCCTTTGACCTAAGGGAAATGGCAATGCAAGCTTGTTAAAAGCTTTGTGAGGTTAGCGATCTAGGAGAGGGGATTCATTTATAGGGGATTATTGAACATTTGCGTAGAAAAACAGAAATCGTGTGATATAATTATTATTGAAATAATTACCATTGATAAAAGAATATAATAATAATGCAATATGTTTGAAATGTTTTTTCACATGCAATTTTCTTCACTCTATTTTTTGCTCGATTACATAAGATTACATACTTACATGTTTATTAGCGTTGTTAGTCGCTTTTTTTGTGAGTTTCTATGCAAAAGAAGTTTCTATAAAATAATATTATTTGGAGAAAAAATCTATGAAAAAGAACAAATTATTGATTGCATCAGCCTTATCTATTAGTTTACTAGGGGCTGCTGCCATATCAAGTGCAATTTTTGCGGATTCAGATGTAAGTGATTCTGCGAATACATCCACTACGGCGACCCGAGATACTGGTACAACAACTACTGGTGACCATGTAGTAACTCCTCAAAACGTCGGAAATACTTTCGGCAGTAGAGTACAAGGAGGTGCAACGGTCCAAAGTTCCTTTGATGTTCCTAGAGGATATGGCCATGTTAAACTTACTCTGAAAAATAACTCTAGTTATCCAGTTAGAGTAAGTTTATTGCACAATGATTCAGGTAAAGAGTACATCTCTGGAACAAGAATCTCGCCTGGCAGTTCAATTACTTGGAGAAGTACTGACGAAGGTTACACAGACGGTTTGCGTTCAGGAAGCTACACTCTTCAATGGCGTGGTGGCGATTATAACGTTAATGCGGAATTCAATGGAATTGCCGGTTCACGGCCTGCGGATATCAGATAGCTTAACGGCTAATGTAACGAAGCAAAGAAAGCCCCAACCTTCATCTGCTCTCCTGTATAACTCATAGCCACGAGTTGCTCTCATGAAAAAGTATTAGTCTTATAAGGAAGAATCTTTTAAGGTTCTTGATGGCGGAAATAGGATTAGTCCAATGGCTTTGCAGGTGGTAAAGTACAAGGTGTAATCACTGTAGTAGAAACAAAGCTATAGTAATTAATTGATAATGTAAAAGAAGAAGGACTAGTCCTTCTTCTTTTTTTTAAAATATTCATATTCACTTACAGCTAAGTAAGCTACTCCAATAATCAAAGCTATTACGGCAAAAACTTTTAGAGAATCAAACGTTACATTATAATTAGGATTTAACGTTCCGGCTCCTATAATTGATGCACTAAGAAAGTAAGAAGAATACAACATAGCAGATATAAAACAAAATATTGTTCCTGTCGCGGCCCTATTCATTGTCATCACCCTTTATAATTTTATGTAATAAATCCAAAAAATATAAACATGGTTATTATAATCCAAAAGGTTGCGCACATCAACTTTTGGAGATTATCAATATTCATCACTTCTCTTACCCCTCCCAGTCATCCTGACAGAATCAAAACGAAGGAGGGATTGTTTGTAAAAAAACTTCAGTCAAAATGAAGTAGTTTATGGTCAGTCAACAGATGAGGAAACGCAAGAGAGGATCATCTACAAGAAAAAGATGGAACCTTGCTACTGATTGATCTCATATACCTGAAAGATACATAAATAGTATAAAAGCCAAAACATAGACATGCTTGATATTAAAGTAATGGTACCGCTTAGGGAATACATGGATCTCTCTCCTTTATGAAGTGTGATAAAACGCCTGTAAAACAAATGTGAATGTTACCATTATAATGTAAATATATGACCAGAAGGGAATATCATGAAAAAAATAGCGATTATTATTGCTGCTTTACTGCTTTTTGTTGTAGGTACACCTAACATTTACGCAGCACAAAATGATGCGGCAGTACCTCATCCTGATAAGATTTCGGAGAATACATCCACTACGGCGACCCAAGATGCTGGTGCAACAACTATTGGTGAACATGTCATAACTCCTCAGAGTGTGGGG
This sequence comes from Paenibacillus sp. FSL R10-2782, assembly GCF_038592985.1. Taxonomy (NCBI): domain Bacteria; kingdom Bacillati; phylum Bacillota; class Bacilli; order Caryophanales; family Paenibacillaceae; genus Paenibacillus; species Paenibacillus sp. FSL R10-2782. The sequence goes on along the minus strand of NZ_CP151951.1, from coordinate 5,339,760 downwards.
AATTCTTTTAACTTTACTGTAGGGGGAAGTGCAACTGCACCAGGTAGCTTCGAGGTTCCTAAGGGTTTTGGGCATGTTAAATTGCGCATTAGGAACTATGCTAATGCCCCGGTTGATTTTACTGTACAGCACAACGATTCTGGTAAAGTGTATGTTGACGGCAAGACAATCAGCAAAAACAGTGAAACAGTTTGGAGAAGTACTGATGCGGGATTTTCGGACGGTTTGCGTTCTGGACGATATACAATTCAGTTCCGCGGTGGTACAAACAAAGTTAATGTGGAAATTTGGGGTGTAGAGGGTTCATTGCCTTTGGACGCAAAATAATAACTGACCTAAACAAAGAAAGCTCTGGGCCTCAGGTCTGGAGCTTCTTTGCGTTTTTTCTTAGGGTTCACGTTGTAGTTTGAGAAAACAGGCTTAGGGAGATATATCAACCAATGTATAAGCTTTATATTGAAGATTTAACTGAATCTTAAGTAGCTCAGCAATTACACATTAGTCAACAGGCGGTGAGAAAATGGAAGAAAAATGCTCCAGAAACTATCTCAGACAGTGGACTTTTAAGATTAATACAAATAGTTCAGAAAAAGGACAGCCAAGCTATGCTACAGCTCATTGATATCTCTTAAAAAACGATATTTTGCATGTAAGTAAATTTATTTACTTGCCACAAGAAGATGCCATTTCCCAGATTATCGTTGAATTTTTAGAGTACATTCAGTTAAACCAACTGGAATAGAAACTTTTAAATAAAAAAGTATGAATGAGTTGTAAAAATGCTTCTTTTTTTCCCTATATAACGAGAAGCAAATAAAAGCGCGCAGCTTTCTCTAGCCAGTCTGATTAGACAAAAAAACTTTAATTAAAAGGAGATAATTATTATGGCATTTACAAAAGAATACACTGCTAGTATCGTTTTGAATTTGGATCAGGTCAGACAAATGCAAAGAGCACAACGAAATGTTTATGATAAGGGTCTTGTAGAGCAAAATACTAATGCTTTGGCCATTGCGTTAAGTACTTCGCTGTCTGTTATTGGAGCTATGTTTTTTAAATACACTGCACCTAGTTTGGCAGCAGGCATAGCTTCTCTCCTGGTGGGTATGATTCCTAGTGAAAAAGAAGCTCTCAAAAGTATGGTTATTAATGGTTACTGGGAAATGGGGTATCTCCAAGACTTTTTGGAGGACAATCAAGGGAGATATGATTTGATTGAAGTTAAATTCCCATTTATTGAATACGAAACACAGGGAATCAGATTCATTACCGGTAAAGGTGTAGTGACGCGAGTGCATTCCACCAGCGGTGGATGGATGCTTCTTTAATAGTCATAGAAAAGATAATCGCTTGTCTTTATCTAAGACAAGCGGTTATCTTTTCCTCCAACCAAAATTTATTCGAAAAATTTTTGCATTAACTTTCCATTATACCCGCTAATAATCTCATATGAAACAACGCTATTTTTAGGAACGGCCGAATTGTATTTATAAACTACTAAATTTTTTTCTCCCAATATGGTTAATCCAAGTTTCCTTTCTTGTTTTGATCTTATAGTGATCCAGTACAAGTCGGACGAGGGAGTACTTGAATTGGATTTTTTTAGCTGTAATTGCGAAAATATATTTATGATTTGATTAATTGATTTAGGGTCTGACACAGTTATTTTCTTTTCATTTGCAGAATTATCATCGGATTTAATAATTTCAATTGTGTCAATTTCCTCTAAATTTACTTGTCCCAAAGCTGCTTCTTTAAAAGATATAGTCGTTTTAGATGTAAAAATGACTCCTGCAACGACTATTACTACTAGAAGTATTATGAAACTTAGAACGTATTTTTTTTGTATTTTCATAAAGTCCTCCTTATAAATCATATGTACATAATATACCATTAATATAAAAAAATTACCATGACAGCCTTTAGGCCCTTCCATACTGGATTCGTCTCCAGCTCCTTCAAGCCCGTTGCCGTTTTTTTCGTGTAGTCTTCCCCAACAAACATATCATCCAGGTTCGTTTTTGCGAAGGGGGGCATAGGCCTTAGCCAAGCTCAAAATGGGCTATAGTCTCTATAATGCCTTTTTAATTTCATGTAAAATGTAATGATTACCAAAATGGGCAGCGATGGAGGGCGACATGAAGGATTTGAAAGATCGTTTACATACGATCCGCCAAGAGCAGCACAGGCTGCTTAAGGAATACCAGACGTTAATTGCGGACTACGAAGCCTCGGATGTCATTCTGGAGAATGAGGTGCTACGGAAGAAATTCGAGGATGTTCAGGCCCGCTGTATTCGTCTGGAAGAGCGGGTACAACATATTGAGCAGGAAAATGGAAAGCTGCGCACGGCGCTGACGGAGCAAATGCTGAGTGAGAAGGCCAATATGATCCGCATCTCGCGCGAAAAGCTGGAAAGCTATTTTGCTTCCAGAACAGCAGAAGGGACGAACCGATTGACTGCCTTTGAGTACGGGGCTAAAAATCGTGTAGACCAGCTTATTCAGCAAAGCACTCATGAGCTTAAAGAGGATCAGGAGGAGATCGTCGCCAGATTGCGGCAGTTCTCGGAGGAAATCGGTGAGCGGATCATGGAGCAACGCCGACGGTTCCAAGAGGCTGAGCAACATCTGCTTCATCATACGGCGAACGGGCTGGACCAGCTTCAGGAAGAAGAGATCAGCGAAGAAACGATGCAGAAGCGCATGAAGCAAAATCAGTTCGAAATGAAGCTGGGCTTGAACTGGATCAACAAGCTGGGGATGTTGCTCATTATTCTAGGCGTAGGAGCAGCCTTTAAATATTCATATTCCAACTGGTTTACAGGAAATATGAAGGGCGTAGCCTTTTTTCTGTTAGGAGCGCTGATGCTGGGTGGCGGCGAGTGGTTGTACCGCAAACAGAAGCAGACCTTTGCGCTCGGCATATTGGGCGGCGGTATTTCGGTGCTGTACGGGTCGATTTTTTACAGCTACTTCTTACTGGAAATTATAGGAATGTATACGGGCATTGGCCTATCCGTACTGGTTACGGTAACCGCTGTGCTGCTGTCGTTAAGGTATGAATCCCGAACGATTTGTTCTTTTGGATTGGTAGGGGGATATCTCCCGTTGTTTTCCTATATGGCGGCGAACGGGTTGGAAGGGAACGCGGTTTACATCGCCATGGGCTACCTGTTCCTGCTGAACCTGCTGATTCTGCTTGTATCCTTCCGCAAACGCTGGGTCGTCGTGCAATATATCAGCTTTCTGCTGAATACACCCCTGATGATTGTACTGGTATGGTTGTCGGATAGCACGACTGCAAGCATGTTGTATGCAGTTATTACATTTGCAATGTACCTCGGGATGACGCTCTGGGTGCCATTCCGATTAAAAGAAAAGCTGTCCTGGCTGGACTTCTCCCTGCTGGCTCTTAACACAGTAGTAAGCTGTACCGTTCTGTACTCTCTGTTCGGCGATGCGGGCCTGGATGATTACAAAGGCTTGCTGGCACTCGTCTTTTGCCTGGTATATGGGGGCTTGGCGCAATGGGTCAGCAGATTTATTCCGGAAGAGAAACAGACAAAGGTATTATTTTATGCCACCTCCTTGACCTTCGCCATTCTGATGATTCCGTTCCAGTTTGGCGTCAGGTGGCTGTCGATGGGCTGGCTGATCGAGGCTGTTCTCCTGACGTTGTATGGCAACCGTTATCGGTTGAAGGAATTGGAGCGAGCGGGCTGGGGCATTTTATTACTATGTCTGGGCGCATTCTTTTTCGTCGATTTCCCTATATATCTGCTGTCCGGATTTGAGACGGATTATTTTGGGCTCAAATACACGCTTATTACGCTGGGAATGCTGATCGTTACCGTCTTTTATGCGATTCAATTCGGCCGACCGGATGCTTTCAAAAATAATCGTCTGTACGAGATGCGTATCATGCAGGTTTTTAAATATGTGACGCTGGTGAATGTGTATGGTTATTTACTGTATGAAGCCAGGCATTGGTATAACATCATCGTACCTGAAGGATTCACACACTATTCCTTTTACAAAGCGCTGCTGTACACCTGTGTATCGCTGGTTTTGGCTTACTCCTTGCCTAAAGTGAAGCTGCTGTATGATCAAGTGATTAAATACTACAGCTTGGCGCTGTATGTCATTGGCTATGCGTTGGGGCTGCTGGTTACCGTGACCATTCCAACCTTGCATGACAATTATGCGCAAAATACGGCTGCCGATTATGTGGCGTTGGTGGTGCTAGCTGCCTTCAACGTTCTGGTAATTTTCAGCAGCAGGGATTTCCTGAACGCACTGATGACCCGACATTATCGAAGCACGGAGCTGTATCCCGTGATCATGGGCGTATATTTGCTGGGTGTGATTACCGCATTCCTCGGGGTTCAGTTCCGTCTGGGCGATGCCGGGCTTGTATTCAGCTTGGTGTATCTGTTGCTGGCCATTGTGTATATTGTCTACGGTTTCCGCCAACGGGTTGTCTACATTCGCAGATTTGGTCTGGGATTGACTTTGTTATCGACTGGCAAGCTGCTGCTGTATGACCTGCATCTGTTAACGACAGGTAGCACCATCGTAGCTTACTTCTCTTTTGGTGTGGTATTGCTGGCGATTTCGTATATTTATCAAAAAGTATCCAATCGCATGGGAGAGGCCATTATAAAGAAGGATGTTGAAGAGAAAATGTAGTTTTTTGTAGGATTATATAGATATCCGACAATATGAAAATAAATTCGATAATAGTGAAAAATATTGTATGACCTTACATCCTACTTACGCTATAATGAGTAAAAATTATTTATGTACGCATGCTTATGTTTATGCGGAAGTAGAGAGAATGAGGGGGATACAATGAGTTTGAGCAAGGGGCAGAACAGCCTGAACGATAAAAATGAACGCTTCTCGTCAGCCGGATTCATATTGGCAGCGATCGGGAGTGCGGCAGGACTCGGCAACATTTGGAAATTTCCATATATTACTGGACAGTATGGTGGGGCGGCATTTTTCATGCTGTTTATCGTCTGTCTGTTGCTTGTAGGTTTACCTGTATTGCTGGCTGAGCTGGCGCTTGGTCGAGCTGGTCGGGGGAGTGCCGCTTCTGCTATGGTCAAAGTAGGCGGTCATCCGGTTTGGGGTAAATTAAGCATCATGTATGTGATTATCCCGTTTGTCATTTTGTCGTTCTACAGTATCGTAGGGGGCTGGACGCTCCATTATGCTATACAGGCATTCACCGGAAAATTGTTCTCCAATAACGATTTTGCCGGACAATTCGCCGCATTCTCTTCGGGCTACGCACCACTGGCATGGCTGTTGATCGTTTTTGCCATTTGTGCAGTTGTCGTTATTTTGGGTGTATCCAACGGGATTGAAAAATTCAATAAAATCCTCATTCCTGCCAAAGTCATTCTATTGCTCGTCTTGATGGTGAATGCTCTGTTGCTGCCAGGTTCTGGCGCAGGTGTAGCTTTCTTTTTGAACCCTGATTTTTCTAAGCTCACTATAGAATCAGCATTGGTTGCTTTGGGACATGCCTTCTTCTCACTATCTCTGGGGATGGGAATCATGGTAACGTATGGTGCGTATGTGGATCGCCGCCAATCGCTGGGTACGGCTGCATTGGCTATTGGAGGAGGCGATTTGATCTATGCGTTTATCGCAGGTATGATCATTTTCCCAACTACCTTCTCCTTCGGTATTAACCCGGCTCAAGGACCGTCCTTGGTCTTTATCGCATTGCCAGCAGCGTTTTCCGCTATGCCTTTCGGTTCGTTTTTCGGTGGCTTGTTCTTTGTACTGCTGGCGGTTGCAGCCATCGGATCGATGGTATCTCTGTTGGAGGTGCCTGTCGCCTATGTGATGGAACGTTTCCGCTGGAGCCGTATCCGCTCGGTTATCATCGTTTCTGTCCTGTGCCTGTTGATGGGTGTTCCATCCGCATTGTCTATGGGGCTGGTGCCGGAACTGAAGGTCGGAGGCAAGTCATTCTTTGACTTTGTAGATTTCACGGCATCCAACATCTTCTTGCCGCTCGGTGGCTTGATGGTGGTTATCTTTGCAGGGTACTATTGGAAAAATGCAGCGGAGCAAGCGAACCTCAAGCCTGTATGGTTCCGAATCTGGTTGTTTGCCCTTCGGTATATTGCACCGATCCTGATGTTGCTGGTATTCCTGCATACCTCAGGCATTATCAAATTTTAAGCTACAATCAACAAAAAGGCATGTTCTTCCTAAGGGAAGAGATGCCTTTTTTTGTATATCTATCAGTGGTTACCTAACTGTGGAAAGGAGTGATATAATAAAAACATTGTCATGAATTTTAACTTCATTGAAATCATTACGAATATGAAGTTTTATATAATGAAAGAAAAGGCTACAGGGCATCGCACCAAAACGATGTGCAGGAGAGGGAAAGGGCAGAAGAGCATTGAAACAGACAGGGAGCTTGAATTTGCATGAAGGATGGCGGCTGAAATGAAGTCTAGTCCGTTGCCATCACAACGTCGTTATATGCCGGGATTGGATGGATTAAGAGCGCTGGCGGTCATTGCAGTCATTGTGTATCATCTGAATCCGGACTGGTTGCCGGGAGGCTTGTTGGGTGTAGGCGTTTTTTTTACGTTATCGGGGTATTTAATCACGGATATTCTGGTAAGTCAGTGGGATACATATCATAGTTTTAAAATGAAAGATTTCTGGTTGCGTCGGGCCAGAAGGCTGCTGCCTGCCATGCTGACGGTTGTAGCCGTCATTGTCCTGTGCTCGTTGCTTTTCGATCCGTCACGGCTCATGGCCTTGCGCGGAGATGTACCTGCTGCATTGCTATATATGAGTAACTGGTGGTTTATTTTTCATCAGGTATCGTATTTTGAAAGCTTTGGACCACCTTCGCCGCTTGGACATCTGTGGTCGCTGGCGGTGGAGGAACAATTCTATATCCTGTGGCCGTTAATGCTGGCGCTTGGGTTGAAATACATGCCCAAGCGTATTGTGCTCGCAGGCTGGGTAACTTGCCTGGCGTTGATCTCTGCGCTGCTGATGGCAGTCATTTACGTGCCGGGAACTGATCCCAGCCGGGTGTATTATGGCACGGATACACGCGGATTCGCACTGCTGATCGGTGCGGCGCTGGCTTTGGTATGGCCGAGCGGCAAGCTGAAAGGGCAAGCGTCTGCCAAGGCGCGCTTGTTTCTGGACAGCATCGGCGCGGTCAGCTTGCTGCTGCTGTGTCACTGGGCATGGGCCTCGAATGAATATGACCCGTCTATGTATCGGGGGGGCTTGCTGGGCATAGCTTTGGTTACTGCTATTGTAGTTGCAGCATTAGCGCATCCGGTGAGTCATCTCGGAAAGCTGCTTGGACTCAAGCCGCTGCGCTGGATCGGCGCACGTTCCTACGGGCTATACCTGTGGCATGTTCCGGTTATCACCCTGACGACACCGCAGGTGGATACCGATGGTGTGCATGTGCTGCGAATCATTTTACAACTGTTAGCAACCATATTGCTTGCGTCTCTCTCGTATAAATATATTGAGGAGCCGATCCGGCACGGAGGATTTCGGCACTGGATCGCGGACATCCGTACAGCGGTTCGCAGACAGGCACGCTGGAGATGGATGCCTGCAACCGCAGCATCAGTGCTTTTTATAGGAGTTTTTGCAGGTACCGTTCACCTGTACGTGGCGCCTGCTGGCGCAACCACTCAGGCAGCGGCGAACGATGGGATTCTAAGCGGGAAGACAGTACCGCCGCTTCACGGAACTGTATCTATGGCTTCGAAGGAGCCGAAAGCCAAGCCACAAGTATCCGGGGGCAGTAAGGTGCAGGACGGAGTTAAGGTCCAAGCTCAAACCCAAGCGCTAAAGAATGCGGAGACTAAGGCTGACACTACGGATGGGGCTAAGGTTCAGTCGGATACCTCGACTCAACAGAAACAGGCAACGTCTAGTGCAGATGTTGGCGCAGGTGTCACCGCAATTGGAGATTCCGTCATGCTGGATGTGCAGGAATACATTCAGCAAGCTTTCCCAGACGCGGTTGTAGACGGACGGATCGGTCGGCAGATGGCAGAAGCGCCTGCCGTGCTGGAGCAGTTGAGACAGAACGGACAACTGGGGAAGACAGTCATTATTGAGCTGGGCACAAACGGTGCTTTTACCAAGGGCCAATTGACCGATTTGCTCGCCAGTTTGAAGGATGCGAAGCGTATTATCCTCGTAAATACTCGTGTCCCACGTCCATGGGAGAGCATTGTGAACAGGCATCTTGCCGAAGCGGCAGCCCAGGATGAACGGATTACGATGATCGACTGGTACGGAGCCAGCTCTGGCAAAAACTCGTATTTTGAACCCGACGGAGTTCATTTGAAGCCCAAAGGCGCCAAAGCCTATGCATCTTTGTTGGCTCAGGTTTTGACAAAGCCATCTTAAATAGCAATAATCTATCGGGAATACGTTAGCCCCTGATCCGGGGGTTTGTATGGAACTCTTGCCGTGGTTGCTTACCGGCCATTGTTAGGTAGCTGTGATGCGCAAACATCACGGCTACTTTCTATTTTATTAAGCTATTCAGGCCATGCTTCCTTGCTTAAATGAGCATTGTTGTTTTTGAAGCCCAAAGGGTAACAACTCTTTGCTATTTGGCTACAATTTTTCAATTTTCATTTTACTTATTTATGGTAAGGTTACCTAGACGAACATGCCTGATTTCGGGAAATATTAATTGTGGTGGGGGTACATAAGCTAATGGAAAAGAGTTACACACATAGCAGGACAAGAGAGCATCGCTTGAAGAGAAACAAAAGAAGATTGCTATTCGTTGCTATTTTATTATTCGTGATCGGTTGTATTACGCTCATTGTGCTAAAGGTGTCAGATAGCAAACCACCAGCCCAAACACTGGAGCAAGTTAAAAAAACAGATACCGTATCCGATGACAAATCAAAAGGTAAAGCTGCTTTACAAAAAGACGATACCGGAGTTGAAGATGGTGCCTTTGTTGAGAAATATTTAAACCAACAAATGCTGGGTCAGAAGCCTGATGGAGCCGACGGTAAAAAAGTAGCTTATTTATCTTTTGATGATGGGCCATCGGTGACCGTAACACCTGAAATATTAGATATTCTGAAAAAACAGAAGGTTAAGGCAACCTTTTTTGTCGTAGGAAAGGAAGCCGATGAAAATGAACATACGAAGAATATCATTAAAAGAATTGTTGCAGAAGGTCACGCTATAGGAAACCACACGTATTCACATAACTATAAATATCTATATCCCCACAAAGCTGTAAGTACGGATAACGTTATGAATGATATTGAAAAGAACAATCAGGTATTAAAAAGCATTCTGGGACCGGACTTCTCGACAAGAATGATTCGATTCCCGGGAGGCCACATGACGTGGAAGAAAAAAGATCCAAAGGGTATGGCCGCATTAGATGCAGCTTTACTTAAGAAGGATTACCACCAAGTGGATTGGAATGTATTAACTAAAGATGCAGAGGGACGACACAAGAAAGCGGCCGGACTCATAAACCAATTCATGAAGTCTGTAAAGGGTCGAGAAAAAGCCGTGATCTTAATGCATGATACCTATGGCAAGGAAGAAACTGCAAAGGCTTTGCCGGTCATTATAGAATATTTAAAAAAACAGGGCTATGAATTTAAGATTATGAAGTGAAAATATGTTTAGGTTGCTCCGTTTTGCTTGTATTCAATTTTATAACAAGTAAATTAGTCTTAAAAGCCCTTTGATAGCTTATATAATATTATTTTTAGGTATATACTATAATAAAATAGTATTTAGGGGGAGATTATGCTGGTATTAAAATCATACGAGGTATTTATACCGGGGGCTTTCCCAACATATACCTACGTTTCAAGAAATACACCTGATACTTCCTATTCATACGAATTTAGATTAGCTCAATCACTTAAAACTATTGGTTATCTAACATCAATTATTGGCCCTTCAAAAACCGGGAAAACGGTTTTATGCGAGAAAGTAATAGGACAAGATAAAATTGTGGATTTGACAGGAAATGACTTCAAACATTCAGAAGATTTTTGGGTAACAGTAGCCAAAAAAGTAGGCCTATCACTAGAGAGCAACCATATAGAACGTAGAGGTATTGAAGGAGAAGGAACAACGGGTCTTATAGAAAAAAAATCAACGGCAATCACAGAGTCATTTCGTTCTGGTAAAGATAAGATTATTCAATACTTTAATGAGAATAATCTGGTTCTTGTCCTAGATGACTTTCACTATGCCCCAGGGGATATGCAGCTGGAAATGGCTTATCAATTAAAAGATGCTATTCGAAAGCAATTTCGAACGATTGTCATTTCTTTACCCCACAGAGCTGATGATGCCATTCGTAAGAATCCTGATCTGAGTGGAAGATTGAATCTTATCAATATTGAGCCTTGGCAACTGGATGAACTAAGTGAAATCGCAACAACAGGTTTCGAATCATTAGGTATGAATATTGACTTAAACTATGCCAAGGATATAGCTCTTGAAAGTCTTGCTTCTCCTCAACTCATGCAATCCATATGTTTGAATCTTGCCATTCAACTGGATGTAGATCATAACCGTGAAAATGCACAGATTACGAGTAAGACTCAGCTTGAAGAAGCTTATAAGATGACAACAATTAATCTCTCATATAAAGACGTGGTAAGGAAGTTAAAGGCTGGGCCGAATCCAAGAGGACAGCAGAGAAAAACCTACAAGCTTGTTACCGGTGAAGATGCGGACATTTATGAGCTGTTAATAAAGGCAATTTCACTAAACCCCCCTGAGATTAGTATTTCTATAGACGATATGAAGAAGAGAATTGATGAACTTATTAGTGATGGTAATGATAAGCCGGACAAGCCAAAGGTAAAATCTGCAATAGAGCAGGTTCAGTCCATTATGCAAAATAGTGAGAGTATTTATCAGGTTTTTGAATATAAGGACGAGAAAATTTACATTTTGGAGCCGCACTTTTTATTTTATTTACGATGGGGGATTCATTAATGGGAGAGGGTATGACCACATCAAATAGAACAAAAAGTGAAACAATTCAGGCTATTCAAGAACAGATAGATGAGGTTCAGTTACTAACTCAGTCCGAGAATAATACCGACGAGGGGAAACTCGAAGAGTGGAGAATTTCAACAAGTAGAGTTCTTCAGAAAGCTTTTTCGAATGCATCAATTGCTCGTGAGTTTTTGTTGAAAACCGATGCAAATACCTTTCATGATGTGGGTGTTTCCTATTTAAAAGGATTGATAATTGACATAAATAAGGGGCTATTTGAAAAAATATCCCCTTCATCGTCATCTAACCCAGATCTTATTGATCTTCAAAGCTTCCATGTGATTATCCGAAGAATAATGCGTAATTTTTATAAACATATAGAAGAGATGTATCATAAACCTGTACACGGTAGTGGAACCATTCGACAAGAGAATCTTACTAAAATATCTCTAGGGAACGAGTACGATGTACAGCGTATGTTATTTTCCCTCATTCGTCCGATTTTTCCAGAAGCAAGAGTCGAGATATCAGATGACGGCGGCTATAAGTCCGTTAGATATGATATATACTTAAGGGAGTATGAAACTGTAATAGAAGTCAAATGTTCGCGTCCCAAAATGAGTGAACGTGAATTGACTGAACAATTAGGGTCAGATGCCTTCCATTATAGGGAGAAGTACGTATACTTTTTTATTTATGATAAGGACAAAATTGTAGATAATGTGGATGCCTTTTGTAAGACCTATCATAAGAGTTTAGAAATAGACGGAAAACAAATTGAAACCATAATCATGCAGCCTGTTGTAATGTAGAAAAAAATAAGCTGAAGGGAGATATAACAAGGCAACTTACCTATCACTTCTGTAGCTAAAACAAAAAAGGACGAGGGCCATTGGCCCCGTCCTTTTCTATTGTAGAAGATATACATTTCGTCTGTTTTAGAGCCGTTCCGCTTCAGCCATCGCCTGAATGAAAGCTCCGATACCTTTGGGATCGTTCGTCACAATCGGCTCGCTGATATAGTAAGCGAAGGTACCGTCCCGACGATCTTTACCGCCCAAACCGCTTACTTGCACCGTTTTGTTCAGATTCACGAGTCCTTCTTCGGTAATCGTGATAAATTCATCAATAATGCCTTTACGGATGATTTCTGCCTCTTGACGATATTGCTCTGGCAGATAACCTTTGCGAACGCCTTTGGCGATCGCATAGAGAATCATGCAGGAAGCGGAGGCTTCCAGATAGTTGCCTTTCACATGGCCCAGATTGAGCACCTGATAAAAGACTCCACTTTCTTTATCACGTACTTTCAACAGAGCTTCCAGTGTTTCTGTCAGCATATCGAGCACGGCAGGGCGATCTGCGTGATCTTCTGGAATATAATCCAGTACATCAACAAGTGCCATTACGAACCAGCCTATAGAGCGTCCCCAAAAGTTCTTGGAGCAGCCTGTTTGCGGATTGCACCAAGGCTGTTCAAGCTTCTCATCCCAAGCGTGGTAGAGCAGACCCGTCTCAGGATCACGCGTATGCTCGTAGCAGAGCTTGAATTGCAAGGTAACATCGTCAAATTCTGACGGATCTCCAAATTCGCGGATAAATTCAGCGTAGAACGGGGCACCCATGTACAAGCCGTCCAGCCAAATTTGATACGGATAAATTTGCTTATGCCAGAATGCGCCCTCGCTTGTGCGGGGGTGTTTTTCCAACTGACTGCGTAATTGGTAAGCTGCCTTTTTGTATCGTTCGTCTCCTGTCGCACGATACAGAGAGAAGAGCAGCTTTCCGTTATTCACGTGGTCAATATTGTATTCATCTACTTTATAGCGCTGAATCACGCCATTTTCGTCAACAAAATGATCCATATGTTTTTTTACATATTTCATATACTTGGGATCGCCTGTCAGTTCTCCGACCGCTTCCAAGCCTTTGTAAATGACGCCGTGGTCATATTCCCATTTTTCGTAAAACTCCGGACTCCGCTGTAGAACAGAATCGCTCATACGTACAGCCCAAGAATCTGTTTTTGTAGGATTGGTTGTCGGTTGTGATGTTGGATTTGCCATGATACAGTCCTCTCTTTGGAAAATATTTGATTCATAATCGTTGTTTGTGCTTACATGGAAGGCGTATGTGATTTAGGGTCAGCAGGTTTGTTCTTGAAACCTACATTATTGTTGCCCCAGCACCGATCATAATTAAAACCTGTCAGTTCCTCGAATACCTTTCGAGCTTCCGGTTTGGCTGATTTCATGGAGCCGCCATTTTTGAGTCGATCAATTTCGGTGATCAGCTTCTTGTGACTGTCAATATCCAGCTTCATGACGACAGATGCAATCATACCGATGATCGCCAAAGCGATGGTTCCAACGACAAGCACGTAAAATATAGCATGCTGAGCGGCAATCGGCTGACTATCAGCCCCGGATACGAATCCGAAATGCTGTAACACCCAGCCAAGTATGAAGACGACGACGGCTCGAACCATTTTACCTGCGAAAGTCATCATACCTGCATAAATACCTTCCCGGCGACGGCCAGTCAATGCCTCATCTACATCAGCAAGGAACGTATATTGATTCCAGGGAATATAGTAGACCCCGCCTGTACCAAGACCCATAAACAGTGTGATGACATATAGCCATACCATCGTATTGGAGGCTCCCGTGATATAGAGCAGGCCGTAACCAGCTACGCTAAAGCAAACGACGACGAGTGCAGCGATAAAAGGCATACGGAACCCTTTGCGTACACAGAACTGGATGAAGAAATAGGTGGAAATTAATTGAATGACAGAGTTAAAGCTATTCAGATTAGATACCATCTCCGAGCTTTGGAACAGGGAAAATACAATAAAGTACGTAAAGGCAGAAGTGAACAGCCACTCGGCTGAAAATCCGCCCAGATACATGCCCAGATGATGACGGAACGTCTTTACCCGGAAGGTCGAGGAAATGTCAATAAACAGCTTTTTCATGGAATCTATAAAGGAAAGCGGAGCTTCACCTTCCAGTTCCTTTTGCAGCTCCTCTGTAGGGCGTTCCCAAGAATTTTTGTACAAAAATGCCATCGCAATGAGCAAGATACCTGCAAACACGAGTCCGGTATAAAAGAAGGGCAATGGAGAGTCTTTGCCATACTCGGCGATAAAGCGACCAGGGATAAAAGCGGCGGCAAAATTGGCAATTTTACCGAACATGGCCTTCCATCCGGTTAATCTGGAGCGCGCGCCGAAGTCCCGGGTCATCTCTGAGGCGAGTGCTTCATATGGCACCATGACAGAGGTATACACGAGTTCAAACAGTACGTAGGTACTCAGGTAATACCAGAAACCCAACCCATCTACCCACAACAACGGATACACGAGCATCAGCGGAATCCCCATCATAATGAAAAAACGGCGTCTGCCGAATTTTCGGCCCAAGCGGGTGCGATGAAAGTTGTCGCTAATAAAGCCCATGATCGGATTGCTGATGGCATCGATGATGCTGGCAACGGAGAAAATGGCTGCGGCCTGAACGGGAGACAGTCCGCAAAAGGTTGTATAAAAGTACATTAACCATGCGCCACTAATAGCAAGTGCACCGCTTCCCAGCATGTTGCCGCTTCCATAGGCGAGTGTATGTTTCATTGTGATTTTTCGTTCCATGATCTGTTCACCTCATATTTTGTCTGGTTATGAGGACAATCACCGGTCGCTATATTATGCAGTATGTCTATGTTGGTAGATGGGCCAGGGCGTCCTGATTGGGTTGGGCTTTTAGCGTGCCCCTATGTTGTTGCCGCTCGGAGTGCCCGAGCCGATCAAATCGCTTCCTGAAGCCAGCTTGAGGAAGTTACCTAGTTGGATGGAACCGTCTGTACTTCTTGTAATGGAAGGAACGAGACTGACAAAGTCAGCGGCGCTGGCGAGAAGACCTTTGGCATTGGTGCTTTTTTTGTTTTTCCACCAGACGTTAGAATTGTCTTGATCGGTTCCACTGGTCTTGTCACTGGCTGTTCCTTCAAAGGAAAGATTGTTAATAAATACGTGGTCACCCTTGTCAAAAGCAAAATTGCTCTCGCCATTACTCCATGAAGTATTATTGGTCAGGGTAATGGTTCCGGGATTGCTGTTGTAGGTAAAGCCGTGCTTTTTATTCTGAAAGGCAATGCTGTTTTTCACGATATGGTTGACCTTGATTTTGTCCCCGCCCAGCTTGAAGCCATTGCCGTCACTGTTAGCGGTGGAGGTTCCATCAGAGGTCTGTCCGTTGTGGTGGGCGACACTGTTCAAGATCGTTACCTCTCCGATAGGTCCAGTTGCTGCTTTGGTAAACAAATCCCAACCGTCGTCAACGTTGTACGCAGCCACACAGTTATCGAATACATTGCCTGGTCCTACGGTCAGCTTAGCGGCAAAACCGTCAGCATCCTCACCGTTGTCAGGATCAGCATTATCATGAGAGTAGGAGTTCAAGATAAGGTTGTTCGAAGGCCATTCACTGTTAGCTGCTGTAGTGGAGTAGCGTCCGAGTTGAAGACCGGTATCCCGATTATGGTGAGTTTCCACATTTTCAATCCGGTTGTTGCTGCCGCCGATATAGATACCGTTATCCCCAGCACCCTTTACTTCAAGACCTTTTACCAGCCAGTAGTCTCCGAAAAGCTGGAGTCCACGGTTGGCGGAGCCAAAGGCTTGACCCGAAAAATCAAGTACCGGCTTTTCACTGCCGTAAGCAACCAACCCTTTGAGGGAACCGTTGCTGCCATTATTTCCACGCTGAACGGTAATCGTAGAGGAATAGGCGTAGTTGCCTCCGCGCAGATAAATGGTTTTACCAGGAGCAATTTGTGTAAGTGCGGCTTCAAGAGTAGTAGGACTGGATATGGTACCTGGATTGGACACGTTACCATTTGGCGCTACATACAAGTCGCCTGCCGCCAGCGTGGTGGAGATAGCAGATGTATCCGTTGCACTGGCAGCCTCTTCTGAAAGGGAAGAAGAAGGGGCATTGGATGGCGTATCTGCGTAAGCGGTTCCAAGAAGGAAAGAAGAAGCGAAAACAACAGAAATACCGAGCCTTAGAGCGTTAAAACCGTTTTTTGGACGTTCATTGCGTTTAAACATGTAAATTCCTCCTTATTTCATCTTTTATTTTAAAAGAAGATAGCACTATAAAAGCGACTTATGCTGTCTTTCATGTGAAACGGGGACACCTCCCTGGGTGACGGATTAACTGGCATATGTCCAAAACGCTCTAAGAAGTATAAGCTCAGTTTAATATATGTTAACGTTTGCATCAACTGTTTTTTGATGATATTTTGAGATTGTGAAAAAAAGTTCACACTTTTGTTTCAACTAAAAACACGGTTTTGCCAAGCTGGGAAAAATTGATTGCACTTATATAATATACACATATCAGGAATAGAATCTATGAGAAAAGGCGGGTTTGACGTAGGGATCACGGGAATCATTTGACGAGTCCAGCTACACGGAAAGTTTCGAGAAGGCGGCCACAAGTTAAGAATGAGATTGTGGATTGGATTAAAGCGATTATCGTAGGTGTTGTTCTCGTGAACAAACTGATTTACGATTTTCGTGATCCCAAGCCGAGTGAGGTTGTTGTATTCCATGTGAGAAAAGAAGGAAGAGACTTCATTAAGCGTGTCATTGGGGTCGCGGGAGACACGATTCAATACCAGGGCGACAATCTTTACGTGAACGGTAAAAAAGTGGAAGAGTCATACATTCAGGGAGCTGTCGGTTTTAATCGTAATAATAACGAACGTTAGAATTACTAAATTATTAATGCAGGGAAATGTCAAGGGAGACTGTAAGGAAAGGGGAGAAAGAATTAACAAAAGAAAGTGATCTATATGTTATTGGGTGCCGTATTATACCTGAAAGGTTGTATTTCAATAGTTGAAACTTATGAATTATAATTTAACTGTTTCAAATGACAAATAGGCGTATAATAACCCATTAGACCTAAGAAAATTGTCCCATACAAAGGAGATATTTTAGAATGAAGATTGGTAAAAAACTATCCATTAGTTTTGCAGCCGTATTATTGCTTACATTGGTTGTGGGCGTTATCGGTGAGTATGCTACTTCGTCTTTACATACATCTTATCAAAGCATGATTGATGATGGCGTTGCTAAAATTTTAATGATTAAAGAATTGGAATACGATGCTGCGAGTCAGACCAAGTATTTTCGCGGATATCTGGTGACTGGCGATCAGGACGAAATGAACAGTTATCTGAAAGAGCGCGAAACCTTTGCAACGACCATGAAGAAGCTGCAATCAACGCCAGCACTGGACA
The DNA here is from genome assembly GCF_038592985.1 of Paenibacillus sp. FSL R10-2782. Classification (NCBI taxonomy): domain Bacteria; kingdom Bacillati; phylum Bacillota; class Bacilli; order Caryophanales; family Paenibacillaceae; genus Paenibacillus; species Paenibacillus sp. FSL R10-2782. Next base: position 5,322,424 of record NZ_CP151951.1, on the reverse strand, counting down.
AGCCCAAGCAAATGGCAGCACAGCTCCAGCAGATGGAGGCTGAATATGCAGATATCGTGAAGGAAATTACCTCATATAAGCAGCAGGGGGATGTGGTGACCTACACGAGATTAGTGGAGGAAAAATGTAAGCCGATGGCGCTTGCACTGGAACAACAGTCACAGGCGATGGAGCAATACCAGATGGAACTTCTGAATCAATCCCAAGTCGAACAGGACGAAAAGCTCCAAAATGTACAGACGATGATTATCATTGCGATGGCGCTCGCACTGGTGATCGGGATCGTATTGGCATATGCAATCACCCGTATGATTGCCCGTCCGGTGGTGCAGGTAGCTCAAGCCGCTCGGCGTATTTCAGAAGGGGATCTGACACAGGAGGATATCCAAATTCGTCAGAAAGATGAGATTGGTGAAATGGCGCAGAGCTTTAACGATATGAAACGCCAGCTTCGTTCGCTGATGCAAGTGATTTATCAGAATGCGCAAGGGGTCATGCTTGCTTCGGGTGAGCTGTCCAGCGGCTCTGGACAGGTGGCGGAAGGCGCGCGGCAGATGGCGGAGACGGTACAAGGAATCTATGATTCGGCGGGCAGCCAGGTCGAGCGAAACCGTGAAAACCAGCAGGCGGTCAAGGAAAGTGCAGAAGGTGTTCAAAAGATTGCCCAATCTGCATTCATTACCGCAGAGCTATCCGAGCGAGCGATTCACGAGACAGAGCGCGGCAATGTAGACCTGGAGGAGACGGTTGTCCAAATGCGCCATATTCAGGATACGATGAAGGACTCGGTCAAGGTCATTCAGGAATTGGGCGAGCAATCGAAGCAAATTCAGAATGTAACGCAATTTATTCGGGATATCGCCAAGCAAACTAATTTGCTGTCGTTGAACGCCTCCATTGAAGCGGCCAGAGCCGGGGAATCGGGTAAGGGCTTTGCTGTCGTGGCGGGTGAAGTGAAGAAGCTTGCGGAACAGACGGGTCAAGCTTCTCAACAGATTGCTGTCTTTATGGATGCCATGGCGGATACAGTGAACCAGGCCGTGGACTCGATCCAGAAAGGCTCCAGCGAGGTTGAGGCCGGAACGGATCTGATTTACCGCACCGGACAGACGTTTAGCAAAGTGCATGAAGCGGTACAAACGGTAGCCGAGCACACGCAGGACGTGTCCGCTGCGACCGAAGAATTGTCTGCCATTACCGAGCAACTGCTGGATTCGGAGCAAAAGCTGGTAGGCTTATCTCGTGAGATTGCAGAGGAATCGGAGTCGGCTGCGGCTGTATGCGAGGAGCAACTCGCTTCTATGGAGGTTATTGTGGATTCTGCCGATTCTCTGCGTCATATGGCTGCTGAGCTACTGTCAGAAATACAGCATTTTCGCATTACAGACGATGCAGACGAGAATAAGGCTTCGGCTCATCCAAAGGATACGAATGGAGGACGCGGCACGTCTACCAGACGTACATCTATGGAAAGAATTTCAATTTCAGACACACCGATTCATCCTGCTTCCTGAGCGGGAAGTATTAGATAACAGAGTCTGTCTAGCATCCAGGCTACAACCAAGAGGACTTGCGCAAACAACACGCAAGTCCTCTTTTTTTTTACTTTCTGGCTTCGTAATTCTTATATACTCATGGAATCACCATTTTGAACTTAGCCTTTGACCGCTCCCGCGACCACACCTTTGACGATGTATTTTTGCAGGAAAATAAATACGACGATGGAAGGCAGCACAGCCATCACCATGGCTGTCATGGCATACTGCCAGTCTGACGTATACTGTCCGACGAAGGTATAGGCCGCCAGCGTAAGCGTTTTGGTGCTGGGTGAGCCGTTAACCATGAGCAGGGGCAGCAGAAAATCGTTCCAAATCCACATCACGTCGATGATCACAATGGTGGCGGTGACGGATTTCAGCAAGGGGAAAATGACTGAAAAGAATAGCCGGAAGCCTGAGGCTCCGTCAATCTTGGCGCTTTCGTCAATCTCGTTGGGAATCCCTTTGACAAATCCGTGATAGATAAACACCGCCAGCGGTGCGCCGAAGCCCCAATACAGCAGGCCAAGTCCCCAGGTACTGTCCGCCAGATGCAGGTCTTTCGCGAGTCGCAAGACAGTCAGCATAATGGACTGAAACGGGATTAACATTGGCATAATGCATAGCATGTAGATAGCGGAACTCCATTTGCTCTTGGTTCGTGCCAGCTTATAGGCGGCAATAGAGGATACCAGTACGATACCTGCCAGCCCGACTACGGTAATGATTGTGTTATTCAGAAATAAGCGTGGATAGTTAATGAATTTCCATACATATACGTAGTTATCCAGCGAAAGCTGCTTGGGCAGCGCAATGACGTCGGTCATGACCTCAGCGAAGCTTTTGAACGAATTGTTAATGGCGAGAAACAGCGGATACAAAAATAACAGCGATAATACAATCATGCCCGCTTCCAGCAAAATACGTCCCATACGGCTGCGTTGCATCAGGCTTCAACCTCCCTGCGTTTGAAAATAGACAATTGGATGATCGTAATGATCAGCACTGCGACGAATAGCAGCAACGCTTTGGCTGTTCCGTAGCCGTACAGATTGTTCTGGAACGTATCCCGATAAATATCATAAGCAATACTGTATGTTGTACCTCCCGGTCCACCGCCAGTCAGGGATAGAATGACGTCGAACACCTTGATCGAGTTGGTCAGAGCCATGAAAACGGAGATCGTGATGGAAGGGGCCAGCAGTGGCAGTGTAATACTGAAAAATCTCCGAATCGGCCCCGCTCCGTCCACAATAGCGGCTTCCTTCAGATCCTCCGGTACGGACTGCAATCCTGCAATGTAAATGACCATATAAAAGCCAATGGATTGCCAGATAGATACCGCCAAAATGGAAATAAACGCGAGTCCTTCCTGCCCCAGCCAACTGAGCTGGAAGAAGCCCCAACCTGTGCTGGTTCCCAGTGACTCAAAGCCCTGCATAAAGATAAACTTCCAGATAAATCCGACAATCACGAGACTGAGGATATAAGGGATAAAGAAGGCAGCCCGCAGCCACGCCGAGCTTTTCAGCTTCATGTCGAGAACAAGCGCCAGCAGGATGGCCAGCACATTCACCAGCACAATGTACAGAATGGCATATTTGACCGTAAACCAGGCTGCATGTGCAAAGTTGGCGTCTCCGAGCAGGATTTGTTTGAAGTTATCCAGACCTACAAATTTCGGATGCTTGGATATTCCATTCCACTTGGTCAGGGAATAGCGTATCGTCATCAAAAACGGAATATAAAATGCAATCGTAATGCACAAAATTACGGGCAGTGTGAACAAGCCAAACTCCAATTTACTGCCCCTATCGCCCCAAGCTCCCCTTTTTTTCAGCATAACGCACCTCTTTTTCTCAACATTTTCCGATCTTTCGCTCCAAGCCGTTTGAGATATAATGAAAGTATAGGATAGCTCCTAGGGCCGGACCAATGGATTTAAGAAAACAGTTGAGGGTAAAAATGTGTACGCTTACAAAAGGGGCGATTTTATCGTGATACCAGAACGAGCAGGTACAGTTTTCAGATCCATGTGGAGACGAATAACGCAAAAATTGGTGAACAAGCTTATTTTGCTTTTTACCTCGGTGATCATTCTGGTGGTAGGCTCGCTGACGATTATCTCCTATCAGATGATTGAAAGAGAGTCGGTGAATCATAGCATTGCCAGCACAACGAATAATCTGCTGCTGGTCAATCAGAACCTGGAGGACTATCTGGAGGGGATGCAGCAGCTAGCCCTGCCGCAGCTTCGTTATAACGATATTATGAACGCGATTGCGAATGAGAATCGGGACTATGCCTCTCGAATGGTCATTGAAAACTATTTGCGCAGCATGTTTTATTCCCGCAGTGATCTGGAAGCTATTTATCTGTACGTGGCAGATCGTCATCAATATTATGTGGTGACTCGGGAGACGTACAATATTACGGTGCGCCAAGGGATGAACACGGATATACCCAAGCTGGCCTGGTATAAGGAGGCAATGGCGAGCACAACCAATGAATCGTTCCAATCCTTTGCGGGTTCCCGTTCGGATATGGGGTATGTGGCGCCACAGGCCAGCTTTATGGCGTACCATCGGGTGCTGAGGTCAATTGCATCTCGTCACCCGCAGGCGGTGTTGTCCTTTTATTACAATACGAGCGCTGTGGACGATATCATGAAGAACATTCCGCTCGGCAAAGGGGACCATCTCATGCTGCTAAGTCCTGAACGTATTCCCTTTTACGTGGATAGCCTTCCGTTATACGAGCGGATGCGGGACTCGGGGGTGCTGGCACAGATTGGACAGGGAGGGAACGGACGAGTAACATGGTCGGACAGTAGTGGCAGTCAGGAGTATCTGGTCGTATATGATGTCGGGAAAAAAGAGGGCTGGCGGCTTGTCAAGCCGATTCCATACCGTCAAATTTACGAAGCGGCTACAACGACCCGGAATTGGAGCTATGTGATCGGGATTTTGTTTTTAGGAGTATCTATTATTTTGGTAACGCTGACCTCCAATGCTATTACCAGTCCCTTACACAAGCTGTCCACCCAGATGAAGCGGTTTAGTACCGGGGATTTCAGGGCAACGGCTCCTGTGAAGGGTCATGACGAGATTGCGTATTTGTCGCTGCATTTTAACGAAATGGTCCAAAGAACCGATGAATTAATTAATGAGCGCTATCGAATGAAGCTGGTCGAGAAAAACGCCATACTCAAGGCGCTGGAGGCTGAAATTAACCCCCATTTTCTGTACAATGCGCTGCAAGCCATATCCACACAGGCATTAAAGCGTGAGATGTTCGATATGGCGGATATGGTCGATGCGTTGGCCCAAACCCTGCGGTATTCCATCAACGGCAAGGATATCGTGGTTGCCCGCGAAGAACTCCAGCATATTGAACGGTATATGGGATTGCAAAAAGCAAGATTCGGGACGAGACTGCGAATCGAGCTGGAGTGGGAGGACACGCTGATGGAGCTGCTCATCCCGAGGCTGTCCGTACAAACGTTGGTGGAGAATTCGATCAAGCATGCGCTGGAAAAGGTATCAAGCGATATTCTGATTGTCATTTCAGCCGAATCCAGCTCTACAGATGCCACGATTACAGTCCGAGACAACGGCCCGGGAATCTCGGAGGATAAGCTGAGACAGGTGCTGGATTCGTTCGAAGAAAAGTGGGAGGAACGGGAGAGTGAGCACATCGGCTTAAAAAATCTGAATGCACGATTGAAGCTCCTGTATGGAGATCAGGCAGGACTATCCATACATGCGGATGAAACGGGAACAGAAATCAAAATGCGCATTCCCCAGGGAGGAAGTAGTCATGTATAATGTATTGATTATTGATGATGAGGAGCCGCTGCGCGAAGCCATTCGTATCGTCGGAGACTGGAACAACCTCGGCATCGGGCAGGTGCTTGAGGCGACGAATGGCAGACTTGGACTGGAACTGCTGGAGCAGCACCCTATAGATGTGGTCATGGTGGATATGAAAATGCCGGAGCTGAACGGTATCGAATTTCTTCGTGCCATCGAGAAGGCATATCCTAATCTGCTGACGATCGTTATTAGCGGCTATGACGATTTTGAGTTTACGCGGCAAGCAATTCAATCCAGGGTGGTGGATTATTTGCTCAAGCCGATCAATCGGCAGGAATTGAATCAGGCACTACGCAAGGCGGTAGATATATTGGAAAGCCGCAAGCAAAGCGAAAGCAAATTCATTAGCCAGAACATTACACTGAATATGTCGCTGCCGAAGCTCAAGGAGAAGCTATATTTGTCCATTCTGGACGGCAGCTTTAAGAGACAGGCAAATGCGGCGTTACTCCCTATGATTGGTGCAGATCAGCCGGGGAACCGCTTTGGAGTGATCGTGCTGCGGCAGCTGAACAGGGATGAGGTTCGCATGACACGTTTTCACGGGGAGACCGATCTGATGGATTTTGCCGTGACGAACGTCATGGCTCAGACTTCGGATGAGCGACTGAGCTGCTTTAGCTTTCCTCATCCGAGACGGGAGCGCGAGGTCGTTTCCATTTGCACATTGTGTCCAGGGCAAGAGGAACATATGCCCCTTCTGCTGTCGCAAGTAGCGCAGAAGGCGGCGGCGAATCTGCACGGATTGTTTGGCATGGTAGTGGTCGCCGGGGTGGGTAAGCCTTGTATGGACATACTGGAACTGGCGTCTACCTATACGGATGCCAAGGCGTTTATTCATAGTACGGACGTATTGAAGCTGACAGGGACATCGGTCATTCATACCACGCCCCGGCAGGGAGCGATGTCAGAAGAAGTGCCGTGGACGGATCGGCTGCTGTTGATCCAGAAGGATGCCCAGACAGGTCAGGCGAATCGGGCAAAGGTGTTGCTAAACGACCTGCTGAAGCAGTTGGCATCCGGCTCTGCCTTTCGTTTGCAGGATGCAGATCGGATGATCGGCGAGTTTCATTTTTTACTGAGAGAAGCGGCTACGGAGCCGGGGGCTTTCCTATCTGCATCTGTGTCTGAGCCGGAGGGGGCTTCGGGGGAACAGAGAAAAAGCGTGGCTGAGGGCGATATTGCTGCGGACTTTACGGATTTTGCCCAGTACGGACAGCGGCTGAACCGTATGTTGGAGCTTTACATTGCCGGGGTTCAGCATGCTCAGGGGGGGAGCCAGCCCTTTGATATTACGGAGATCAAGCGGCATATTGACCGTTATTACTTTGAAGATATCAAAATTTCATTTTTTGCCGAAACGTATTTCTTAAGTCGGGAATATTTGATGAAGCTGTTCAAGCAGCAGTTTGGTTACGGGATTCACGAATATGTGCAGAAGGTCAGAATGGATAAGGCCAAGGAACTGCTAGGCGACTCCAGTCTAAAAATTCAGGAGATTTCCGATATGCTTGGCTATAAGGACAAGAATTATTTTAGTAAGGCTTTTCGTAATTATTATCAGGTGTCACCCTCAGAGTATCGTGTGAGCCTGCAATAAACCACTTTTTTACCCTTAACGCTTCACTAATCTGCCTTTTTAAATTGGACTATATTTTTTAGAATGAGCGCATGGACGTTGATCACAAATAGATGGGGGAGTATCCATGTTAAAGAAGATGATGGCGTTATCCGGCAGTTTGCTATTGACGGTCGGCTTGTTGAGTGGATGCGGAAGCAGCGGCGATTCAAATTCGGCTAAAGGAAATGCTGGCGGCAACGAAGAATTGAAACCGGTTACAATAAATATGTTCACTGCCTCGCCAGAGTATACGGATGCTTTTAACGCGTATATCGAGGAGTATAAGAAGGTCAAGCCGAATGTGAAGATCAATCTGGAAATCATGCAGGCGGATTATAACACGATTCTCAAATCCAAAATTGCCTCAGGCAGCACACCGGATGTATTCCAGACCACGGCAGGAGGCGACATCGACACGTATGCAGATTATAGTGCCGATCTGACGAATGAGCCGCTGGCAGCAGCCATGACGGATGCCGTTCGAGCGAATATGAGCTCCAGTGACGGTAAAGTGTTGGGCTTCCCGGTGAAGGGGAACCTGTTTACGCTGATTTATAACAAGGATTTGCTTGCCAAGGCCGGAATAACCTCCCCGCCTAAGACGATTGCGGAGATGCAGGACGCAGTCACCAAGCTTGAGGCGAAGGGCATTACACCATTTGCAAATGCATATAAAGAGTGGTGGGTATGGAAGCACATCTTCCAGCACTATGTAGATGCCGCCGCGCAGGATGCAGGTGTAGAGCCGAAGCAGCTCGTCAACGATTTTATTGCAGGCAAAGCGAAAATCAAGGACTATCCGGTGCTGTACAACAACTTCTTTAGCTTTATTGATCTGACGGTGAAGCATGGCACGGATAAGCCGCTGGAACGCGACAGCAATGCGGAAGTGAGCGATTTTGCATCGGGTAAAGCTGCGTTTATGACGGGGAAAGGCGCATGGGATGAGGAAGCGATCAAGAAGATTAATCCCGACCTCAAGATTGGTATCATGGGCTATCCGGTGAGTGACAAGGCGGATCAATCGGTCATCATTACCGGGGCTGATCAGGCGCTGCGTATTAACAAGGATTCGGAAGTAGCCAAGGAGACGATTGAATTTTTCAACTGGCTGTACACTTCGGAATACGGCAAGAACTGGTTCTCCCAGGTAGCCAAGGTCATTCCTCCAATCAAGGATGCGCCTCTTCCTGATCTGGAAATGCCTAAGGAAATGGAAAGCATTTTGAAAACGTCGAAGTCCGGTGATCTGTCTGTTAACTATTCGCTGGATACGTTCCACCAAAAATTTGGTGAGCTGATGCAGGCTTATATCAGCGGTAACATGAACAAGGATCAGGCGGTTGCAGAGATCGAAAAAGCGTGGGTGCAATTAGGCTCGGCACAATAAAACTGGTTTCGCGCTAAGACGTCCGTAAGGGCGTCTTTTTTTTGTATAATTTTTGAGTTTAACTTATCTGAACAAAAAAATATCTAATATTATTTAAATATATACTTGCAAAAAGTTATTAAGTTGTAGATAATAGATTGTGTACAATATATCTACGACATACAACATATATATTGGCTGCATAACGAAAAAATACGGAGATACCTCGGCTGGGGAATCTCTTTATTCCGTTCCTCCATACCCCAACAATATCAACGTGGCTACTGAGGCCTAAGTATCCCCACGTTGTTTATATATAAACAGGGCACCTGCAACGAAGTGTACGCTTCGTTGCAGGTGCCTGTTTTGTTTTATAGGTTATCCATTAAAGAAGAAGTAGAGTATGCATGAAGAAAAAGATGATGGATGATCATATGAGGTTACTTGAGTCAAACTGTAAAATACAGTCGCCGAAGGACGTTTTTACGTGCTATACTTCTATTAACAACAGAATGGCTTAGGTGGGCGGTCGGCTAAGTCTCCCGGAAGGGAGGTGACGCCTGTGGAGGTTAAAGATGCTCTGACATTAATGATGATGTTCGGCACGCTATTAGTAGCGTTGATCGGATTAATCGTTACGATTGTTATTGCGTTGAACCAAAACAAAAAGAAATAGACCGCCCTGCTCAAGGGGAAAACGGTCTATTTCTGTAGATCGCCTTTGAACAGCCGACCGCTCTTCAAAGCGGCTGTTGCCAAGAGTAGGGATGTTACCAGCATCCTTGCTCTTTTTTAGTATATCCTTCTATCATTTATTTTAGCACATTTGAATCATCGATGTAACTTATTTGGTGAAAACTTTAACCTCCTTCGGAGCGAGCGTCACGGTGATCGAACCGTTGTTGATCTGAATGGAATCGTTGCTTAACTGGTTGGTTAGACGGGTACCGTTGGACAGATTGTCAAAGTTGCCAATGGTACGAGTTTGGCTGTTCCACGAGTTGTTGATGAGTACAATGGCCTCGTCGCCGTTTTTAGAGCGCTGGAAGCTGTAAAAGGAGTCGTCTGCCCATTTTTCCTTTTGGCTGCCGTTTTGCAGGGCAGGGTGGCTGTTGCGCACACGATTTAGTTTGGCAATGTACTGATACAGCTCATGATTGGCGTTGAAAACGACGTTTTCCCGGTTGGCAGGATCATCTCCCCCACTAAAGCCTTGCTCGGTGCCTTGATAGATAATTGGAATCCCGCGCGATGTCAAAGTAAAGCCCAGGGCGGCCTTGAGCTGCGGCCATTTGTCAGAGCTGGCACCAGGCTTGCCGGAGGCCTCGTTGAGGAAACGTTTCACATCATGATTGTCGATAAATACGCCGTTGGTCTGTGCATCGCGATAGTAACGATCATCCAAGTAACGTTCCTTGATTTTGGTCATGGATTGATCACGTCCAAACACATCCTTGATCGTATAATACATTGGAAAATCCAGTGCGGCATCGAGATATCGGGTGTAGTCGCCCACATAAGCGGGATCGCCACTAAAAATCTCACCGATGGTGAAGGTATTGGCTGCTTGGTCAAAATCCTTCAGGAAGCCTTTAGGTACATGCTTGGCCGTGTCCACCCGCAGTCCATCGACCCCTGACTCGTTCAACAGCCATTTGATCCAGTTTTTAAGCTCGTTCGCTGTTGCGGGGTTGTCCTGATTCAGGTCATCCAATCCGGCCACGTCACCGTTTTCGATTTTCGATTGGTTGTTGGAGCTGTAGTCTGCCCCTGTGATGTCGCCGTTGTGATGATACCAGTCTGCTTTGTCAAAAGGAGCCTTGGCGAAGCCGTTCCCTGGTTGAAAATCGCCCGTGTGATTGGGGACTACGTCCAGCATAACAGCGATATTTTTGTCATGCGCCTTACGGACCAGCTCCTTGAACTTGTCCATTGTACCAAGATGTCCATCTACCGCATAAAAATCATACGTATGATAGCCGTGGTAAGCGAATTCGCTCTTTTGCATCGTTACCGGAGTAATCCAGATGGCGGTAAACCCCATATTCTTGATGTAGTCGAGCTGGTTGATAATGCCTTGAAAATCGCCGCCATGCCATTTGCGCTGGTCGCTGTTGTTGGAATTGAAGCCACCGTAATTATCGTTCGATGTATCCCCGTTGCTGAATCGGTCTGTCATGATAAAATAAATGCTCTGCTTGCTCCAATCTGTACCAAGGGGAGATGGATTAGAGGGATTACTCGGTTCGGTGGGTGTGGAGCCGCCCGAAGGCGACCCCGTTTGGACAGTTCCTGCGGCTCCGTTAGAGCCGGGCGTGTAGGTAGAAGTACCTGTGGTGAAGAAGTAGTTTTTGGTGTTGTTGCTATCCCAGTTGTTACTACCGTCATTAAAAGCGGCTTCCAATTGGGAGGCAGATCCGATATCGACAGTAATTTTAGCATAGCCGCTAACCTCGGCATCCTGCATTTTCACGCCAGGTGCAGCTGTCCAGCTACCGCCAGCCGGGCGGTAGTGAATGTAAGGTGAGTTGAAGCCTTTTTTGTAGTATACGGTTACCTTGTTGGTTGTACCGCCGCCTTCTCCGGGATTGGTACCGGATGGGGCACCTGATGTGACGGCTCCTGCTTTGCCGCTGTCACCTGGAGTAAAGGTAGAAGTCCCCGTGCTGAAAAGGTAGTTTTTGGTGTTGTTGCTATCCCAGTTGTTATTGCCATCATTAAAGGCAGCCTCTAATTGGGAGGCAGAGCCGATATCGACGGTGATTTTAGCATAGCCGCTAATTTCGGCATCCTGCATTTTCACGCCAGGTGCAGCCGTCCAGCTTCCGCCAGCCGGGCGGTAGTGAATGTAAGGCGAATTGAAGCCTTTTTTGTAGTATACAGTGACTTTGTTGCCTGTACCGCCGCCTTCTCCGGGGTTGGTGCCGCCGTTATCGCCAGGCTTGGCCTTATTTACGATATACTGCTTGAATCCACTCATCTCACCGGTTGGTGAGCCGTCGTTGTTGACGAGATTGTTGAGGCGTAAAAGTGTAAAGCCGTGATAACCGAACTTTGTGATTTTTTCTTCGATTTTTTGGAATCCGCTGCCGCCTGTTGGGAGTGCATTTTCACCATTCAGGCGAACACCCTTCGCATTTGCGATCGAGGAGACGGTATCTACCAGTGTGGACGGCAAGGAATAATTAGGTGCTGAGCCACTGTCGTTCATCTCCAGTGCAGTAAAGGTCAAATCCAGATCGGCATCCTTGAACTTTTGTATGAGACGATTGTAATCATAATATCCACCTGCATGTTCCGTGCTGTGAGGCATTGCAGGGTTGTTTATCTGCCAATGCAGGCCGGAAATCTTGGCTCCGATACGGACACCGAACACAGAATCAAAGTTTTTGTGGGCAGCTGCTCCGATGACGCCCAGATGATTTTCAAGCACGCTCTGGTACCACGACAAGAAATCCTTACCATACGTGGAATTATACCCGCCGTTCGTGTAAAATCCGTCCCCGTCGGTCGGCGGATTGATTTGGCTAAGGCTACTCAGCTTGGTACCCCAGGCTGCATTAATCTTGTCCATTGATCCATACTTTTCATTCATGGCCGTGCGGAACGCATTTTTAGCTGTTTCAGTGTAGGCTTGGAATTTGCCCCGTGCAGGATAACTCCATCCCGCTGCCGGATAGTATGAAGGATATCGCAATTCTCCAGAGGGACCACCACTTAAATAAATTTTAGGAATGATGCTTTTGTAGCTAGCAAAGGTTTGAGCAAATGAGGCATACAACTCGTCATATTGCTTACCAGTCCCGCTCCATAATGGAGAGAGGGCTTCGTTATTGGCATAGCCGCTTTCGTCCTTGAACTGCATTTCATCTGCACTGCCCTTGCTCGATAGCCAGCTTGGCAGTGGGATGTTGCAGTCATCCCCCACATTTCCCCCACACTTATGCGTAGAAATAATAGGAACCCAATTCAGACCTGCCTCTTTCACAGCGTCTGCATAGGTCTTGTAATAGCTCCAATCAAATTGGTTATCTCCTGCGCTTTCCACATATCCCCACCAGACATCGGTGGTGATGGCATACACGCCGTTGCTTTTCAGCGTTTGCAGTTGCTTTTTGAATGCGCCCCAGTCATTGATTTTCGCCAGCGGCCCCATGACGGAAGCCTGAAAATCGTCAGCAACCGCAGCGCTTGCCATATTGGAAGGTGAACCAATGAAGGCGGTCAGAGACAGCACAAGGCTTAGCAGAATCAGGCACCCTTTGTTCCATAGACTTCGATACACGGTCAAATCGATCATCCTCCCCAAAGCATAGTCTATTTCGACAACATTCTGTAAACGTTTACAAAAATGATTATAAAGCAAGCGGTTGCATAAAAAAGAAGAATTTATTGCACACTCGGGGGGAGAAATATGACTATTTCGCTAGTGACACCTTGATAGGAACAGACGACCAACTGCTGCTGCAAATGATTCCAAGCCCGTTTAATCCTCAAAAAAGGCATAGGTCTGGAAATCAGACGCATGCCTTTTTGTACTGTACAAGATAGATTGGAGACGACTTTCCATACAGAATCAGGAACGTTTGAGGGTGTAGTAGTCTGCGCAACCACTAAGCAGTATTGCACGGGGTTACTTGCTTAAAAAATAGGGCGAATTTTCTGGTCGGCAATGCCACTTTTGCGGTAAAAATACGTATTGATCCGATCCCGCCATTCCTGAGCATGCTCAACCTGATGCTCCAGACGCTCTAGCACCTGTTCATAGATCGCTTCATCCAGATGATCCCGCAGACTAATCCATGTGTCTCTAAGGCCGACCGCACGTTCCGCACCATCAAAATGTGTATCATAAATGTGTTGAATGACGGTTTGACCAGAGTGGAGCACGTGCGTATAAGGAACATGATGAAAAAACAATAGCAGCTCATCCGGGCAGGTATCGATGGATTCATAGATATCCGCCTGGGGAGAAAAATATTGTCCGGCATAGCCCGTTCCGGTTGCAGTTGTGCGGTCTACACCGATTCCCCGACAATCGGCAAAATGATAGGTCCCCCACATCGAATATTCGTAGCCGTCTACATCCGGCCCATAGTGGTGGCCAGGGCTGACCATCCAGCCGATCCCAAGCGGGGCGGTGTAGGACTCGTAAATATTCCATGAATCGAGCAGCATTTGCTTAATAGCAGGAATGAAATCTGTACCGCTGTCACGCTTTCCTTGTCCGCTAAACGTCAGCCGAACCCACTCATCAGCGATTTCGTCTGCGGATAGCTCCGGGTCCCATGCCAACCGACCGTAGCCGTAAAGATTGGACTGGGCGAGCAAATGTCCGGTCCAATTGGTGTCTGCCCCAATATTGGATACAGCGGCGATCCCATAGTTGGTCTGTTTGGTGGAGGAAGGGGAAGCAGAATTGCTCCTGCTATGCAGAGCGCCACTTACGATGCACTTGATGGTGGAGCCTTTTCCCTGTGCGTAGGTGTCAAAATCCAGTATCTCCTTCCATTGCGGAACAAGATAACACAAATGCCGCTGCTGTCCCGTGTACTCCTGTGCAATTTGAAATTCCAGCAACACCTGGGTAGCTTCCAGCGCGCCAAACAAGGGGGAGACAGGCTCCCGCACCTGAAAATCCATGGGACCATTTTTAATCTGTAAAATGACATTTTCCCGGAACAGCCCATCCAGGGGTCTAAAATGGTCAAAGGCCGCGCGAGCCCGATCCGTCTTGCGGTCACGCCAGTCCTGCTTGCAGTCATAGACAAAGCAGCGCCAAATCACCCGTCCGCCGTAGGGCTGCAACGCATCTGCCAGCATATTGGCGCCATCGGCGTGATGACGCCCGTAGCTGAACGGCCCGGGGCGATTCTCGGAATCGGCTTTTACCACGAAGCCGCCCAGATCAGGAACGGCGGCGTAAACTTCCCGGGCTTTGGCCTGCCACCATTCAACTACGCCAGGGTTCAGAGGATCGGCGGTGGTTAACCCGCCGAGCTGAATAGGGCTGGCATAATTAATGCTCAAATAAATTTGGATGCCATAGGCGCGAAACACTGCAGCCACTTTGGCCACATCCGGTAGAAATGTGTCTGTAATCAGCTCTGTTTCTACGTGATGAACATTCACATTGTTAATGGATAGGGCCTGAATGCCAACAGAGGCAAGTAGACGAGCGTAGTCTCGAAGACGGTCCATATTTGTGGTAAAGGCGTTATTTTCGTAGAAAATGGATGCTCCCGCATACCCGCGTTCTACACTACCGTCCATATTATCCCAGTGGTTGATCATGCGGATGGGATTAGCCGGATTAGACACTACATCCAGAATGGGAGCGTGCAAGGATTCAATGCCGGACTTCAGCCTGCCATCCAGTCCTCCTTGCAGCCAGCGCAGCAGATGAAAAACCCCGTATAATACGCCTTTGGTGGTCTGCCCTGCGATCGTGACGTACGCCCTCTTTATGGTCTCATTATCGTGATCATACGAAGCTGAATGTACCGGGTTTGGATCCCCTATACCGCGAATTCGGTAGCCTTCTGTGCTCACCTCTGCCCGTTCCTCTGCGTTAAATTGTTCTGCAACCCATGGATGCTCTTGGAATGTACCCAAAGCAATGAATGGCGCACTCACTGGAACGGTACTCATCTTCGGCTGCTGTCCGAACATGGAGGTCAGTCCGTGTTGAAGCTCGCTCGCAGCCGTTTGAAGTACTTCATCTGCCACTTGAACTACGATGGCCTTGCACCAAGCGGGCATGCTCTCCACCTTACGATTGCGGTGATAATGCAGCCAAGCGTCATAGCCGCTCTCTCTTTGCATGTCGATACGCTTGCTCATATTAGGGGCCTCCTTTTGGGCAGGTGAAGGTTAGTGTCAGGCATGCTGCTCCTGATCCTGACTCATGTGCCGGGGAAGAACCAGACGGTTGCCTTTACCTTCGTATAGCCACAAAATAGCGGTAACTCCTCGCGGGTAATATTTGCTGCCGTGGGCAATACCGGAGAGTATTTGGTCGCTCCAGCACCAATAGGATTCCTCGGAGTGCAGGAGCCATGAGACATGGGCAGCATCCGCAGCCTGCCCTGCTTCCTCCCAAGGCAGCTCCAGTAGCTCGCGAGCAATGAACTGGGACAGGTAGATTTTACTCAGCCAGGAATTGTTACTAGTCGAGGACAGCTTCCAGCCTCCATCTTCGAACAGGCAAACTCCCGGTGCCAGCACCGTTTCCAAATGGCGTCGAAGGGCTTGTATATATCCGCCAAATCGTCCATTGAGTTGAAGTGCTTCTTCGCAGCCTGTGAAGTAAGGGAAGATCAGCCCCTCAATAGCGGGGATAATCTGTGAATCATTGCCCTCCTGAATGACCGCAGGAATATAGCCCTTGTCTGTCATTTGCGCTGTGATCGCTGCTGCGCATTTGTCTGCCTGTAAGGCTGCTTCCTGTGAAAGGGAATCCAGCCCTTCTGAGGCAAATAGCTTTTCCAGCGCAATATATACGGCCCAGCATTTGCTGCCCAAATAGATGTTGTTGCGGGACTGTCCCAAGGATACGTCCAGACTATCGTAGGTTGTAATTTCTGCGCCTCCAAGGGTTCTGGAGCTGTCCAGGCCCATTAAGCCGTTTCGTTGCGCCGGGTCTGGATGATCCCGCTGTAACATGCTGGCGAAGCATTCACGCAAGATAGGCAGCATACGCGCGGTAAATGACCGATCCTGTGTCTGTTCGATATATACCGTGGCGCAGCATAGCCAGTTCACCAGCTCTTCATGGCTCATATAAGAGAAGCAGCCGTCAATCCCTGCCAGCTCATAACAGGAATATCCCGGACGTGAGAACACATTTGCCACGCCCATATCATGCGTGAACGTAATGCCGCCAGGATAGGTCTGTTCGTCTGCCGGAAACCGTACCTCATCCCGGTAGCTGTACCGTTTGACGAACCACTCCAGCTCGTTGCGTACCGTCCATGGGTTCAAAGTCAACTCAAAGTAAAGCTGATCCGCCGTCAAATCCAGCGTATTCATCATCCGATATTCGCCTTCGTTAACGATCCAGATCGGTTCTCCATCCGCTTGCTGACTGAGCAACTGGGTGCTGCCGTAATAGCTGTGAATCGCCTGCACGAGCATAAATTCCTGATTCTGGCTCAAGCCTGCCGACTCCATCCAGTGGTTCGCCTGGATACAGGCTGCGGTCAGGTCTGTAAAATGCTCCAAAGCATAGCCCGCCACGTCTTCAATATTCGTGAACAGCCGGGTGTAGTAATACGCTGTGTCGATACCTGTAGTAACGATGCCGCCGCGATAGAAGCATATGGCGAAGGAATACGTGCGCTTTTCGCCTGCGGGAACGTCCATGAGGAGCGCACCCGTCACGCCCAGGCCAAAGGATAAATTCTCATCCATGTTCTCCCCGAGCAGGCTCTCCATTTTAAATCCAGTTGCAGGTATCGCTTCGCTGCTATTGGTCACAATAGCTGTGCTGCGCCCTTGGCCAACACCCGTGAGTCTTTGCGATTGGGGAGAATTCACAGCGTCCCTGCGTGGGTCTTCTCCAACAATGCGTATCCCGCTGTACGGATCACTGCCCTGATAGCCGAAAAAAGCTCTCCGCACAGCCGTTCCCTGCGTATTATCGACCGTAAGCTCGGCAAATACCGCTGGAACCAGCGCTGCCCGCAGCTCATCCACATCCGCTTTCCCCGGCTCTGGCACCGGACGGACAGGAGAATACAGCCGGAACGTCAAATCTCCAGCGCTCCATGTATCCGATCCCACTTTTAGCTCACGGGTAATGTCTTGATCGGCAAAGGGAACGAGCTGTGGCTCCGTTCGTTTATCCTTTTTCTCCACATCGTATCGGGCGCTTTCGTCCTGTGCGGCTGCAAAAAAGGGAAGCGCCTCATATACCTCACCGTCTCTGGATTGCAGCCCGATATATACATTTTCATCTGCTGGCTTGCCCAACTCCAAGCCAAGTCCACCCCGATTACCTTTGAACCCGAGCGTAAAGCTGGAGAAGGCCCCGATAGGTGAGTGTTGCGTGTTATAAAATATATTTTTCGTCATGATAATGAAACCCCTTTCAACATAAAGAGTGACTTCCATACACAAAAGTATTTTGCAGCATGATCCTATATCCGCCATATATTATACTCACTGGATCTCATATAGAGCCTAGCATGCTACGCTCCGAGTAACCATTGTCAAATCGCGCATTAATTTATCCAAATCGTGCCGAAAACGATATACTGGAGTAAAATCCTATGTACGCAAGGAGGGGAAACATGTCGTCACCACGTTTACCGAATCGCCCAGACCATCCAGACCTTACGGCTACTGGAGAGGAATTCTTTTTTCCCGATGTGCGAACCACGGTCAATCTGTTTGCCATTCATACGCGAAGTGTCGGAGGGGACTGGGACTATCCACCACACGAGCATCCTCAATATGAAATTAATATCGTGCTTGCAGGAGAGCAGGTGATGGTGGTGGAGGGTAGCAGCTATACACAGCGACAGGGGGATCTGGTTCTTCTTCGACCGGGAATCGTTCACTCCAGCCACAGCAGTGGGGAGGGCTTTACGTACTTTTGCATGCATTTCGACATTGATGACAAGTTGTTTCTTTCGTTGCTGAGTCGTCTGGAGCAAGTGCTGTTTCCAGCCGAAGGTGCGGTGGCGAGGCAGATAGGACCCGCGCTGGATAAGTTGCTCGAACTTTCCACACCCAATGCAGAAAAAGCAGGAGATTCGGTGGCGAAGCGTATGCGGATACAATCTGCCGTATTTGAGCTGTTTGCTACGTTATGGGAGGCGGTGTCCAGTGAAGCGGCACATCTGCCGGGGCGTGGATACGTGCAGGCTGAGCTTGCCTATCAGATTGCCAGCCGCCTTCAAGGCAGGGTGAATCAGCATTTTGGACAGATGGATTCTGTGGAAAAGCATGATGGGATTGAGGATATTTCATCCGAGTTAGGTATTAGCGTGTCCCATTGTAATCGTGTATTCCGTAGTGTCTTCGGTGTATCTCCCCGTGTGTATCTGTCTGGTCTTGTCTTGCACGAAGCCAAATTGCTGTTGGCGGATCCGCAATGGACGGTGCAGCAAATTACCGATATGCTCGGCTATGGGAACATTGCACATTTTAGCAGGCAGTTTAAGCGATGGTCCGGTCAGTCGCCGACATCCTACCGCAAAAGCACGGTGCAGGAAGGCCCATCCGAATAAAAATATGTATAGTAATAAAATAGTTATGATATAATCCGTACAAAGGAGCTGAGAATTGTATGAATTTACATCATAAACGTGTCGTCGTCATTGGCGGCAGTGCAGGTATAGGGCTGGCAACAGCGATAGAAGCAGCAAAGCAGGGAGCGAGTATCGTGATCGCTGGGCGTTCTGCGGAGAAACTAGAGCAGGCGAAGAAGGTTATCCCTGCGGAATCGGTGGAAACCTTCCAATTGAATAATCAGAAGGAGGAGGAAGTGCAGGCATTTTTTGAAAAGGTCGGCGCATTCGACCATCTGTTTACACCAGGCGCGAGCTACACACGGGGCCCAATTACGATAGATACGGAAAAGGCGAAGACGCCGTTTGAGGGGAAATTCTGGCCGCAATATTTTGCTGCCAAGCATGCGGTACCGCATATTTCCAAGGAAGGCTCGATCGTCCTCATGTCCGGGGCCTTCAGCCAGAGGCCGATGGGCTTTGGTGCTACATACGGGGCGGCTAACGGCGCAATCGAAAGCTTGGGTAAAGCTTTGGCGGTAGAATTGGCTCCGGTACGGGTCAATGTCGTATCTCCCGGAACGATCTGGAGAGACGGTCCCGAGGGCGAACAGCGGGCGCAGGCTTTTGAGGAATACAAGGAAGTAACCTTGCTCCATCGGGTGGGGTATAACGAGGAAATCGCGCATACCGTGCTGTACCTGATGACGAACAAGTTCACCACCGGAAGTGTGCTGTTCCCGGACGGCGGCTACACGTTAATCTAAGCCAAGCCACACGCAACTGACAGGCAGGAAAACCAATGGTTAAACAAAAACCGGCCTAACACATATACAAAGTGTTAGCCGGTTTTCTTTTGCCATAGGATATCACGTCTTCTCCATAGCAGCTCTCTTTACGGTCATGGTTTTACATGATAATATTTGAGTGTACAATAAAATTAAAAGTGATTATTTGAATTGATTATAAAAAATAAAGTATATATGCAATATATCCTTGTATTTAAGGAGTTGGATTATCGATGGACCAAGTGGACCATAAAATTTTGCTATGTCTACAAAACCAGGCACGCATCTCCATGACCGAGCTGGGTAAAGAGGTTGGACTTTCCCAGCCTGCCGTAACGGAAAGAGTGCGGCGTATGGAGGATAAAGGCATTATCACTGGATATCGGGCCATGGTTTCACATGAGAAAGTCGGAAAGCCGATCATGGCTCATGTGCTCGTGCACACGAATCAATGCAACTCATTTGTTGAGTTTTGCCAATCTGCGCCTGAAGTCATTGAGTGCCATCGAATTAGCGGCGAGCAAAATTATTTACTTAAGGTTATGGTCGAATCCATGCTTAAGCTGGAGCAATTCGGGGATGAGTGCGGAAAGCACGGTCACTCTACCACGTTAATCGTCTTATCCTCGCCTGTAGAGCTTAAACATGTAGCTCCCGCTTTATCAGACCCTGTTTGAGCTGCCGTAAATGGCTTGGCAAAGCTCGGTTGTAAACGGACCCGACATCCCTTCAAATGCTGTATTGGTAAAAGCGACCACACTGAGTCTTTGCGCGGGATCAACGAACCATGAATGACCGTAAGCTCCTCCGAGACGCCACGTTCCGGGGGATTCTGCTGTTTCGCCTTCGTCGGGATTTTGGAGTACGGTGAATCCCAGTCCGAAGCCCCGTCCCGGCCAGCCTGCCAAGGGGAGATTTCCGGTCTGGATGGTACCCATTTCACGTACCCATTCCTCAGAAAGTAATGGATTGCCGCCGTTTCGCAGTGTTTCCAGCAGCCGCATGAAGTCTTTTGCGCTGCCAATCATACCAGAGCCTCCAGAATGGAAAGCCGTGGGATCAAAGGCGCGTGCAGGCTGAAAACGAAGTCCCGCTGTGCCTTCAAACACCTGCGCAACCTCAAGCTTACGCATCCGCTGGGGTTCCAGAGTATCGTTGACATAAGCGGCGGCAAGTCGTTCGGGATCAGCAACCGTGAAGCTAGTGTCTTGCATACCGAGAGGTTCTGTAACGAGCTTTTTAACAGCTGCATCAAGGGTTGTGCCACATACACGGCTAATGATAGCGCCGAGCACATCGGTGGCAATTGAATAGCCCCATGCTTTACCCGGTGTATATAACAGAGGCACGGAAGCCAAACGTTGCAAGTTCTCTTCCAGCGTAAGATTGGAGAAATCCATGCCATCCGATACGCCTGCACGATGATAAGGGCCGCCGCCTTCTTCCTCTAAGAAGCCATAGGTCAGCCCGGCAGTATGTGTGAGCAATTGCCGTACCGTAATGGATGGCTGCTCGCCGCTAATCAATCGGGGGCGGAAGTCTGGCAACCAGCGTTCAATAGATTCATCGAGTTCAATCAACCCTTGGGCTGCCAAAACCAAGGCCGCAGTAGATACAATCGGCTTGGATACAGAAGAGAGCCGAAATAAAGCATCCTCGCGCATAGGAATATTTTCTTCTCGATCAGCCAGCCCGGCCGCTCGCACATATACGGGTGAACCATCCATATATATCATGACGACTGCGCCGACTAGGCGCTTCTCGGCAAGGGTTTGATCTATGACTGCATTCACACGTCCGTCCAGACCATCTTGTATCGCAAAAACTCTATTTTCTACACTCATGAATATCTCATCCTCTCTATGATCCAGCGGTTATCGCTTGATGGAACTTAGTTTACAGGATGAGAAGGTGACATTACATAAGATAACAAAGGTATTCAGTGAGTAATCACGTTAAAATAAAATTATATGATAAGGATGGCCTTGGATTTTAATGAAAGGGGTTTTACAAGGAGTTTTACTGTGTTTTACAGTAACTTTTTAATAACAGTTGATAAAAATGCACTATTCGATAAACGGATGGTGCATGAATTATTTTAAATAGGAGACGGTAAAGTTGAGAAATAAAAAGCTGATCATCTTTGGATTAATTGTTGTTCTGATTTTAGCCGCATTGTTTTATGGTTCTTTTTATAAAAAAAACAAAGAAGTAGAATGGCTTTACGATAGGTTAGGAGTTCAATTACCCAAAGAAACAAGAATCTGGTTCAGTGATGAATCATATGGAGCGCTTGGGGATGGATATCGTTTGTATATTTACCAAATTAGTTCTGAAGAAATGGAGGAATTGACCAAAAGAGGAACGTTGAATAATTGGTCTAAACTACCGTTACCTACAGAGTTAAGTGAGCCGCTGTTCGAAAAAATTAAAGGCATTACAAATGAAGAAATAGCTAATCTTTTACCTTTTAAAGGAACTAAGGGTTATTACACGATTAGAAATAATCGTACTAATAGTTTAATTATGAGTAGAGATGTATATGATTTTAGTTATAATAACGTGATCATTAGCATGACCAACTTAGAAAATAATAGAATATACTTTTTGTCATACGATATGTAATTCAAGCCCATACCCCGTTCTGTAAATCTATGATGTGTACTTGAAGCTTACAAATGAGGAGTAGATGGAGGTCACAAATGGTTTTACTAAAAGATAGTTCTACTAAAGAAGTGATTCGAGAGCAGTATGAAGAATTATGGAGTGAACTTCTAATTCGTGATGAAAAAAAAGCGGAACACGTTTTAAAGAAATTAGAATATGAGCTGCTACCCACTCGTCAGAAAATCCTAAGCCCATTTAAAAATCTTATTTGGGAAAAAATCCTCGCCCCGTTCAAAACTCATCTTACTTGGATTATCCCCCTTAGTGTGATTACGTTCTTTGTGCTGGCTTATGTAATTTTTATATGGGTAGCATTGTGGGTAGAATAATGGGCGGTAGCTCTTCCGAAGATGAAATATTGTCTATATATCTCCGCCAAGGACATCGAGCATGTAGAATCTAACGATATCTAAATTTCAGCGTAAAAGTTGGTTAATTCCGAAAAAATAACATCTCTTTATAATGAAAGTAAATGCTAAAATTTTCAATAAAGGAGGTATTATTCATTGAAGACTGCACTACATAAAAGGTTGATTTGCTTGGTTGTTTTCGGAGGGATTTTGACAGTAATAGCTACAGGCTTTGGAGGGGATAAGGAGCCTTATACACTTCTCGATCAGCCCAAAGAAGCTGCTGTCTCGACATTCACAGAATATATGAATGTTCGATGAGTCGTGATTATGATAAGATGCTTTCATTGTCTGATGATTATCGCTTTAAAACAGACCGGGCACGACTTAATTTTCTAAAAGCCCAAGGAACACCGATAGACTATCGCATCATGTCTGTAAATGATTCTGACCCTTCAAAAATTGTTATTTCGTCGATAACGAAGTATGAGGATATGGAATTACCTCCCATCAAGCATATCCTTGCTTTTGAGGAAGGGAAGTACAAGTTAAAGATGAGGAATGTTGTGGTCAATATGATTCCTTCATCACCTGACTATAAAACAGTCGAGTACGAACCTGAAAGAGTAGACGGCAATTTAGAGGATAATTTTAATTTTTCAAATTTTTAACCAAACGATCCAAAACGTATCCAATAAGATACCAGAAAACCAGTGTAGTGAAGTAAACGACGGCTATCGGGATGTCTGCTTTTCGTACAAATTGAAATGATTCGTAAATCCAAACCAACGGGCTAATGATAGCCAATAGCATATTATAGTCGTCGTACCCTAAGATGTTGACAACAATAACTAAAAGTGAGATTAGGAATAACCCAAACCGAAATGATCTCAATAATCAAACCTCCAAGGAAATATCTGCATTTAACAAAACAATAGAACAGACAAAAGGCGAGGATTAGTCGCAAGTTTCTTTTGTCTTGTTCTATTTTACTCCTCTACATAACGGATATATGGGTGTTGGAAGTATTTTTGATTAGACACGAAAAAGTATGGTTTGCCTAAATATAATTCTTAAAATAATAAAAATCCTGGTCAGGAATAAACCGACAATTGTATGATTTAGCGGTCGGTTTATTCTATATTTACATCATCGTGGCGGCTTCTTGGGAACTTTTCACCCTACATTTTTTTCACTGGACGTAACACTGCGTAGCCGTATCCCTCCGGGAAATGCCGCTGATAATCCTGCTTCGTTTCCTCATCCCATTCATATCCCATGCTGGCAGGGTCAAAGCTCCAAGCCTTCTCCTCCACAATTCTCATAATCTCTCCATTGTTTTTTAAATAATTGAAGGGAGGGTGGAAAAAAACCAGGTAATCTGATTCGGGAATGCTCTGGCACTCCATTCCTGCTGGAATCTCTCCAGCGTAATCAGCGGCAACCGGTATCCCATAGAGATAGCCCTTCTGACCATCCTGATAGAACCAGCCTGCGGTTTGACCCAATTGTCCGGGTAGCTTGAGATGAGACATGCTTTCCAGTGTTCCGCAAATTTCATCACAATTATGACCGTTTCTCCAGAAATCACCGTAGTTTCGAGAAGAGGTATCCCAGATTCCAATAAATTTGTGTGCTGGTATACGCTCAATTTTAATTTCGGCTTCTTGCAAATGTTCCTTAACCATCTGATCCCGCTCCTTTAAATGATAATGATAAGGAGAGAACACTTCAACACGAATCGCTAACGGAATAGGTCTCGGCTCTCTTTGATATACAGCGGGGGTCACCTCAAAGGCTTTTACAAATGCTCGTGTAAAAGCCTCCTGTGAAGAAAACCCATACTTTATGGCAACGTCGAGGATGCGGACATTGCTATCCCTGAGTTCAAGGGCTGCGCGGCTAATCCTGCGCATCCACACATAATCCCTTAACGTCATTCCTGTAAGAGAATGAAACTGTTTTGTGCAGTAATAAGGGGAGTAGCCTAACTGATTGGACATTCTCAACAACGATGGTGCTGAAGTATGGTTATCATCAATCCAATCAATCATGAGCTGGACCATTTCGTTCCATTCGTACACGATGGTTCCCTCCTTTCAATTCCATCTTAACAAGCGGAATTCAGGAATATTTGACTTGAGTTGCATGGCACCCTACAGCCAATCAGATTGGCCATGCTTCTTCAGGCACCCCGTATTGTGAGAAAATATAATCCCTCGACTCATTGGCTAACTTGCGCAAGCGTTGGACGTCTACATGCAGCATTTTTCCGTTCCGTTTGACAGCTTTCCCAGCCACAAACACTGAATCGACGTTGCTCGTGTTGGCGCATTGCACAACAGCACCGACTGGATGATTTATTGGGAACATATTCAGATCGTTGGTTCGAATCATAATCAGATCGGCTTCTTTCCCCGGGGTTAACGTACCGATCTTATGATCCAGTCCCAATGCTCGGGCGCCATCAATCGTCGCAAATTCTAAAATGTCCCTTGCTGAAATAGTGAGTTCCACCGGCATTTCTCCTGTGGATAAAATCTTTCCATTGATTCTGGAGCGTTCTGCTTGCAAGGCGAACTTCATTTGTGCAAACATGTCTCCACCAGTCGATACTACGACATCGACTCCTAAAGAGGGTCTTCCTCCGTTCTCCATAAATAGCCCTGTAGCCGGATAGCCATGTCCCATCATCATTTCGATTTCCGGAGTAACGGAAATGGAGGCGCCTGAATCTGCGATTAGCTTATATTCCTCATAGCTGAGTGTATTGGCGTGGGCAAAGTTAAGGTCCGATCCGAGCAGTCCAGCTTTATGCAATTTTTCAATCGAACGATCCACCGAACCCCATGTCCCGAACCCTAAATGCATTGTACAAAGCACACCAAGCTCACGAGCGAATCGAATCTCATCGACTGCTGTTTCCCATGCGCTAAATTCTGGTCCTCTTATGGCTAACCCCATGGTAAGCAGTTGGTCATCTGATGAGAAATACTGCTTTTTCACCCGTCTGCTGTCATCGGATTGTCGTATCTGGCTTTCTCTGGACCAATATTCGCCATCACCAGGAACTCCGTGGGCGAAGACCGCTCGTGTTTCCGATTCTTGCAAGCCCCGGATCAGCTCATCCGTATGATCGGGTGAATTAATCATCGACCAATCGAGTAGCGTGGTAACCCCTGCATCCAACGCTTCCAGCGCGCCCAGCAGATTCGCTACATACCCATCCTGCGGACGTAATTTAGCTCCAATATTCCCATAGTACATACGCCCCAGGTACTTTTCGAGCGACCAATCAGCACCTACATTCCGAACGACAGACTCCCAGGTGTGACGATGTGTATCTACGAATCCCGGCATAACAATCATATTTGTTGCGTCAACAACTTCGCAATCGGATGCTTCCAGCTCCGGCTGAACAGCGATAATTTTTTTTCCCTCGACAAGAATATCCGCTTTCTTAAAATCACCCATTGTCTTATCGAGCGTGAGTACACAGCCGTTTTGGATTAATAAACGATGGTTCATCTTTTTATCTCCTTTGTGTGTTGTTAGATGACTTGTTTCTATTGACCTCTCTTAGAGCGATGTTTAACCTATATATGTATATTATAAGCCTGATGATGGTATAAATCACAGTATTTTTTGTCGTGCAGGGACCAGAATATACACTAAAAGCCTACCTGCCGATCATCTGGCAGATAGACTTTTGCACAATAAAACGATATGCTTCATGCTTTTGGATTTCAGTGCCTTTGCGCCTGAGTTGGATAGGAATTAGCGTTCCCATGCTTCTGTGCGAAGCTGCTGCTGGCGGGTAAATAATGCCGGATAAATAAACAGGCTGAGCAGTACGCTGGTCAAAATCGCAGAGGTCATAGTGGTAAATACGATTAGTAGCTGCAAACGAACGGCGGCAATGGGATTGGCACCTGCTATGATTTGCCCAGTCATCATGCCGGGAAGCTGGACCAGCCCGAGTGTCTTCTGTCCCTCGATGGTTGGAATCATACTGGAGCGTATGCAATCCTTGAATATCGGGAAAATAGCTTGTCTCGGCGTGCCGCCTAGTGCCAGAATGAGCATAATTTCAGGCTTGCGCAGCAGCACCTCCGACTTGAGCCGGGATACCAGCAGGCTGGACAGAATCATGGAGCTGCCAATGATCATGCCGCTAATAGGGATCATATACCGGGCTGTCGCCGGGATGATATGCAGGCTAATCAGGAATGCCTGTGTAACGATTTCCACACACAGCAGCGTCAGGAATGATTTCCACATCAGGCCGGGAATGAATCGTCCTTTGCGCGCGACATTTTGGGAGGCTACGGTGATCATAAGCAGAATGAATAATATGATAAATCCGTAGCTTTGCATCCCGAAAATCAAATGTAATACATAACCGATAGCCAGCAGTTGGACCGATGCCCTGATCGTGGCGATAATAATATCTCGATCCAGACCGAGCTTGAAGGATTTGGATATGACGATGGCGATGAACACAAAGCCGAGGGAAAGAATCAGGGCAACAATCGTCATACCCATTCTCCTGCTATGAACCTGCGGGTTTCATTATGCTGTGGCGCATGGAAAAAAGTCTCGGTATCTGCCTGCTCCACCAATCTTCCGTCGATCATCAGCCATGTTTCATGGCCCACTCTGCGGGCTTGTTCCATATGATGCGTAATCCAGATCATCGTCGTTCCCTCTTGTTTGTTCATTTGAAGCAGTAGCTCCTCTACCTCTTTGACCGAGGCCGGGTCCAGTGCGGAAGTAATCTCGTCCAGCAGTAAAATATCCGGGCGGTTCGCGAGCGTTCGCGCCAAGGCCAAGCGCTGTCTTTGACCACCGGACAGCTCCTGCGCCTTTTGCTCCAGCAGATCACGGGAGAGTCCTACGCGCTCTAACAGGCCGGGGGGATCATGCAGTACCGTGCCGTGCAATCGTTCTACAGTCTGGAGATTGTACAGAACGGTTCCTTGCAGCATGGGGGCATCTTGAAAAACCAGTGCGACCCTCCGTCTCAACTCAGGGATTTCCCACTCAGAAATAGGCTTGCCGAATACGCTGATTTCTCCTTCATCCGGCGTCAGTAGAAGATTACACAGTGAAAGCAGCGTGCTTTTGCCAGACCCGGATGGGCCGACCAGCGTGGTGATTTTGCCGGGAGAGACTTTTGCCGTAATTCCGTTGAGGACAGCACGCTGCTGTTCAGACCCGGTGAAGTATTTGGTGATGTGCTTAAATTCAATGGCTGGAAGTGGTATGGAATCCATAGATATAGTGTTCTCCTTTGCATGGGATCGAAAAAGTGGTCAGACCTGCCCTATGATCCTGTTTCGTTCATTATATCAGTAGAAGCTGATATGCTTTCAAACCATAGCTTCTTTGTATAAACTAACAGGATTAGCTAAAATAGAAATCAGACTCATTTTGTATTTTTATACGTCAGCATTTTGCATCATTCGATTCCCGACGCTTTATGCAAAATGCTCACGTAAATGCCTTACATAGAAATTAGAAATTCGATTAAAGGAGAAATGCTGATGTCACCCAGAAACGGAATGAAGCTGCAAGAGATTATACAGGCTGCTGAGGACATTGCCAATGAACGGGGGATGGGCGATGTTACGCTCACCACGCTGGCGCAGAAGCTGCGCATTCGCCCTCCGTCCTTGTATAACCACGTGGACGGGTTGAACGGACTGCGCCAAGTGCTGGCTCTGCACAGCCTGCGACAGTTGGAGGAAGCTTTGATGAGCGCGGCGGTTGGAAGAGCGGGTGACGATGCAATGACAGCTATGGGGAGAGCCTATATGCGATATGCCCGCGAGCGACCTGGTTTGTATGAAGCGATGCTGTATGCAACTGATCGAAGTAATATCGAAATGAGGCAGGCTGCGGATCGTGTGGCGGAGCTTGTTATTTCTGTTCTTTCCAGCGGTTACGGATTTAAGGAAGAGGATTGTGTTCATGCGGCGAGGGGGTTTCGCAGTCTGCTTCATGGTTTTGCCTCGCTCGAACAGAAGGGCGGCTTTGGTTTACCCGTAGAAGTGGATCGGAGTATTGAAGTCATGATGAACACTTTTTTGGCAGGTTTGCGTGTGCAGCAGAAATGAGTATAACATGAGGTTCAAACTCTGTGAGGTTTCCTGTTAATGGCTTCTATAAAATAAAATGTATAATTATCTGTTCTGTGTGGCTAAAAATTGTTATACTCAAAAAATACTGTTAAACGGCCGAATATGGAACCGGTTCTACAGCGGGAATGAATCAAGGGATATTGGGGGATTGTGGATGCAACAGCTTTTACAGGATGTGATCGGTGTAATTAACGACTTTTTCTGGTCCAAGTTGTTAATTGTCATGCTGATCGCATTGGGACTATTTTTTACGTTCCGCACTAAGGGTCTGCAAGTACGAATGATCGGAGATATGTTCCGCGTTCTGAAAGAGTCGAAGCGCGGCTCCAGGGACAGCATTTCGCCTTTTCAGGCATTTTGCATCAGCATGGCGGCACGCGTGGGTACGGGGAACATTACTGGGATTGCTCTTGCTATTGCGCTGGGCGGCCCAGGTGCAGTGTTCTGGATGTGGATCATTGCGATCATCGGCTCAGCCTCCAGCTTCGTCGAAAGTACGTTAGCTCAGGTATATAAAGTGAAGGACAAAGACGGATTCCGTGGCGGTCCGGCGTATTACATGGAGATCGGATTGAAAAAGCGGTGGATGGGTATTGTTTTTGCGATACTGATTACACTGAGCTTTGGTTTGGTCTTTAACGCGGTGCAGTCCAATACGATTACGCTGGCTTTCGAAAATGCCTTCGGCACGAATCGGTTAGTGGTAGGTCTGCTGATGGCGGCTGTGTTTGCGGTCATTATTTTTGGAGGGATCAAGCGGATTGCCAAAATGTCCGAGTATATCGTCATCGTACTGGCGGCGCTGTATATCGGAATTGCGCTGTTTATTGTGATCATTAATATTCAGCAATTGCCGCAGGTGCTGTCCCTGATCGTACGCAGTGCGTTCGGTTTCGAGCAGGTTGCGGGCGGCTCCATCGGGGCAGCCTTGATGCACGGCATCAAGCGTGGTTTATTTTCCAATGAAGCAGGAATGGGGAGTGCACCGAATGCAGCAGCTACCGCAGACACGAGCCATCCGGTCAAGCAAGGCTTGATTCAGGCTTTTGGAGTGTTAACGGATACGCTTATTATTTGTACAAGCACGGCAATGATTATTTTGTTATCCGGGGCGTATACGAAGCCGGGGCTTAGCGGGATTGAGCTGACCCAGGCGGCTCTGAGTGTGCACATCGGCCCGTGGGCGTCCGGTTTCCTTGCCATTATGGTATTCTTGTTCGCCTTTAGCACATTAATCGGTAACTACTATTACGGCGAAACGAACATCGAGTTTATGAAATCGAAGAAAATCTGGGTATGGCTTTATCGGGTTGCCGTGATTGGTATGGTGATTTTCGGAGCAGTGGCCAAGGTGCAGCTGGTGTGGGATATGGCTGATTTATTTATGGGCATGATGGTTGTCGTCAATCTGATTGCTATTGCCCTTTTATCCCGAGTCGCTTTTGCAGCCTTAAAGGATTATTCACGGCAGAAAAAGGCGGGTCAGGACCCTGTGTTCTATAAAGACAGCATTCCGGGGCTGGAGCAAGTGGAGTGCTGGGGACGGGAAGGGAAGCTTTAAGGCAGCGCTTGATCACAAACTACGGGCGATGATCCTTCCGCTAGTACCATTTCCCGTGAGGATGTAGCTGCAGTGGTAGTAGCAGTACTGGATGAACGGCAGACGTATCATCGTGCGATTAATTTGGCGTCAGGCAGCACGCCCATTGCTGAGGCAATCCAGCAGGGGTGATGGATTTAGAAGCATTCACATCATAGTAGGGAGAGGCAGACCAGGGATGTTATTCTGAGGTCTGCCTTTTTGATGCGGAATATCTGCGAAAAGATTTGATTTAAACTAATTATATTAGTTATAATACTAACATAATTAGTTTAAATCAAGATGAGGAGATGAGATGGATGCGTGTTGTTCAGGTGCAGCATATAGTTCAATTGACGTTTCTGCCGAGACTGTTCCCGGTGAACTGCTATTTGGTGCAGGAAAAGGAGGGACTGACATTAATAGATGCCGGACTTCCTTATAGTGCAGATGGGATCGAAAAGGCTGCTGCGCGGATGGGGCAGCCAATCCTGCGAATTGTACTTACTCATGCCCATGAGGATCATGTAGGTGCACTGGATAAGTTGAAGGAGCGGCATCCTGATGTGCAAGTATTCATTTCCAGACGGGATGGGCGGCTGTTAAAGGGCGATGTATCGCTGGATGCGGGTGAACCGAATACTCCAATTCGGGGCAGTGTACCCAAAAACATCCGTACACAGCCTGACGTTCTGCTGCAAGAAGGGGACCATGTGGGTTCGTTGCTGGCGGTCAGCGCACCGGGACATACGCCAGGCTCGATGGCATTTCTGGACACTCGTACCCGCGCATTGATTGCAGGCGATGCCTTCCAGGTCCGAGGCGGCGTTGCGGTGTCAGGGAGGCTCAAGCCGCTGTTTCCATTTCCCGCTCTGGCCACCTGGAACAGGGGAATTTCACTGGAAAGCGCCAAAAAGCTGGCGCGATTCAAGCCATCTCTGTTGGCTGTCGGACATGGCAACCTGCTTGAACATCCACAGGACTCAATCGAACGGGCAATTCAGGAGATGGAGGGACAATTTGTGAAGTAATGATTCTGTATTCAGCCAACTTTCAGCCAGAACTCACGATGCCCTCAGCTATGACAGATACAATATGAGGAAAATAGATACAGAGAGAGGTGCATCGGATTTGAACGTGTGGAAAGGGAACCGCCTGAAGTATATACTTCTATTCAGTCTCATATTGTGTGCTGTGGTTAGTGTGGTTTCGTTATGGAGTTATTCTGGCAGCTCGGCATCCCAGTCTGCGGCTATTAGACAGGGCCCGTCCGGCGGATTTGGAGGAGGAGGCGGACCCGGTAGAGGCATGGGAGCGTCGGGGCAACGTCCCTCGAACGGACAGACCGCTGGAAATCGTGGAGCAGGAAATGTAGGGCAGGATACTCGCTCCAATTCGACATCGACGGATACCATGAACAGCTCTAACGGTAAGAGTCAAGGTACGACAGGCCAATCTGCCGATTCATTCACCCAAGGTACATCGACATCGGGCGATCAAGGTACTACGACCGGGAATGACACGTCTACCTCCGGAGGCAACGGTGCTGTCAGAGACGGACAACAGCGAGGTCCGGGCGGTATGTCCGGTAACGGTGGCCCCGGGATGGGCAAGGGCGGACCCGGTAGTGGTATGGGCGGTGGAAGAAGCGGACAGTCTTCATCTGCCTATGCAACTCCGCTTGCGATCTTTGCCGCTTTGTTCTTCGGTACGTTTGTATTCATTGTGTATCGTTTTCGGGCCAGTGTATGGAAGATTGGGGAACGTAACCGGGGTTTGATGTTATGGACCGTGCTTGGTGCGGGCTTCTTTTTAAGAATGGCGATAGCGCCGTGGATATCGGGGCACATGGATTTAATGCTATTCCGGAACTGGGCTACAACAGCAGCGGATAGCTTAACGGGATTTTACATGAACGGATCAAGTGACTATCCGCCGTTCTATATTTATATTTTATATGTGATCGGTAAAATCGGCTCTACGGACGCTTTCAGTCCCTATATGTCCGTGCTGCTACGGCTTCCGAATATATTAGCCGATATCGCGACAGCGTACATGCTGTATCGGTTGGCGAGCAAAAGGGTTGGCTTTGGAATCAGCATCGGGCTGGCATTGTTCTATGTATTTAACCCGGCGGTGTTTATCAATTCGACCTTCTGGGGACAAGTAGATTCATTCTTTACATTGCTGATTGTGGGTATGGTTGTGTTGTTGGTGGAAAACAGAGTAGGCTGGTCCACTGTATTGTTTACGATAGCGGTGTTGATGAAGCCACAGGGGATTATTTATGGCCCGATTCTGTTTTTCGAGCTGCTGAGACAACGTAAAATACAACCTTGGTTGCTGGCTGTAGGTGCAGCGGTTGTGACGACAATTCTGGTCGTGCTGCCATTTTCATGGGGGCAGGAGCCATTATGGCTGCTTGATTTATACAAAGGAACGGTTGGTGAGTATCCGTATGCTTCTGTGAACGCATATAATTTCTTCGCACTGATCGGTGGCAACTACACGCAGGACACAACGACGTTGTTCCTGTTCAGCTACCACACATGGGGCATGATCGGCATTGTGCTGGTGACTTTGTTTACGTGGTGGATGTATGCACGCAGTGGCAAACCAGAGTTTGTGGCCGTGGCTGCACTGGTGCAGATTGCGGGTGTGTTCACCTTCGCTTCCAGCATGCATGAACGGTATCTGTTCCCGGCCGCGGCGTTGGCAGTGCTGGCGTATCTGTATTTGCGGGACCGGAGATTTTTATGGCTTGCGGGTGGATTCAGTCTCACGATTTTCCTGAACACCTTCGATATTTTCTATAGCTCGAACTCTCGGGACAGCTATGGAGTTATTCTATGTGTGACCTCGTTGTTGAACGTGCTGCTGTTTGGGTATCTGGTCAAAGTGGTATGGGATTGCTCCAAGTCCGCCACGATTCAGGCCAAGTCCGCCGAGGACAGGGTTGCGCCGGAGCTTGCTTCCGGGAAGCACGTATGGGGAGCGTCTCCCCAAGGTGTGAACACAACGATTGAAAGATAGCCCATTATAAAATAGGGTAAAAAAGAAACCGCCCTTTGGCGAAATGGAAGTGGCAGGTATAACAGCCATAAACCATTAAGCCAAAGAAGCGGTTTTTTTCATGACATCAATACACGTTTATTTATACCCCGGAATACGACATAAAGCCGCCGTCTACCGGGATTACTGTCCCTGTAACAAAGCCGGATGTTTGTTCATCCACGAGCCATAATAGAGTGCCAAGCAGATCGTCCGGTACGCCGAAGCGGCGCATGGGGGTGTGAGCGATGATTTTATCCGCACGTTCAGTGAGGGAGCCGTCCTCGCGGGTTAGCAGACTGCGGTTTTGCTCTGTGAGAAAAAAGCCCGGTGCTATAGCGTTGACGCGAATACCCGCTTCAGCCAGATGGACAGCCAGCCATTGTGTGAAGTTGTTAATGGCAGCCTTGGCTGCGCTGTAAGCCGGAACTTTGGTCATCGGGCTAGGAGCGCTCATAGAGGAAATGTTCAGCACGACTGCCCCTGAACGTCCTGTCATGCCCTGTGCGAATATTTGTGTCGGAATGAGCGTTCCGATAAAATTGACGTCCAGCACCTGGCGAAAACCGGGTATGCTCAGTTCAAAGAAGGTGGTGATATCCGGCTGCGTCAGATCCTCCAGCCGGAAGGTTTCGCGGGTTGTATTGGCGCTCGCGTGATTCCCTCCGGCTCCGTTGATCAGAATATCACAAGCGCCGAATTGCTCGCGTACCGCCTGTTCGGCCCGCCGAACGCTGTCAGCTTCGGTGACGTCACAGGCCACAGCCATCGCTTCTCCGCCTGCGGCCTGAATATCATGGACTACATGCAGGCCCTTTTCTTCCGTTCGGTTCAGAATAGCGACCTTCACGCCTTGCCTTGCCAGCTCGCGTGCCATCGCGCTGCATAGCACTCCGGCACCGCCTGTAACTACTGCTGTTTTGCCTGCCAGTGAAGGGTGTAGAGAAAGTGTGCTCATAGGGTCGACTCCTTCGTATGGACGGATCCGGTCAGCGTGGTTTCTGTCTTGGAAACAGGGGAAATGTGTCGGACCTGGTTACATGCCAGTGCATCCCACAATCCCCACAGATACATAATCCCAAGTGCGCGGTCATACAGTCCATATCCGGGTCTGCATTGCTCTCCCCACAAGTGGCGACCGTGATCCGGTCTGGCGTAGCCCGTAAAGCCAACATCGTGATACGCCTGGACAATGCCCGCAATATTGACGGTTCCATCCTGAGTTCGGTGAGATGTTTCGATAAAATCTCCGTTAGCGGATACACGCACATTGCGAATATGGGCAAACGGAATACGATCCTTGAACTCATAAATCATAGAAGCGATTTCATTATTGGGGTTGGCTCCCAGCGAGCCAGAGCATAGGGTAATCGCGTTCGCGGGACTGTCGTACAGCGCCAGCAGCCTGCGCAAATGAGCCTGGCTTGTGATGATACGTGGCAGTCCAAAAACAGACCATGGCGGATCATCGGGGTGAATAGCCATCCGAATGCCGCTGCGTTCGGCAGCGGGAATAACGGCCTCCAGAAAGTAGGCGAGATTCGTCCACAGGTCTTCCTCCGTGACGTGGGTGTACGCTTCAAACAAAGCCGTCAGATGCTCCAGCCGCTCCGGTTCCCAGCCGGGCATGGTTAACGAGCTATTTTCGTTAATTCGGCGTACCAGTTCGAACGGATTAATCCCTTCAATTCGTGACTTTTCAAAAAAAAGGGCCGTGGAGCCGTCCTCCAGTTCCTTGTGCAAATCGGTTCGCAGCCAGTCAAAAATGGGCATAAAATTATAGCAAACGACCTTTACGCCGTTGTGTCCGAGCTTTTCCAATGTACGTATGTAGTTATGGATATACTGATCGCGCGTCGATCGTCCGAGCTTGATATCCTCATGCACATTCACACTTTCAACGACCTCATTGTGAAATCCCGCCTGTACAACCTGCTTTCGAAATGCCACAATACGTTCCAAAGGCCATTCTTCTCCGGCTGGTATATCGTGTAGCGCCCACACGATCCCTTCTACCCCCGGAATTTGTCGAATTTGTTCCAGCGTTACCGTATCGTTTCCTTCACCAAACCAACGAAATACCATGCGCATGCTTTGCACCGCTCCATTCGTCATATAATAGGTGTAACAGCAATTTCCATTTCCCGATGTTTCCACATTACCATATTGCTAGATATAATTGGAATAGTTAACCAAAATAAAATAGCGCTCAAACCAAAAGGAGGAAGTAGGTTATGAAACTGCATCGAGCCATTGTAGTAGATGATGAAATATTCACTCGTAAAGGACTGCTTCAACTCATGGATTGGGAAGCCTGCGGCTTTGAGGTCGTTGGGGAGGCGGATAACGGTGAGGATGCACTTGAACTGATCGGCAGCGTTCATCCTGATCTGGTCATCACCGATATTCGTATGCCTGTGCTGGACGGATTGGAGCTGATTCGTTGTGTAATCGGACGGTGGACGGATCATCCTGCGTTTATTATCTTGAGCGGCTACAGCGATTTTGCTTACGCACAGCAGGCACTTCGCCACGGGGTTCACGATTTTATGCTCAAGCCGATTGATGAGAAGGACTTTTCGGCTACACTGCGCAGGCTGAGTAAAAGGCTGTATCATGAGCAGCAGAATGCACAGCTCTATCAGAGTCGCCGTACAGGTGAACTGTTGGAGACACTGACGATGAATGGGGAAGATGACGTCGTGGTGCCGGCTTGGGAACAGCAGCTACGTCTTGGAGAAGCTGCCCATATGTACTATGTGCTCGTCGAGTTGAATGATCAGCATCCCTGGCGTCCCGATGGCAACGCTGTTCCGCTGTCTCTTTTCCAATTCAGAGAGCTTGTAGAGCAGGCACTTTATCGTTTGATGGATGGTAAGTATCCTCTCTATGTCCATGAGCACCGTAACCGGATTGGCATCATAGTGCCGGACTTCTTTTTGAAGAGCTTTGAATGCAGGGCAGACGCTTTTGTGAAAGCGCTACAACGAGAATTGGAGGAGATGGAGTTACTGAAAAATCAGATGGGTAACCGGGTCTTTATATACATGGGGAGCCCTGTTCAACGATTGCAAGATATCCATAGATCCTATGAACGTGCCAAGGAAGCGGCGCTCCATAAATACATTCATGACCGCAGCGGCATTGTCTTGTATCAGGAGGAGGAAATACCAACGCTCCAATACAGGACGATCCATCAGGATGTACTGGATTGCTTGACGGAGCAGATAGAGGAAATACGGTTGGAGGAGCTATATTCGACCATAGATCATCTGTTTTGCATCTTTCGTGAGCAACATTACGCCCCAGAGGCTGTAAAAATGAACTTGCATCAATGCGTAATCAGCATCGTGCGGGTCATTCAAAATATGCAGGGTGATGAACGCTCGCTTCAGTCACTAGAGCCTATGATGGGCTGGCAGGATATGAACCTGTCATTGGGTGAATTACAGCGGCTATTTACAGCTTTTGCCGAGGAAAGCAGCCGAATGATTGGAGTGTTGCGCAAGGAGCGTCAACAGGGAGGAATTCAGCACATCCGCACCTACATTGAGCAGCATGCGGCAGAGAACATTAACCTGAAAAGTATAGCAGCCCGCTTTTACATAAATCCGGTCTATCTGGGCCAATTGTTCAGAAAAACGTACGGGGTGTACTTTAACGAATTCCTGCTGCAATTACGGGTTCAGGAGGCTAAACGGTTGCTTCGTCAGACCGATTTGCGCATTTATGAAATTGCCGAGCGTGTGGGCTTTGGCAGCCCGGATTATTTTGTCACCCAATTTGAGAAATTGGTGCAGGCCAAGCCAAGCGAATACCGCAGTAGCCTAAATACCCGTGTGGAGCCGCAAAGGGACAGCGAATGAGGATGCTGCGCTCAACCCTTGACCATGTCCGCCTGCGGGATAAAATGCTGCTGCTGTATTTTCTCTGTGTATTTGCGCCAGTGGTGCTGACCAATCTGATTTTTTACCACGTCACCTCGCAAAATGTGAAGGAACAGCGTATGCAGGATATTTCCCGTGCGCTGGAGCAGATCAAAATTGAGTTTTACCGTGAGTTTGAAGATGCGATGGAAATCTCGTCTATCTTTTATACCGATCATCAGCTAAACGAACTATTGGAGCAAACATACCCCCATCCCGCTGAATATATTGCCGCCTATGATTCTTATTTACGTCGTATGTTAAACAATACTTACAGTCCTGTATACCATTCTGTGGATGGAATGACGATCTACACAGATAATCCGACTCTACTGAATTCCGGGGGGATCAGCTATATAGATGAGCGGGTTAAAAGCTTGTCCTGGTATAGCAAAATCCCGCCCGGACGGCAGTCCAAGCCTATATTTGTA
This sequence comes from Paenibacillus sp. FSL R10-2782, assembly GCF_038592985.1. NCBI lineage: Bacteria > Bacillati > Bacillota > Bacilli > Caryophanales > Paenibacillaceae > Paenibacillus > Paenibacillus sp. FSL R10-2782. The sequence goes on along the minus strand of NZ_CP151951.1, from coordinate 5,284,851 downwards.
CGTACTGACGACGGTACGGGCGAGCAGCAGTATCCCTTTAGCCTGATTCGGCGGATGAACTATTTTTATTCCCAAAATGGCCGCGAGAAAATACTGAAAATAGAGCTGCGAATGTCGTCCATTCAAGAGATTTTCCATAATCTGAATTTGCGGGGCAGTCTCTTTCTACTCAACGAACGGGGAGAAATCGAATATACGACGGATCCCAAGATTGATATCAATCATAAGGTCGTGTCCTATAATACCCTCCAACAGCCCAAGGACACTATAGAGTTCAAGACAAGTTATGTGCTAACGAGTAATCTCAATGACTGGAGCATTGTGGCTGCGGTATCGGGCGATGAAGTACTGTATGAAATGGAGGAATCCCGCAATTTTGTCCTGCTGTTAATCTGCATGAATATGCTGCTGCCTACTTTGATCATCATCTGGATTACACGTTCGCTGAACGTGCGCATTCATCGTATTCTGAAGCATATGAAAAAGGTGAAAAATCAGCATTTTGAACTGATTCCCGGTACAGAATCGCGAGATGAAATCGGGCAGCTAACAGGTGAATTTAATCGAATGATGCTCAAAATAAAGCGATTAATTAATGATGTCTATGTGGCGGATATTCAGCGAAAAAATTTGGAGATTCTGCGCAGGCATGCCCAGCTTAATGCACTTCACAGCCAGATCAACCCACATTTTCTGTTCAATGCACTGGAGACCATTCGCATGCGAAGCCTGATGAAGCATGAGGACGAGACAGCCCGCATTATTCATAATATGGCACGAATTTTTCGCAATTCGTTGGTGTGGAACAAGGATAGGGTTACGTTGCGTGAGGAGCTGGAGCTGATCCGTTGTTTTCTGGAAATCCAGCAATACCGCTTTGGGGAGCGGATACAATACGAAGTGCAGGCACGACCCGAGGACCTGGACTATCTGCTTCCCAAAATGGTTGTGCTTACGCTGGTTGAAAATGCAAGCATCCATGGCATTGAGCCGCTGAAGCATGGGGGACGCATCCAGATTCATTTTGAGTGTCGGGAGGAGAGGCTGATGCTAACGGTTCGAGATGATGGAGTCGGCATGTCTCTGGAACAGGTACAGCGGCTGTACAGTTACATGCAAAGACAGGAGGAAATGGGCGAGCGTATCGGTCTGCAAAATGTCATCTATCGTCTGAAGCTTTACTACGGAAGCCACTTTGAGCTTAATATTCGCAGCGTACCCGGCGAGGGAACAGAGATTCGTATTTTAATTCCGGCGGATCGGGAGTCTTTTATTTCTTCCGCCCAATGATATCCATATGGTATAAATTACCTAACAATAGAACGGCTTAGGCGCGGTCGGCTTAATCGTCACGATTGTCATTGCATTAAAAATGGGCGCTGCTGCTGGATCGGCGTCTATTTTACGTTGTTAGGCCTGCCTCCTATAGTTTTCTAAGTAACACCTTTAGATTGGTGGGTGAACGAGATTCACGGCATTTCATAAAATGAAAGTGCTTACAATTAGAGTGCGCGGGGTTCCAGTGCTTGAGGCATGTCCGTACGATGTTCACACACAACCGACAAAGAGGCCGAAAGGGGATTATCTGGTATGGCGAGTAAAAGATTCGGAACAATGAGTCTGGTATTTATCATGATGGTATCTATGATCACTGCCTGCTCAGGAAGTGCGGGCAAGGAGCCAGCGCCAAGAGATAGCAAGGAGAAGGTCACATTCACGTATTTTAATGCCACTGCGAGGAGGGACATCAATACCAATGAAACGCGGATCGGCAAAATTCTGGAGGATCAGACAGGAGTAAACTGGAAGCTGGAGCATTTGGTGGGAGATTCCAATACGAAGGTCGGTACGTTCATTGCCAGTAACGATTACCCGGACGTGATTGTACCGGATGGCACAATCGATAAGCTGCTGGATGCCGGAGCCTTTATTCCGCTAAATGATTTGATTGATAAATATGGTCCGAATATTAAACGTGTATACGGACCGTATTACAACCTGATGAAGGCACAGGATGGAAATATCTATTTCCTTCCACTCAGTGCGGTGGTAGGTGACTATTTGCCCGCGCCTAACGTGGAGCAGGGAGCTTTTTGGATACAGCGCAGGGTGCTGAAGGAGGCGGGATATCCAAAAATAAAAACGCTCGACGAGTATTTGACCCTGATTCGCAACTATGCGAAAAAGCATGCAGACGAGGGCTTGACCGGTTACTTGGCGTTAACCACACAGGATAGATTTTATGCTCTTACGAACGCGCCGATGCATCTGGCAGGGTATCCGAATGATGGCGGCACGATAATTGATATGAAATCGCATCAGGCCACGGATTATGGGGATGAGGAAATCACGAAGCGGTATCTCAAAGAGCTGAATCAGCTCAATGCAGAGGGCCTGTTCGACAAAGCATCCTTTGTGGATAATTACGATCAATATTTGGGGAAGCTGACCTCGGGCAAGGTGTTGGGCTTCTTCGACTACCGGTGGCAGGCGGAGCAGGCTCTAAATAACCTGCAGGAGGCTTCCAAGCAATCGGGCAATGATGATATGGAATATATAGGACTACCCGTTGTATACGACCAGAATATAAAGGATCAGTACATTGATCCGTCGTCATTCGTTAATAACCGAGGCATTGGAATTACGGTCAGTGCCAAGGACCCGGTACGTATCATCAAGTTTTTTGACAACCTGCTGACCGATGAAAACCAGGTGTTATCCAACTGGGGGATCAAGGGCGAAACCTATGATATAGATAAAAAGGGACGCTTTTACCGGACCAAGGAGCAAATTAAGCAGACGGGTCAGGATGCGTTCCGCGAATCATTCGGATTCAAATATTTTGAATACAGTTGGCCGCGATACGGTAGTGGTTCTACCCTGCCTGACGGCAACTCGGTTGGCCCCGGACGGCAGCCTGAGGTTGCGCGTATGTCCTACACCGAGGGGGATAAAAAGCTACTAAAAGCGTATGGTGTTGAGTCCTTCTCGCAAATGTTTTCCGCACCAGACGAGCGTCCATGGTACCCGGCTTGGAGCATCCCGATTGTCCAAGGCTCACCAGCGCAGCTCTTCCAGCAAAAGAAGGGCGACCTGCAGCGCAAATATTTCCCGCGTTTGGTGCTGTCTGCACCGGGGCAGTTTGACGCGATTTGGAATGAATATACCACCGAATTTAACAAGCTTGATGTAAAGGCGTTTGAGGAGCTGATCACGAAGGAGGTTGCCAAAAAAATCGAAAATCCCGGTAAAAAATAAAGGAGGAAGCAGCTATGGGCCACACGTCACCGCCACCTGTCACGACTTCCTCGGGCAATTTGCCGTCCTCACGGCAAGCCGGCTTTAGGGGGGTTATACACAGGCTGAACCAGCAGCGGGCACTGGTATGGATGTCCATCCCTTTTTTAATCTGGTTGTTCATTTTCAAGTATTTACCTATCTGGGGTTGGACAATTGCTTTCCAGGATTTTAAGCCTGCCCGTAAGCTGCTCGATCAGCAATGGGTCGGGTTGAAGCATTTCCGTTTTCTGTTTCAGGATGAGCACTTTCTGCGGGTGATGCGCAATACGCTGGCGATGAGCTTCATTAATCTGGTGCTGGGATTTGTAACCGCTATCACCTTGGCAATATTGCTGAATGAGCTTCGTCAGATCGTATTCAAGCGAGTGGTGCAGACGATCAGCTATTTGCCGCATTTTATTTCGTGGGTGGTTGCGGCGAGCATTATCAGTACGGTGCTGTCTGCGGATGGCGGCATTGTCAATGAGGTGCTGATGTGGCTGGGGCTGATCAAGGAGCCTATCCTGTGGCTGGGCGAGGGAAGCTATTTCTGGGGCATTCTCGGTGCATCGGAAGTATGGAAAAATGTCGGCTGGAATACCATCATTTATTTGGCAGCGATGACGATGGTTGATCCGTCACAGTATGAGGCGGCTGAGATGGATGGAGCCGGGCGTTTCCAGCGGATTTGGCACGTGACCTTGCCAGGATTAAAGCCTGTGTTCATCATCCTCCTGATTATGAATATCGGCAATCTGCTGGAGTCGGGCTTTGAGCCGCAATATTTATTGGGTAACGGCATGAACGTGGATTACTCGGAAAATCTGGATATTTTTGTACTGAAATATGGTATTCAGATGGGCAACTTCTCCCTTTCGATTGCTGCCGGGATGTTTAAAACAGTAGTCAGCTTTATTTTACTATTTAGCGCTAATCATATTGCGAAGCGGTTAGGGGAGGAGAGGTTGTTCTGAGAAAAGAGTGAGTTATGGGGAGGGTGTATCGTCGCTTCGCGTGCAGATTGTTCTTCCGATCGCTGCCGCTTCTTCAGAACAATTCTGCCCGCTCTGCTGCTACCCGCCATAAAGTCACTTTTTTTAAGAACTGAGGGTGGCGATAACAGAAGGTGCATGTTCATGCATACTACAGGTGCAGGTCAGTGGATTTTTAACAGGCCGCTTCGCGGACCTTACCAAGGCCTTATGGACGAACTGAATTACAACTTCTAATAGAGATAATAATCCGCAATAATCCACTCAAATTGCCACACATGTAACCACTCATATAACCGTTCCAAATAACAGTACCAACAGCTCCAATAACAATTAATCGAACTAGAGTACTTAAGCTATTTTTTAGAAAGGAGAGGGAGTTATGGGCAAAGAAAAAGCGTTGCACGGGCGGTTTCGGGCGCCCTCGGATCGGATTTTTGATGCATGTAATATTGTATTTATGCTGTGCCTGATGGTGTTCACGCTGTATCCGTTTTTGAATACGCTGGCGGTTTCGCTAAATGAAGCGAATGATTCGATTCGGGGTGGTATTTATTTGTGGCCGCGTAAATTTACGTGGAGTAGTTACGAATTTGTATTCAAGGAAGCGACGATTTTTCATGCCACGTTGATTTCTGTGCTGCGTACGATTGTGGGCACGGTGACCTCGGTGTTTTGTTGTGCGATGGTGGCGTATACGATCAGCCGGCCGGAGTATGTGCTGCGCAAATTTGTCTCGATTGCTTTTATTTTGACGATGTATTTTAACGGTGGATTGATTCCAAATTTTCTGCTGATTCGTGAGTTGGGGATGCTCGGAACCTTTTGGGTGTATGTGGTACCGGGGTTGATTGGGGTGTTCAATGTGATTGTGATCCGCTCCTTTATTGAAGGCTTGCCAGAAGGGATTTTGGAGTCGGCGCGTATAGATGGTGCGGGGGAATTTACGACTTTTATGCGTATCGTTTTGCCGCTGTGTGTCCCGGTGCTGGCAACGGTGTCGCTGTTCACGGCGGTGGCGCAATGGAACTCCTGGTTCGATGTATTTTTGTACAATTCGTCGTATGAGCAGTGGAGCACCCTCCAGTATGAACTGATGAAAATATTGCAAAATTCCAACACGTCCGTGAATACTCAGGATTATGCCAGCCAATTCGCAGGCTCGGAAAATCTGGCGAAGTCGGTCACTCCTACTTCGATTCGTGCCACGATGACGATTGTGGCGTCTGTGCCTATTATTTTGGTTTACCCTTTTTTACAAAAATATTTTGTGAAGGGTATGACTCTGGGCGGTGTCAAGGGATAAGCAAGAACCGGAAATGTGTGAAACTCACTTTCTTATATTTTAAAAATATGGGCACGGGAGGGATTGCGTTGAGGTCATTTTTGTACAAATCTTTTGGTCTGGTGCTGGTTGGGGTGCTGTTATTGCCAGTGGGGTGGTGGGGCCCGTCTGTAGCGGAGGCGACCCCAACTGTGGAACATTCCCCGCCAGTTTCGGATTTGGTTCTGCCAACGGGAAGTGTGGATAAGACCATCGGGGCCTATGGATTTGAGCAAGGCAATAGCGAGGGCTGGAAGCCTCGGGGGGCTTATACCCAAATCGCGTCCGTCTCAGAAGCTGCATATGGCGGCGTACACAGCCTGAAGGTAACCGCTCGTACGGAGGTTTGGAACGGTGCGGAGCTGGATGTGAAGTCGCTGTTGCAGCCGGGTGTGGAATATGAGATTAGCGGCTATGTGAAGCTGGACGGTAATTCTACGACGCCAAGCTTGATCAAGTTTACGATGGAGCAGCAGCCGACAGGCGGGGCTACGACATGGAAGACAGTTGCGCAGACGGAGAAGATGGATACATCATGGGCCAAACTTCAAGGGGCCTATACGTTCACAGGGGGGATGGATACACTGAAGCTGTATGTAGAAAGCTCGAATCCTGCGCAGGCCTACTATATGGATGAGGTGGAAATCAGGCAGGTTTCAGAAACGCCAACGGAGCCGACCGGTGGTATCGTATCCAGTTTCGAAGATGGTACGGCTCAAGGCTGGGTAACCCGTATGGGTACCGAGACAGTGCAGGTGTCGAATGTCGATGCACGAACCGGATCGTACAGTCTGCTGACGACAGGCAGACAACAAACATATGCCGGGCCAAAGCTGGACGTGACTGCTACGGTGCAAAAGGGAAGTCGCTATACGGTTAGTGCCTGGGTGAAGCTGGCGTCTGGCGAGCAGCCTACCAAGGTAAGACTCAGCGTACAGCGCGATCATCAAGGTGAAAGTGCGTATGAAACGGTGGTAGGCGACACGGCGATCACGGCAGGGGGATGGACGCATTTGACTGGAACGTATACGCTCGCGCATGATGCCGATAACGTTTCGATGTATTTGGAAACGTCAGAAGGGACGGCTTCCTTTTATGTGGATGATTTTGAGCTGTCACTTGTTCCCCCGCTTGCGATTGAGAAGGATATTCCTTCTTTGCATGGATTGTATCAGGGGCAGTTCAGCATCGGTACGGCGATTGAGGCTTTCCAGACCGAAGGGGCTTACGGTGAACTGCTGCAAAAGCATTTTAACAGCGTCGTGGCAGGGAATGCGATGAAGCCAATCTCTTTGCAGCCGTCCGAGGGACAGTTTCATTGGGAGGAAGCGGACCAGATTGTGCAATTTGCACAGCAGCATGGGATTGCTATCCGTTTCCATACACTGGTGTGGCATAACCAGACCGGGGATTGGATGTTCAAGGATAAGAATGGACAGCCGATGACACCGACCGCGGAAAATAAAAAGCTTTTGCTGGATCGGCTGGAGACGCATATTCGTGCGGTTGCAGCCCGTTATAAAAATGTAATCACCGACTGGGATGTGGTGAATGAAGTCATTGATCCCGACCAGCCGGACGGTATGCGCCGCAGCAAGTGGTATCAGATTACCGGAACCGACTATATTGACAAAGCCTTCCGTGTCACGAGGGAAGCGGCAGGTCCGAACGCCCGACTGTTCATTAACGATTACAACACGCATGAACCGAAGAAACGGGATTTTCTGTACCATTTGGTGCGTGATTTGCTCGCCAAAGGCGTACCGATTGACGGCGTAGGTCACCAATCACATATCCGGCTGGAGTTTCCTGCTATTGACGAAATTGAGCAGTCCATTGAAAAATTTGCTTCTCTCGGCCTGGATAATCAGATCACGGAGCTGGATATGGGCCTGTATTCTAATGATACAGATCGCTACGAAACGATACCTGAAGCCATGTTGATCCAGCAGGCTCACCGCTATCGGGCGTTGTTCGATATGTTTTCAAGGCAGCAGGAGCATATCAGTAATGTGACGATTTGGGGTACAGATGACGGTAATACGTGGCTCAGTACGTTCCCGATTGCCCGGTTGGATAAGCCGCTGCTGTTCGACGAACGGTTAAAGGCCAAATATGCCTATTGGGCGCTTGTTGACCCGTCCAAAGTACCGCCGCTGCCAGCAGGGAATAACGAATAAATAGCTTGAATCAGATCAATCAATAGAGCTGTCCAACAGGAGAGCTATGGCTACCTTACGCTAGACGAATCCGGTTGTCCCCGGATTTTATCCTGATCCGAGCGCGATATGTGCCGGAGAGTATTACTACATGGCGGCAAGCTCGTTTGAATATATGCCGGGCTTGCCGATTTTTCATAGCCGTAACTTGACGGAATGGCGGCAGATTGGGCACCCGTTGGAAGTTGAGAGCAAACAGCAGGTATTGACATTAATAGATTACAATTTAGATATTCACTTATGTTTTTTAAAAATGGTAAAATATATAATCTTAATCTTGATTTAATGTATAGATTTGTACATAATAGATTTGTCTTGTAATTGGTAAAAAAGGAGTCTAGTGGTTTTTATGTAATTTTGATAACAAAAATTTTAGGGAGATGAAAGAACTATGAAGTTCAAGAGTGTATGTTCGTTGGTTGCTGTAGGCATGCTTACATTCACGGTAACTTGTTCAGTCGGTGCGGAATCATTCCAAAATCAAGATTTAATCAATCCGTCCATGACTAAATCGGACAATGCTATTTTGAGCAAAATAATCAATTCGCTGGACCCCGAAGACAGAGAAAACGTTACATACATAGACGAAACGGGAAAAGTGCTGGTAAACAAGGAAAGCCTAAGGAAGGAAGTTATCCCCCTGGAACCGGTGAGTCAGGTTACGTACAAGGATTCGAAGTCTTCCCTTCTATCCGTAACTCAGAATACGTATAAAGATTCAACGGGCCAATTATACACTTTTCCTGTATTACAACCTAAACCAGATTGTATGGTAGGGAATCATCCAGCATCTACACCAATGGACTTTAGCACTAACTCTGCTAGTTTCCCCGTATGCCGGGACCTGAGAAACGGGGCCTATCGTGGGGTATATGCAAATAGGGGATTTTCATGGGCAACGTCACGAGTTCATTTACCGGAAAAAAATATATTTATGAGAATCCGTCTAAATACACAGGTAGTACAGGATTCGTCTATATGGGCGGTTGGGGTAATACTAATAATGCTGTAGATGCAGGTTTACAGCATAGCCCAAAGTATAATGATTGGGCTCCCTTCTTGCTAATAGAGGGTAATGGTGGCCCCTTAACGTTTACTCCAAGATTTGAAGGAGATCAGGACATCCAGATGAAGTTTTATGTTCCATCTGATGGCATTGTTGCTTTAGTTATTTATGGTTACGATATTAGCGGTACGAAAGTTGAAAAAACCTACACCGGGGCGGCTCCAGGTTGGACTGCTTCTGGTAATGGTAACATCATAAAACGAATGACAAGTATAGCCCAAATTCAAAATCACGAAGACTATAACGATGGTTCATACATCAAAAATGTTGATTGGTATGGCTCCTTTATAGGTCCTAATTCAGTAGATAGTGTTCCATGGCGAAGTACCGAAACCTATGGATATTGTTCTTCTCCACGAAATAAAATATTTATAAATTTCGTTCATGCAGGATCAGAATTGATTGATATTATTTTAGAATAAATTTTATCGGATGGGGCATTACCCATCTTGTTTTAAGGAGGATATTTTGTGGGAAAGCTGCTGTTCAAGATTATGGTCTTAAGTTTGATGATTTTTTGTTTTTCTCAAGAAGCTTTTACTGGAAAATTATCAGCTCAGAGTATAGCTCCAAGCACGCAATTTTTGAAAATCAACAATTACTATGTCTTATTTACGACACCCAAAGCCCCTTATATTGATAAGAATAATCGCTTCATGGTGCCTTTGAGATCTATTAACGATTTATTGGGTGGACACACGACGTATGACCCGACTTCCAAAACGGCCACCATTCAGTTTGGGTCGCATCAGGTTAAGTTTAAAATGGACTCCACTGAGATTGTTACCGATTCAAACGCGTCCGTGATGGATACCGTCCCGGTTCTTTACAAAGATTCGATATTTGTTCCTTTAGGAATACTTACGACGCAACTAAATATACATCAGGAATGGGATCAACAAAATAAACTGTACTCCCTCTCTGGGAAGGAATTAATGAAGACACCTATGATGGAGAATGTTGAAGATTTGGATAGAGTACCGGTAGACAATGAGCATGCTTTCAGTTTGTTATCGTACAAATTGACCATGGGGGAGGCAAAGATTCATCTAACTATCACAGCTAAGAATATAACCGGGAAAAAGCTTAGTGAGGGCATTGAAGATTTAAATACCACTTTTATTTTTAATAATAGCACGGGGACTGAAGACAGAAATCGTAAACGGCCAAGTATAGATAAGGATGGAATCGTTACACGTAGCCTGGACATGCCATATCCAGGCACGATAGAAAACAAAAAAATCATTAAAGGTGAACTGGAGTATATCCTTTTTAAAGGAAGAACTCTAAAGTGGTAAACTGTTATACCCAGACGATATTGTTTTTCTTGCAGAAGGTCCATGGTCTATATAATGGGTAAAAGTACAGCTGATCCGAAAAGAAATTTGGATCAGCTGTACTTTTTAATTTTTTAGTTTTTGTGTATTGCAAATTCAAAATATCAAAATGCAATAAAACTTACTCCAGATTGGCATGCTGACCAAACATAGATTTAGAAGTCAGCTTGCGTAGCTCCATCGTTCTGAGCACCAATGCATCGCCATACAGCAGCAGGGTTTGCTCAAATAGTGAACCCATGGGTTGAATGGTTTGGTAATCCTTGTTGGTTGGGTCCTTGGGTGCGCCTGGAAGCTTGACGATCATATCAGCCAGCTTGCCAATGGTCGATCCAGGGGAAGTGGTCAGAAGTGCCAGAGAAGCCCCCAGCTTTTTCGCCTTTTCTGCCATCGAGATCAGACTTTTAGTTTCACCGGAGCCTGAACCGATAATCAGCAAGTCGCCTTCGCCCAAGCCGGGAGTTACCGTTTCCCCGACCACATAAGCCCGAACACCCATATGCATCAGCCGCATCGCCAGCGAACGGATCATGAACCCGGAACGGCCTGCGCCTGCGACGAACACCTTATTCGCAGCGGCAATGGACTGAATCAGTTGCTCTGATTCCTCATCACTGATTAGCTGTGGAACCCATTGCAGTTCCTTGAGCACCTCGGATAAATATTGAGAGGTTTCCATTGGAATTAACCTTGTTTAATGAGCTGCTGCATTTGGGAAGCAACGGCTTTTTTGTCGTCCTCGCCAGTGATCCCGCCGCCGACAATAACCAGATCCGGTTGAGCCTTAACGACCTCAGCCAGTGTGCTCAGCTTGATGCCGCCAGCAACCGCAGTTTTGGAGTTTTTCACGACTTTTTTGACGGTTTGCAGTGCTTCGAACGGGCTCTGTCCTTCAGCTTGCAGATCATAGCCTGTATGCACGCAGATGTAGTCTACGCCGAGAGCGTCGATTTCTTTCGCACGTTGCTCCAGGTTTTTAACACCGATCATGTCCACCAGAATTTTTTTGCCGCCTTGTTTTTTCGCTTCTTCTACCGCACCTTTGATCGTTGCATCTTCAGCTACAGCCAGAATCGTAACGATATCTGCGCCAGCTTCGGAAGCTTTCAGCACTTCGTAACCGCCTGCATCCATGACCTTCAGATCAGCCAGTACTTTCAGATTCGGGAAGGCTTCTTTCATTGCTTTTACCGCATGAAGTCCCTCATTGATGACAATTGGAGTACCGATTTCTACGATGTCAATATACGATTCTACTTCTTTTACCAATGCAATGCCTTGCGGGATATCTACTAAGTCTAAAGCCAATTGAAGTTCCATGTTATTAACTTCACTCCTTTAGTGAATTTGTATTGGATGAACAGGTACATGCTCTGTTGAATGCTGTGAATACTTTGGTTTCATGCACAGGTTTGATTGTAAGCCCCAGGTATCCGATTGAAAAGTACGCACTATTTCGTAACGTAGTTACCCTGACGATACTATGACTTCTTTTTGACCTCCTTTGGAGGACCTGATTACATCTTTGTTATGGATTATTTCTCTAGCATGATTCATTTATTCATCGGCTATAAACCATACACGACAATCTTAGGTTGCAAAAGAAACTACATATCTATGATTGAATTGACTTCAAGTTAGCATTTGTCTATATTTGTAATATACTGGTATGCGGAGGAACGACAACGCGGATGCTCCTGATGAGAATACATGGGTAAACGTCATTTTCAGAAATAGGGAGGCGGGTTTTAGTGGAAGAGGTCCTGAATCAAAGGGAAGCTATTTATTTGTTGTCGGACAGCCACGAACTCGACAAGGCTTGTGAGTTGTTTAGAATCAGCTACACACATAACGATTGGGATGAAGCGAACAAGGTTGCAGACTATCTGCATGCTTTGGCTGAAAGCCTGTATCACATCCAACTGAGAAATGCTGCGGACGGCAAGCACGAGACGTTGAATACCAAACATCCATTGGTATTTTATTATGCATACAGTTATTTGGCTAAATCTATTTATTTTCAGAATAAGGGTAAGTATCAAGAAGCTAGAGAATGTATTATGAAGTACGGCGAAATGGGTTGGTTTATGGGGCTGGATGAGAGCGGCCATGAAGAAGTGGAAAGATTTCGTTTTCTCGCCAAAGCCAACCTGTACACGGTTGAATTGCTTTCGGGAAAACGGGAGCTTCTGCCCGAATATGTTCAATTTCTTCACGACAATGATGAGGAACTGCTTCCAGGATTGGTCGGTATTGTCGAAGCAGCTAATTTGAATAATTGGAATATTGACGATCTGCTGAATGATTTTGCCCACGATATTGAGATATTTGAAGGTTATGAAGATAGAGGAAACCGCGTATATTATTTAAAGCTTGTTAACCAATTAGCCATTTATTATTTCAAACAGGAGCAGTATACGGTTGCGTTAAATTATGTCCTTGCTTCTCTGCAATTCTCTGTTAGTGTAGAAGCAGATGCCGATTTCAGGACATTGGTGGCTTTGTTTGAGGCTTATCGAGATTTGGCAACATCGTCACAGCAAGAGCAATATCAAACCATTTTATTAAGGGGGCTTCATAATGAAAAAGGCTTTAATCTCGGTAACTATGGTCTTGGTGTTTCTTAGTATTGTGATTCCGGCGGGTACTCTACTGGGTGAACTAGCCCCCGTGAATCTTGCCAATCATGGGGTGTTCTCTGATATTGTTTAAACTTGATTTGATTGATGAGTCCCGGCAGGGGTTTTATAAATAAAAGGGAGTACACTTTAACGCTTTTTGCGATAAGTGTACTCCCCTTTTTTCTTGCGGAATTACATTTATTTCACAATATAGGAAGTCAGGTTGTTAGCTAACTGCTGCATCGTTTCACTCGCTTGTTGCATACGATCCATCACTTCGGTAAAAGAGCTTACCAGCGTTGCTTGCTCCTGCGAAGAAGCAACAATTTGCTTAATTTCCTCTTCCATCTGATGAACAGAGTTTTGTACATCCTTGAGAGCCGCTTCAATATCAACCGTCGCTTTTTTGGATTCTACCGAGAGCTTACGCACTTCTTGGGCGACGATACCAAAGCCTGCTCCTGCTTCTCCGACACGTGCCGCTTCAATGGCAGCATTTAATCCAAGCAGGTTGGTTTGGTCGGAGATTTCTTTGATAAATACAGCGACCTGATTGATTTTACCCGAGTTTTGTACGGCAATTTGGGTGTTCTCCAAAATCTGTTCACTGGTAGCTTGTAGCTCCTCGGTGTGTGCTGCTACATGCTGCACCATGTCAATGAGATGCTCGGTGATGGAAAGGTTCTCAGTCACGATTTGATCCAGTTGATTCTTGTTAGTCAAATTATAGGAAGCAGCAAATGCTGCAACGACCTCGCCATTTTCGTCAAACACAGGAATACTAACCATATCAAGAGGATATCCCAGCAGTTCAGCAGGAATGTGGGTCAGGCTCGGCTCGCGCCCATTTTTAAGCATGGAAAAATTTTGGTAGTCCTTGAGCAGCTCCGAGCCGACTTCAAAGCCGAGATCCATGCCCTCCGACTCGCTATAAGCCAGAACATGAGTACGGTCAAAAAGCGCAAGAGTCACCTTTTCACGCATAATTTGCTGTATATAGGGGATTGCTGCAATTAATGCATTTAATGAATCCAACTAAATTACCTACCTTTCTTTACTAAATATATTTTTTATAGCCTTGTATTCATTGTCGGTCTTTTGAGTGATAAAAGTTATAAAAATATTGAAAATTTAAGGAGAATGAGGGTTTCAAAAAAAGGCATATCGTTTCCATTACAAAACGATATGCCCTCGTATTTAATCTTGGAGTGTCAGCGTTTGGTGTAGTCGGTTCACTTGCCGCGCTGTTCGAACAATTGAACGATTTCAACAATAACCTTGGTTGCAAGCACCATATTGTCCACCGATACATATTCAAACTTACCGTGATAGTTCTCCCCACCCGTAAAAATATTCGGTGTAGGCAGTCCCATATAGGACAGCTGTGAACCATCTGTACCGCCGCGAATCGGCTTGATGATCGGATCAATTCCCAGCTTTGTCATCGCTTCATGGGCAACATCCACGATGTGCTTGACGGGCTCGATTTTCTCCTTCATGTTGTAATACTGATCTCTCAGCTCCAGAACGATACGGTTTTCCCCATATACGACTTGCAGCTCTTTTACCACGTTCGTTAAGTAAGCCTTCCGGTTTTCAAAGCTTTCACGATCAAAATCACGGATGATATAGTGTAATTTGGCTTGTTCTACCGTACCCTCAAATTCCAGCAAATGATAAAAGCCATCGTATCCGTCCGTGTATTCCGGAGCTTCATTCGCAGGCAATCGTCCGTTCAGCTCCATGGCAATTTTGACGGCGTTAATCATTTTGTTTTTGGCTGTACCGGGATGGACATTAACACCGTGAATAGTAATATGGGCGGCTGCGGCGTTAAAGCTTTCATATTCCAGTTCTCCAAGCGGTCCACCATCTACTGTATAGGCATATTGGGCACCGAAAGCAGCTACGTCAAATCGTTCCGGTCCTCTTCCAATCTCTTCATCCGGTGTAAAGGCGACGCGAATCTTGCCATGCGGAATTTCCGGGTGATCCAGCAGATAATGTATGGCTGTCATAATTTCTGCAATCCCGGCTTTGTTATCTGCACCAAGCAACGTGGTGCCGTCCGTCGTGATCAGGGTATGACCTTTATATTGAGGCAGCTCGGGAAACTCGCGCGGAGAAAGGTTCACACCCAGCGATGTATTCAGCGTAATGTCGCCCCCATCATAGTTTTCCATCAATTGAGGCTTTACCCCTGCGCCAGTCATTTCGGTAGCGGTATCGAGATGGGCCAAAAAGCCGATAACCGGAACCTCTTTATCCGTATTGGAAGGAAGAGTTGCCATGACATAACCGTTGTCGTCTATGGTTACGTCTGTCATACCAATGGCTTTCAGTTCGTTGACCAGCAGGTTGCCCAGTGTGAGCTGTCCGGGTGTAGTCGGGCAAGTGTTGCTGCTTTCATCGGATTGGGTATCTACCTGAACATAAGTGGTCAGGCGTTTAATCAGTTCCTGTTTCATGCGTATTTCCTCCTTGTGTCATTTCTGATATGCTACATATTTTATCATGATTGGACTTGTTATATGAAAAATTTGGCTTACGTTTCTAAAACGACAGCTTGTGTTGCACGGAGACGACGAGTAAGATAACAGTAAAAGAACGTAAAAATGGAGTAAAACCATCAAAGGAGTCTGCAATGCCTACGTTAAAAGATATTGCTCAGGAGGCGGAAGTTTCCATATCAACAGTTTCCCGAGTCTTAAATTATGATGAAACATTGTCCGTTTCGGAGGAAACACGGCGTAAAATTTTTGAGGTTGCCGAGCGAATGAAATATACGACCGTTAAACGTAAAAATGGAGGCATCGGGCGTCAGTCCCGTAAAAAGGCCGAGGGGCCGATCCGGCTCGGGATGGTTCATTGGTTTAGCGCGTATGAGGAACTGGAGGACCCGTACTATCTCTCCATCCGGTTCGGCGTGGAAAAGGAATGCCGCCAGAGCGGAGCGCAATTGGAGCGGATTTTCCGGCGGGAAGACCTGTCCGCACTGAAGACGCTATCCGAAGGGCTGCACGGGCTAATCGTGCTCGGGCATTTTAGCAGCCAGGAAATAGAGCACATGCTGGAGCTTTCCATCCCTTGCGTCTTTCTGGATCACCCGGTAGAGCGTACAGGTGCGGACTATGTCGTCATTGACCTCGCTCGTGCTGCGGCAGACGCGCTGGATTATTTGATGAACGCGGGCCATCGTCACATCGGTTATGTAGGCATGGGCAAGGATGAGCAGGCCCATGATTCCGATCAAGCGGAGATGGATGCACGCTATGAGACCTTTTTGCGGTATAAAGGGCAGCATGGGCTATGCACGTCGAACGACATTCATGTATGTGGCGGAACGGCGGCAGACGGCTTTCGTGCGATGGAAGCGGCAGTTCTGGCAGGGTCAGAGACCCTGCCTACAGCCTTCTTTGTTGCGAGCGATTCGGTAGCGATTGGCGTATTAAAGGCGCTGGAGCAGCATCAAATCGCCGTTCCTGAACGTATTTCAATCGTCGGCTTCAATGATATTCCGACAGCGGAATATTTGACACCGTCGCTGACGACGGTCAAGACGTATACCGAATTGATGGGAGAAACAGGCGTTCAGCTCTTGCTGCATACGGTGCGCAACGGTCCGAATGAGGTTGGTCGCAAGGTCACCATTCCAACCGAACTGATGATTCGTAACAGCAGTGGACCGCCGTTTACCGACTCGATATAGAAATGTGCTCCATTGTGTATTTCATGGTCTTCACAGCTCCGGATGCCGGGGCTGTTTTTTGTATGGGCAGAAGAAAAAACGGAATTGACAAATGCTTTGTAAATGCTTACATTAAAAATATATTTATTTTACTAAGTTTTACTCATTATTTTTACTTAAATATTTTACTATGATATCAGATTGAAAAATAAAAGTTTGAGGTGACTGCCCATGCGTACCATTTTGCCGTTGAATGACCAGTGGTTTTACCGTCCTGAATATGTTGAGAGCGAAATAAGCGCAGGAATCGATGTAAGTCGGTATGAGTCTATTCTGCTGCCACACACCAATGTAGAGCTGCCTTATAACTATTTTGACGACAAGGCTTTCCAGTTTGTTTCCACGTATAAAAGAGAGTTGGACATTCCGGCCAATGCCAAGGGGAAACGGGTGTACGTCGATTTTGAAGGGGTCATGACTTATGCGCAGGTATATCTGAACGGGGTAAAAGCGGGAGAACATAAGGGAGGCTACACACCGTTCAGTATTGAATTGACCGGACTTGCCGAATACGGCGGTTCCAATGTACTGACGGTCATCGTCGATTCCACGGAGCGGGACGACATTCCTCCTTTTGGGGCAGTCATTGACTATCTGACCTATGGCGGTATTTACCGGGAGGTGCAGCTGCGAATTGTCGAGCCGGTGCATCTCGGCACAGTATTCGTGCAGACACTGGAGCCGCTTGCGGCAAGCAAGGCGGTACGCGTGGTTGTGGAGCTGGAGGGGACTAGCGATCAGGAGAACGATTTGACGGTCGCTTTGCGACTGCTGGACAGAGCGAGCGTGAAGGCGGAGACCGAACCAACAGCAGTGACGGGGGCGGAAGTGACGCTGGAGCTGAAAGAACTGAACGGCTTGCAGCTATGGGATATAGATGATCCCAAGCTGTATGAAGCAGAACTAACGTTGCTGCGAAACGGGGCTGAGATAGATCGTCTGACCGTGCGTTTTGGCTTCCGCGAAGCCGAATTTCAGCCGGACGGGTTTTACCTGAACGGGCGAAAGATCAAGCTGCTTGGCTTGAACCGCCATCAGTCTTACCCGTATGTCGGCTATGCCATGCCGAAAAGAGCGCAGCGCCGTGACGCCGATGTACTCAAAGAGGAATTGGGCCTGAATATGGTGCGGACATCGCATTACCCGCAGTCCCGTCATTTTCTGGACCGTTGCGATGAGATCGGGCTGCTCGTTTTTGAGGAAATTCCGGGCTGGCAGCATATTGGCGGCGAAGCGTGGAAGGAGCAGGTGGTCAGGGACGTGGAGGATATGATTATCCGTGATCGTAATCATCCGTCAATCGTGATCTGGGGCGTGCGGATTAATGAGTCGCAGGATGATCATGAGCTGTACGCACGTACCAATGAGCTTGCACGCAAGCTTGATCCGATTCGTGCGACGGGTGGCGTGCGCTATATTGTAGGGAGCGAGCTGCTGGAAGATGTGTATACGATGAACGATTTCGTTCATGACGGCGGGCATAAAAAATATTTGGCGAAGGAAATCCGCAATTTCGATACGTATGACGATACAGAAGGTGTAGATGGGGAAACGACAGGTTTGCGCCAGCCGTCCCTCGTCACCAAGCTGGATCATCCGGTTCCTTATCTGGTGACGGAATATAACGGGCATATGTACCCGACCAAGCGCTTTGACCAGGAGGAACGGGTGATGGAACATGCGTTGCGCCATACGCGGGTGCAGAACGCTTCCTATGCCGATGAAGGCATTGCCGGGGCGATTGGCTGGTGCGCTTTTGACTACAATACGCATGCAGATTTTGGCTCTGGCGATAAAATCTGCTACCACGGTGTGATGGATATGTTCCGCCTGCCCAAATTCGCAGCGAACGTGTATCGCAGTCAGAAGCGGGTCGAGCAGGAAATCATTCTGGAGCCGGTCACTTACTGGTCACGTGGCGAACGGAACATTGGGGGCATCGTACCGCTGGTTGTATTCACCAATTGTGATGAGGTGGAATTCATTTATGGCGACGAACGCAAGGGCGTCTATCGTCCAAACCAGGAAAAGTATCCGGCTCTTCCGCATCCTCCGGTCGTTATCGACGAACTGACAGGTCACTGGGGCATGAAGTGGGAAGATGCTGTGTTCATCGGGTACGTGGACGGTCAAGAAGTGATTCGCAGACGCTACTCTCGTAATCCGGTGCCGACGGAACTGCGTGTAGCTGCCGACGATACAGCGCTGGAGGCAGGCGATTGGGACGTGACGAGAGTTGTGGTGGATGCTCTGGACGAATACGGGAATGTCCTGCCTTTCTATGCTGATCCGGTTTCCGTGGAGGTGGAGGGAGCAGGTGAATTAATCGGTCCGTCCAGCCTATCGCTAATTGGTGGGCGTATTGCGTTCTGGATTCGTACGAAGGGTGAGGCTGGTAATATTCGCGTGAAGGTTTCCGCGCCATCCCGTTTCGATCCGCAGAAAGTAAGTATTCTCGTTCAGTAGAGTTAAAATAGAACATTTAACGTTATATGATGTAGGTTATTTCTTCGTTTATTTAAGAAGGGATGTCGATCAGATTCTGCAAAGGATCTGATCGGACATCCCTTTTTTGGCTTGTGATAGGGACTTTAATCTATGAATCTGTGAATTTTGTGTCTTCCTACTGAGTCACTTAACGTTACGCTCATAGATTTGAAGGCATAGAATACACTATCAAGCACAAGGGAGGTGAATCCTATGGCGATTCTTTTACCTCAACAAAACTTCACGATTGCGGCTGGTATCGGTAAATCATACTTTGAAAACTTGAACGGTGGCGCAAATGCTACAATTACCGTTAATAATAACGGTCCGGCTCCGATCAATCTTGTCGTTACTCGTGTCAACGCACCCGTGATCACTTATGTTATCCCTGAATTTACTAGCCTTACGCTGGAAGTTGCCTTATTGCTGGTAGCTGGTCTGTTGACTACTGCAGCCGGCGCCACATTTGGTACGATCCAAATTGCGACGGCTGATTTTTAAGCTGTAACGACCTGATCCTCTAACTCTAGTTTGCCGCAAGGTGAGCTAGAGTTTTTTTGCTTTGAAAATTTTATGAAACTTTTTTTGGGCTGTGCCGATATATACATATGGCATAGTAAATACACATCGAAAAGGAGCATCCCCTTTATGAGCTTTAGCAATCCGGTTTTACGTGATGACATCTTCGTGCGCGAAGATGAAAGAGAAGTTAGCGAACAGCGCATGACCATCGGAGGCACGATCAACAAAACACTGCTCCTGCTGGTTCTGCTGATCATCGCGGGCAGTATCACCTGGTATATGACTTACAATGGTACAGTTGAGGTCTTATCCTTTATAACCGCAGGCTCCATTGGCATGGTCGGCATAGCGCTGGCTATATCCTTTTTCCCAAAATCAGCCCCGTTTTTGTCGCCTGTTTACGCGATTCTGAGCGGCTTTGCTTTAGGCGGGATTTCAGCTTTCATGGAATATGACTATCCGGGTATCGTGGCGAATGCGATTTTGTTGACGGTGGGTATTTTGTTTTTGATGCTCTTTATGTATACACAGCGAATCATTAAGGTTACCCGGGGCTTTATCTCCTTCGTTGTTTTATGTACGTTGGCGATTTTCCTGGTGACGCTGGTTGACTTTATTTTGAACTTTTTCGGGATGAACGTTCCTTATATTCATGAGACAGGCTGGCTTGGAATCGGTATTAGTCTGTTTATCGTTGTGATTGCGGCTTTGAATCTGCTGTTGGATTTTAATTTCATTGAAGAGCAAGCAGATCAGGGCGCACCGAAATATATGGAGTGGTATGGCGCTTTTGGATTGCTAGTGACTTTAGTGTGGCTGTATGTACGGATATTGGAGTTGTTGTCCAAATTCAGTAAGAGAGACTAAGTGCCTGCAATTAATCTATATTATGTAGTCTTTCCTGTGCAGATATGTGCAGGATACGAAGATTGGGATGGCTAATGCCGTCCTTTTTTATATATAAATGAAGAATAACCTGTTTAAAAACTGCATTTTACGTTAAATACATAGAAGTTAGGTAAAACATAACGACAGTAAGTAAGGAGTGGGGCAATGTATCAAGTGGTGCTGGTGAGGCATGGAGAGAGCGTGTATAACCGCCAAAATCTGTTTACAGGCTGGACGGATGTAGACCTGACCGAGCAGGGAACCCATGAAGCCATAGAGGCAGGGCGTATTCTCAAGGAGAATGGGTATACGTTTGATCTGGCGTTCGCTTCAGTGCTGAAACGATCCATTCGTACGCTGTATCATATTTTGGACGAGCTGGATCATTTGTGGATACCCGTGCAGAAGTCGTGGAAGCTGAACGAACGCCATTATGGTGCTCTTCAGGGACTGAGCAAGCTGGATTCTGCCGTCCAATACGGCGAGGAACAGGTACATATCTGGCGACGCAGCCTGACGGTGCGACCTCCCATGTTGGATGAACAGGATGAACGAAGCCCTCGCAGAGAGGAACGATACCGCAACATTAAGCCGGAAGAGCTGCCGCTCGGAGAAAGTTTGGAGGATACGGTGCATCGGGTTGGTGAGTTTTGGAAGCAGCGGATTGTACCCTTGGTGCAAAAAAAGGAACGGGTCATTATTTCCGCGCATGGCAACACCCTGAGGGCATTAATCAAGTACATGGAGAATCTGGACGAAACCGCACTGCTGGATTTGAATATTCCGACAGGTGTGCCGCTGGTCTACGAGCTGGATGAGCATATAGATCCCATCCGGCGCTTCTATCTCGGTGATCCAAGTCATGTGGAGGCGAAAAAGCAGGCCGTGGCCAACCAAAGCAAGGTAACGGAGTGATTTTCGATAACAAAGAGGACAGGGAGCTTCGTTGCATCCTGTCCTCTTTGTGCTGGATATAAGTTAAAAAGAGATAAATTAAGCGTCCACGTCGTCTTCTGCTTCCTCCAGGCCGTCGTCCTCGCCGGGAAGCGCCCATACCGATACACTTCCGGCACGAACCGGGAATACGCCGTAGCCATCCTGTTCAATCTGTACGATATGGTCGTGACGGCCAGTTAGATCGGTCCATTGCTCTCCTGCGCGGTGTTTTCCCACAAACATACGCTTCTGCCCGTCGTCGGCGTTGGTGACCACCACGGCGCAGCCGGAGCCTTTCAATTCAGACACGCCCTGACGTACCCATCCAATCGTATGGGGATCATCCAAATAATCCTTTTGCTCACCATAGGCTTTATGATATCGGGCGTACAGGAGCGGGTCGAGCGCGGCCTGCTTGCCTTTTACGGGCGTTTGCCCTTGAATGCCGTAGTAATCGCCGTAGAATACGCAGGGGTAACCGTCCTTGCGCAGCAGAATGAGCGCGTAGGCGCTGGGCTTAAACCAGTCCTCCACCCACGATTCGAGAGCCTCGTGCGGCTGGGAATCATGATTATCGACAAAAGTAACGGAGTTCAGGGGATGAGTCTGGACCAGCGTATCCTCGAAAAGGGTGCTTAAATCGAAATCCTTGCCACCCAAGGAAGCGCTATGTAGCTTGTAGTGGAGAGATACGTCAAACAGGTCGATTTTATAATCAATGGTGTTCAGAAATTTTTGACATGATTCCAGATCCGGTTTCCAAAACTCGCCGACCATATAAAAGTCCTGTCCGCGCTTTTTAATCATTTCCGTTGCGAACTCGCGTACAAATTCATGATTGATATGCTTGATCGCATCCAGACGGAATCCGTTGCATTGCAGGGTATCCACCAGCCATTTGCCCCAACGGATCATTTCCTTGCGCACTTCCTGATGATTATAGTCAATATTGGCGAACATCAAATAATCATAATTACCGAATTCATCATCTACATGCTCGCTCCAGCTTTTATTTTTGCCTAAAATACGATAAATTCCCGTTCGACCCTGACTTGCGTCGTAATCGGTCCCGTTAAAATGCTCAAAATTCCATTGAAATGTGGAATATTGACCCTGACGACCGGGGAACGTAAACTTAGTCCAGCCTTCGATATCGAACGGCTCGGAAATGACCTCATTGCGGTTATCCGGGTTGACCTCGACGACCTTGAATACTTCTGTTTCATCCGCACCGGCTTTATGGTTCATGACCAGATCGACATAGACGGCTACACCGTGGCGAACGCAGGCAGCAATAGCCCCCAGCAGATCCTCCCTTGTACCGTATTTGGTGCGTACCGCACCTTTTTGATCAAATTCACCCAGATCGTAAAGGTCATAGACGCCGTATCCCGTATCCTCGGGGGATTGGCCCTTGGTGACAGGTGGAATCCATATCGCGTCAATTCCTTTGGCCTTCAGTTTCGGTGCCAGGCGGGCAAGTTTCTTCCAGTGGGAGCCGTCAGCCTCGACGTTCCACTCGAAAAACTGCATCATCGTATGGTTCCTTTTCATCTTGCGTCCCTCCTTCATATATAACAAGTTACCCACCAAGCAAGGGGGGCTAAACGTCAGACGGTCAATAAGCTGCCGAATGGAGAACAGGGATCGCTGTATAACGTATGCCAAATGCTTAAAATTTGTTATACCTTGTAGGGGTATATATTCGATGGCTAGAAAAGGGAACGTGAAAACGGTAGAATGAATTTAACTTAACCAGAGTTCGGGTTTCAGACATTCAGTAAACGTGAGTAACGGGGAAAGGAGGGGCAAACATGACGGAATCGCAGCCAATCAGGAACGAAGCGGGCGAACCGCTGATGAAAAAATGTACGTATTGTCAGGAATGGAAGCCTTTAACGGAATTTCAGCGTAGAACCGGTCGCCGGGCTGGTCCTTATTCCCGGCGTGGTCCTTGCCGTTCCTGCCGGGGGTTAGCGGCGCAAGAACGTACGTCTGCATCCGCTCCTTCTTCCGTCGAGGGGACACAGCCTCTCACGGCTTCCCTGGCATCGCATGGCGGTGTGCATGATGCAGTTGTGCAAAGCATGGAGGCGTCCGCACAGCCTGACGTGCAGCCTCAGCCGCCACGTAGGAAGCCAGTCACGGATAAAGCCCGCGAGCGTCATCGACAACGGGTTCGGCATTTGCTCAGCAGGCTGAAGCCTGCGGATACGAAGGCCCTGCGGCTCAACCGTAACGGGATGATTCGGTTAAGGGGCAAAACCGATCAGGGAAGACGTTGGCATCAAGAGATTGAATTTGATTTGGCGGTTACCCTGGTCAGAGAGCGCATGGCAGTGGTTATTAATCCGTACGCCATCCGCAGACTTTACAGCAATAAGGAATTCCGTCAATATGTGCTCAAGCGTGATCGCTATACCTGCTTTTTCTGCGGGGGTTACGGCGATACTATTGATCATTTGCTGCCCCGTGCCAAAGGGGGACACACGACGCCTGTCAATTGCGTATGTGCTTGCAACGAATGCAATCAATTCAAGGCGGCCCGTGATGTCGATGAATTTATCGAATCTGGTGTGCCGTTGCCATCTCCTGGTGATACAGATGCTCCAGAGGACTCCTTATGAACCTAGGATACTCCCGCGTCGTGGGAGTCCTGCACATCAATGACGAACGTATCGGGATTGGCCTCAATGCGTTGGCGTGCTTCCTGTGAATCAATGCCCTGAACATGTTGTCTCGCTTCTTGAACCATATCTGAATATGTTTTAGCCATCGTATCAAACCTCATATGCATATTTTGTGGTGATTTCCGTTTGATCGCGCTATGAAATTCACTCTTTCTATTACCCTTCCATGCTATGAAATGACCTTTTTTTTGCAGGAAATTGGACAAAATCTAATTTTATTCTAATTTTTATCTAAAATAACAATAAAAATTTTGTAGGAATTTGTGCAAATTTAAAATTTCTTCGACGATTGTGTTGTGAAAGGTGTAATATAGAGGTATAGGGTTCCGTTTCGGCCTGTTGTTGTCACGGAGAAGCGCTTCGTGTAATATTCCGCAGCAGTAACAACAGAATACCGTCTGAACAATATACAATTAGTGTTTGCGATGAATCAGTCTTGCCCTATTGGGTATAGGCCGGTTTTAGCTGTGCTTCTTGTATGTCTGAGGGCGTGAATTCATTGAACGTTTTATTGCTAGAGTTTATCGATACAGGTTACGAGAAAGGAATGGACTTCTATTTTCACAGTAAAGGAGGACGTTCACGCATGTCTGAAAACCAACAAGAGGTGGCTGTAACACAAGAAGCTACCAAAGAGTCTCGGGATGTATTGGACCAATTGATGAAACCGGAGGTTCAGCAATCGCTGACCGTACTGGTTGAGAATCTGCCCAAGTTGACTGAGATGGTTACTTTGATGACCGATGCTTATGATGTAGCCCGCAGTTTGGCAACCGACCCTGTATTTATCGGCGATATGAAAAGCTCCATGGGGGAGTTTGTGAAGCCTGTTACAGATTCGGCTAAAGGCTTGGCTTCTGCTGCCATTGAAGCAGGAGACCGCGTACAAACTACAGACGGCAGTGTAGGTCTGTTTGGCCTGCTCAAAATGCTTAAAGATCCAAATGTACAAAAAACGCTGCGTTTCAGCCAGGCTTTCCTGGATATTCTGAATGAGCGCCAACGCGAGAGCAAATAATTACCTGATCAAGAACGGAGGATGGACATGTCGAAGCAAATTTTGATCTTGGGCGGCGGATACGGCGGCTTGCTGGCCGCTCTGACAGCACGCCAGCATCTGGACGCTAGCCAAGCAACCATTACAGTGGTAAACCGCTTTGCGTCGCACCAAATTATTACGGAGCTGCACCGTTTGGCGGCAGGTACAATTGCCGAGAAAGCTGTTGCGCTTCCTTTGGAGAAACTGCTGCGTAACAAAGAAATTATCCTGAAAGTGGATACCGTTTCGGAAATCAAACCGGACGATAAAAAAGTAACTCTAGCCAGTGGCGCTACATTGAGCTATGACGCTCTCGTTATTTCCCTGGGCAGCGAAACGGCTTACTTTGGTATTCCGGGTCTGCAAGAACACAGCTTCACGCTGAAATCAGTGGCAGAAGCGAATCGCATTCGCGCGCACGTAGAAGCTCGTCTGGATGCTTACAAGCAATCCGGCAACAAAGCGGACGCTACAATCGTTATCGGTGGTGGCGGTCTGACGGGTGTCGAGCTGGTGGGCGAATATGCTGACAAGCTGCCTGCGGTTTGTCGTGAAAAAGGCATTAACTACGAAGATATTAACCTGTATTGCGTAGAAGCTGGACCATCTATTTTGGCAGGCTTCCCTCAAGCACTGGTTGATCGTGCAGTAACAAGCCTTGAAAAACGTGGCGTTCAAATCGTAGCTGGTGTTCCCATTACGGAAATGAAAGCCGACGAAGTTCTGCTCAAAGATGGACGTTCGATCCAAACGAACACCCTGATCTGGACAGGCGGCGTACAAGGCAACGCACTGGTTGGCGCATCTGGTATCGAAGTGAACCGTGGCCGCGCAACCGTGAACGGCGCACTGCAATCCACTTCCCATGAAGACATCTTCCTCGCTGGCGACAGCGCAGTGGTGTTCCCGGGTGAAGGCGAGCGTCCATACCCTCCAACTGCTCAGTTGGCTTGGCAAATGGGTGAAACGGTTGGTTACAACATCTTCGCTTACTTCAACGGAGCGAAAATGGAAAGCTTTAACCCCGTATTCTCCGGTACATTGGGCAGCTTGGGCAGAACAGACGCGATCGGTACGGTAGGTGCGAATGGCACCCAACTGAAAGGCGCTGTAGCTACTTTGATGAAGGAAGGCAGTAACATCCGTTACCTGTCCCACATCAAAGGACTTTTTGCATTGGCCTATTAATATTTCTTACTTTTTATATGCTTGATTGGAAGAGAGCGCTGTTCTGCGCTCTCTTTTTGTTATGTAATAGAACCTTTTATGTACCATTATGTGTAAATATGATGTTCTTTATTTGGATAAATATATTAAATTATGGTTGAAATTATATGTTTATGGGAGTAGACTACTTAAGAAAAAAATAACTAGGAGGGCATTATGAAAATCAGGTTATTAATATGCCTTATGATTGTATTAAGTTTGGGTGCTACTAACACGAATTTGACATCAGCGCAGGCTCAAGGACAAACGCACATACACTTGAAGGTCAATGATCACTACGTTTTATATACCTACCCTGCACCACCCTTTGTGGATAAGAAGGGCAGACTGCTTATACCGCTCCAAGCGGCTGAGGATATATTGGGTGGTAAAGTAACTTACAATGCAGCGAGCAAAACCGCTTCTGTTGATCTGTTGGGCCGTAATGTAACGGCAACGATCGGATCACCCGAAATATCGGTTAACGGCGAGTCGGTGACATTGGATACAGTCCCCATCATGAAAAACAATGCGATGTTTTTACCGGTATCCATCCTGTTGAAAGATACAGATGCGAAGATGGAGTGGGATTCCAAGCGGGGCTTATTGAAACTAGAGCATGATAGCTTTACGGAAAGTCCAGTTTTTATGAAATTTAAGGGACAAGACTTGGCCCAGGTCATGGACGCGAATGCGTTTGATCTTACTTCCTTTGATTGGGATCGCAAGAAAGGCATATTGGATATTTATGCTATGTACGAGGGTGGCTTATCACCTGCTTCCAGGCAAATCGACTTTAATCCTATGATTGTTTATAGCAAAGGGACCTATAGTGTAAATCCTTATTCTAAATTCAATATGAATTATAAAGTTAAAATCACCAGCCACGGTAATTTGATTTATACCCAAAATATCGATACAACCGATGCGGATAAAGATTATATAAAATATATTACTTCCGTAGGCAGATTGATTCAATAATTGTTCAGACTTTCAAAAATTACAGTTATGAAAAGAAGAGGGGGAAGAAGTAAACCAATAACAACAAGCGACAAGGGCTCTGAGCCTTTGTCGCTTGTTTTTTAATTTATATCTTAGAAGGTAGCGATTTGGCTACTGTTCCCTTTATTACGGATGTACCCTTCCACTCTGTCAATGGATTCTCTATCTTTTAGCTGATCAATAATGCCATCTGTCAGGGTACTTCTTTGATTGTTCGAGAGTTTATTCCAATCATCCGAATTTACATACACATCCACCGTAGCTTTACTGCTGTCGCCTCTTACGCTGAAATCAAAGCCGTACCCAGCGTAGTTGCTGTATCTATCAAACAAAGAACGTTGGATCGTGCTTGCGTCGAAAGATGTACCTATTTTTTTAATCGTAACATCGCCTCTACTGTTGGTTGTAAAGCTCGCTAATTTATCGTTATTGCTGGAATTCTTAACCGTACCATCAACATCGGCATTTTTATACTCTTTCAAAATATCTTCAACGATGTCCTCCAGGTAGCTCTTTTGTTTACTGCTGGATAGGTCAGTCCATCTGGATTTTGTCATTTCGATAGTCACGGTAATATCGTTTTTATTGCCACTGAGCGAGATATCAGAGTTGGTGTTGTAGTCATCGCTGTGATCATCGTTCAACTCCTTTTGAAGATCCTTCAAGGAGTTAGAACTGTTTTTACTTGCGTCATCTTTTAGCGTCTGATTGTCTTTTTGCAACTGAGCGATGGTAGCGTCTTTGGTTGTGTTCGCTGCTTTCGCCGTGTTCAGCTCCTGAGTCAGCGTCGTAATCTGGTTGTTCAATGCTGTAACTGTAGATTGATCAATCGGAACGCCGTTGTCAGCAATGACTACGCGTTTGTTCGTGCCGTCCCATTCTACTTTTTTATCCAAAGCTGTACCTGCCAGACGAAGCGGGAGATAAGTCACGCCATCCAGCATAAATGGTTCTGTTTTTGCATCATAAGGAACCTCAGTTCCGTTGTAGATGATTTTGATATTGTTATAAACTGCTTGGATCGGCTTAGTCACTTGCGCCGCATATGTGGATTGGCTGAAAAGAGCCCCCGATATGGCCAAGGCGGATACGGCAGTGATGATGACAGGCTTTTTCATAGATTTCAATGATTTCATTCGTTGGTCTACCCCTTTATTTAAGAATTATAGCCTAGTTCATAGACTAGAGTAACATTAATGCCTACAAATTCCAACACGTTTGGAGGGATATTAGCAGATGTGCTTATATTGGTTAGACGCAACAGCAAGAGTAAAAGTTGCCCTGTTTTCGTAAAAGTTTTTTGAAAAGTCGTCAAATAAAACAAGTCAAATAAAACAAGCCTGCTGCACAAGACAGCGAGGCTTGATGGGAAAATATTGCGTCAAAGCTCACATCCAAAGCGCGAATTATTTGCCGTCCTTCAGCTTGCCTGCTGTTTCCTGAAGATGGCCTTTGGCCTTATCCAGCTTACCTTCGGCTTGAAGGGATTTATTATCCGTGGCATTCCCGATTTGATCCTTGATCTCACCTTTTGCTTTGTTAACATTACCTTTGATTTTATCGCTGATTCCGTTATCCTTCATGTTATAGCCCTCCTTATGTGATCGAAATTTCATTCAGCATGCTGTAGTTAGTCTTTACCCGAGCGAGGGTGATGCGAAACGGAAAGCTGTGCGACATACAAGGGTATAATGATGGATACAGGCCAAATCAGAACGTGAAATGAGGAGTGGGCGTATGCTTAAAATTTTGTTATTTATTTTTGTTATTCAAATTATTTACGTGTCTGCGTATACATTGCGTATGATTTTGACGCTGAAAGGACAGAAGTACGTTGCTGCACTCATAAGCACTGTAGAGGTTACGATCTACGTACTGGGCCTGAACATGGTGCTTAAGTATTTGGATCAGGTGGCAAGTCTCGCGGTTTATGCCATCGGCTATGCGCTTGGTATTCTCATTGGAGCATGGATTGAGGAGAAAATAGCGCTTGGCTACGTAACCGTCAAGGTGATCAGCAATGAGGTCAACGGAGGTATCGCCAATGCGCTGCGTGACAAAGGGTACGGTGTTACAGCCTGGCTGGGCAGCGGGCGGGATGGAGATCGGCTGGTGATGGAAATTTTGGCTAAGCGAAAAAATCAGAACAAGCTGTACCAATCCATTCTGGATATTGATCCCAAGGCCTTTGTCATTACAGTGGAGCCGAAACAGTTTCATGGCGGCTTCTGGACCAAGGCGATCCGCAAATAAACATTTTGGAAAAATACGCATATTTTTCAGAGGATGGAGCATATTAATACCCGCACAGGAGGGATTTAACAATATGCCAACAGGAACAGTCAAATGGTTTAATGCAGATAAAGGCTTCGGCTTTATCGAGACAGAGGGCCAGGATATTTTTGTCCACTATAGCGCTATCGACGGCGAAGGCTTCAAGACGCTGGACGAAGGCCAGCATGTGGAATTTAATGTAGTGGAAAGCCAGCGCGGGCCGCAGGCGGAGCATGTCACCAAGACCAGCTAAAACAGGTCAGGACGAGCTGGATCAGAGGAGCCTCTTTGTCGCTTTGTTGGGCGGGGCTCCCTTCTAATGTAGGGGATTACCCCATAAAACCGAGGGGGGAATGTAGATGTACAGACGCCAGGCTCCGGAGATTATCCCAGAGGAAGATACGGCGATTTGGTCGTGTACCAACGAGGGTTGCAACGGCTGGATGCGAACGGATTTCACCTTTTTGAGCGAACCGGTTTGTCCGTTCTGCCAAGCCTCCATGGGACAGGAAACTCGGATGCTCCCGATTCTCAATCGAACGGGCAACTCTTTTGTGGCTCAACGCTCCTGAGTAAAGGCGAGTACGTTGACCACGTGTGTAGAATCTATGAACACCAAAAGCCGCTCCAGCGACATGCTGAGCGGCTTTTGGCTGTCGAGTGGCAAAAGAATACAGGGCCTTTGACCGAAGACGGGTATACGTTTGATTATGACCTCTCGATACGTTGCACGGAGTCACGATATACGATATGGCCTTGCACGAGGACCCGGCCAAAACGACTGCCGGGATGGCTTATTTTTTTCATCATCGAATCAATAGCTGTGCGTGCCATCTGTTCAATGTCCACTCCGACCGTGGTTAGTTGCGGAACAATAAGGGTGGCATATACATCATTGTCGAAGCCGACTACAGAGCAGTTTTCTGGCACGCGATACCCCAGAGACGTCAGTTTTTGTACCAGATTGTGTGCGACCTGATCGCAGTTACATACGAAGGCAGTCGGTAGCGGCTGCGGCAGCTCCATTTCCACATAAGTACCTTCGTCGTCCCGGTCGCTAAGTACCCACTCGTTACGAAGGGGCAATCTGTGCTCCAGCAGGGATTTATAGTAGCCGAGAAAACGGTCCTGAATGCTGCTGGTGGAGTAGAGATTACCCACATATGCAATATCCCGGTGTCCCTGGGCGATCAGATAGTTGGTCAGCTCGTAGGCTCCATAAAAATTATCTGTAACCACCGAGTCAATATCGGCATGCTCATCATAAAAATCCAGAAACATTTTGGGCAGCTCCATGGATTGGACCAGCTCGATATATGGCTTGCTCACTTGGCCCAGGAGAATGAAGCCGTCTACCTTGCGGTCGTAATAGATGCGTGGCAGATTAAGCTGCTCTTCGTCCTCGCGATGGAGGATATGAAGGATGCCATAGTAGCCGTATTGCTCCAGCGCCCGTGAAATATGCTGGTAGATGTGCAGATAGAACGATTGGCCGGGGCCGGTAAAACGCTCGGGGATGACGACACCAATGTTATAGGTGAGGCCCTCCTTCATGGACCTGGCAACGGTATTGAAACGGTAACCCATTTCGCCCGCGAGCGTCTTGATGCGCTCTTTTAGCTCATCGCTAACCCCGTCCTTGTCATTGAGCGCCTTCGACACGGTCACGCTGCTGACTCCCAGCTTATCCGCAATATCCCGCATCGTAACGTTGCTCTTCATTTCCTGTTCCGCCTTCCAAATTTAAAGAGATATGGCTACCCTGAGAGATATCAACACTTGCGGCGTAGCTGTTCTCAAAAATAAAAGATGTTTGCAGCATAGCCGCCTTGGGGAACAACTATTAGCCTGCGGGTAACAGTTGTTCTCAGGATAGTATAACATCGTTCCTTGAGCCGGATAAAGCTTGCGGCTTGCTTCTGCTGCTTAAGGCCGGGAGTTTGCCTGCAGCAATGCCTCATTACGCTGAATAAGCTCGCGGCGAACAGCGGCGTTGCCGAGTGACCTCAACGGATCGGGCGGCGTATTGAACGTGTAATCCTCCAGTCTGGTCAGACTGGTTGTTGCCACGTGGATACGGGTGTCGCTGGAGGCATAATAGATGAAGACTTCATCTTGTTCGTTCACGACGACCCCGTTGCAAAAAATCACGTTTGAAACGTCACCGACGCGTTCCTCATCATAGGGGGCTATAAAGTGCCCGCCGGGCTTGGCGATGACACGCGAAGGGTCCTCCAGGCTGGTGGCAAAGGTGTACAGCACATATCGTAAACCAGCGGCGGTATTGCGTACGCCATGAGCGATATGAATCCAGCCGCGGCTAGTTTTGATCGGGGCAGGGCCTTGTCCGTTCTTGGCTTCATACACCGTATGATAACAGCGCTCGTCAATCACTGTTTCGCTCTCAATCACAGGCTGTGTAATATCCTCGCACAGACCGAAGGCAATGCCGCCGCCCGAGCCGGTGGAAATAAATCCGTCCTGCGGACGCGTGTAAAAGGCATATTGGCCGTTCACGAATTCGGGGTGCAGGACAACGTTACGCTGTTGCGGTGATCGGGTGGAGATATTCGGTAGACGGGTCCAAGAGCGAAGATCGCGGGTGCGGACCAGTCCGGCCTGAGCGACAGCGCTGGAGGTGTCATGTGCTGGTGCGTCCGGGTCCTTTTTCTCCGAGCAATAAATGCCGTAGATCCAGCCGTCCTCATGCTTCACCAGCCGCATATCGTACATGTTCGTTTCGTCTGGGTCGATATCGTCCCATACCAATGGGGCATCGATGAACCGGAACTGGTCAATACCATTATCGCTCTCGGCCAGGGCAAAAAACGATTTTCGATCCAGCCCCTCGGTGCGGGAAACCAGTATATATTTGCCCTCATGATAGATCGCCCCTGGGTTTAGCGTTGCATTCACGCCCAGACGTTCCATGAAAAACGGGTTCGTCTGTACGTTCAAATCAAACCGCCAGTGAAGCGGAACGTGATGACGTGTGAGCACAGGGTAGTGGTAGCGTTCGTAGATGCCATTGTAAAAGGTGGTGTTGATCTCATTCGGACGTGTAATCAGTTCCTCTTGCTGCACCAGCAGCTTATGGTATTGGGTATGAATCATTTCGTTCCCGTCCTTTCCAGCATTTCGATGCAAAATCGGCTGTTGTGATAAGGGCATTTCCAAGGTCCTGCAACTTCTCTCGGATCAGGCTTGCCATCCGCTTGAACGGACCAGAACCATTCACCTCCGGGTCGTGGATCTACGATATACTGCCGGGTGTAGGCCCACAAATCCCGTACAATTTGTAAGAAACGTTCGTCCTGTGTTCGTTGATACGCATTGTAAAAGCCGACGATTCCTTCTGCCTGTACCCACCATATGCGCGAGGTGTCTACCCGATCGCCTTCCCGTTCGTTGATCAGTGAACCATCTGGCTGAACAGCACGCTTGGCTACTGCTTGGGCGATATTCACAACCATGTCTACATATTCCGGGGGATGGTGCCCCAGTACGTTCATAGCCTCCTCAATCAGCCAACTGGCCTCAATATCGTGACCATACGAGGTCAGGTCAAGCAGAGAGCGCCAGTCACTGTCGAAAAATACTCCCAACCGCCGGGCGGAAGCATCGTAAACACGACTGTATAAAATGTCCAATACATTCGCCAGCGCATCTCGCACGCCTTCATCCGGCCATACATGAAGCAGCCCAGTATACGCTTCCAGAACATGAATATGTGTATTCATGGTGATATGCGCGGTTACTCCGTTTTCGCTGAGCAGCTCATTAGGCTGCGTGTTCCACATCCGGTCAAATTGCTCGCCGTATGCCTGGCGGGTGCGATCATATCCTTTTTGCTCCAGCAGGTGGAACAGCTCCTTAGCTAGGGATAGCGCATCCGGGTCGCCCGTTGCTCGTGCATATTCAGATAAGGCATAAATAGCGAATGCCTGCGCATAGACGTGCTTGCAGGTGTCGGCTGGATGGCCCGTATGATTTACCATCCAGTACATTCCTCCATATACCGGATCTATCAGGTGCTCTTGCAGGAACAGGAAAGCGTGTCGTGCGGCATCCTCATAGATGCGTTCCCCGGTCACACGAGCTGCTGCCGAGAATGACCATAGCAACCGTGCAGTAGCAATCCCGCCCTTGTCCGCCTTCTTATGGATGTGCAGATCGACATCCACCGCACCATAAAATCCACCGTGTACTTCATCCTTCAACCCTAGCCAGAACGGGAGTATGTGATCCTTCCATTCTTGCCTGATCTCATGTAGCAGCGTGTCCAAGAGGCAAAATCCTCCTTTGTAATTTCTATTAGGTTATCGTTAACTTTATCTAAAATCATAATCACGTATCTTAAAGCTGTCAACTGCCCTGAAACATAACCGTTACCCCAAGGCTAATGGTTATGTTTCAGGGCAGCTATGCTGCTATATTTATTATGCCTAGTGGTTATAAATTAGTATTGTGTGAAACTTTTTCAGCTCTGCTTGTATACTCTAAAATAATGAAATTGACATAGTAAGCGTTATCATAATAAAATGATTTTGTTAGTTTAACGATAACCTTATTTCAAAAAGCAGGAGGGGTCGTTTTATGAAGTTGTCCAAGATTTTGGTGCCGTTACTATCGGTGCTATTGTTAGCGGGGTTGTTTGCAGGGTGCGCCCCAAAAGGATCAGATACGCCAGCAGCCAGCTCTGATCCGAAGGATGTGGAAGGTGAAATCACGGTCATTACACAACGGACGGACATTGTGGATACGGTGTTTCAGGACTACGCCAAGGAATTTAACAAGCTTTATCCGAAGGTGAAGGTCAATTTTCAGGCATTAGCCGATTATGAGAGCCAAATTAAAATTCGGATGGGGACCAGGGATTACGGAGATGTCTTGCTTATTCCAACCAGTATTCCCATTGCAGAGCTTCCCGACTTTTTCGAGCCGCTGGGCACTTACGAGGATATGAAAAGCAAGTATGCCGGCATTGAAGAACGTATGGTGGAGGGCAATGTCTACGGTATTCCGGTAGCGATGACGTACTCCGGTGTGATTTATAACAAAAATGTGTTCAAGGATGCGGGGATCACGAAACTTCCCAAAACCCCGGACCAATTTTTGAAAGCGCTACAGCAGATTAAGGACAAAACCAAGGCCGTGCCGCTGTTTACGAACTATGCCTCCGGGTGGGCACTGACCCAGTGGGAAGCTGATTTGGCTACAGTGGCGGGTACGAAGGAATATGTGAATGTCACACAGCCGAGTACAGACGACAATTTCACGAAGGGTCAGCCTCACTATGAGCTGTATAAGATCATGTACGATGCCGCTAAAAAGGGTCTGATCGAAAAAGACCCGACCACCACGGATTGGGAGACCTCCAAGGCGGATTTGTCTCAAGGCAAAATCGGTACGATGGTATTAGGCTCCTGGGCCATTGATCAGATCAAAAGCACAGCCACCAACAAGGATGATATCGGCTTTATGCCGTTTCCGACGAATGCCTCCAAGGTGCTTGTTCCGCTGGCAGGCGATTACAACCTCGGTATTAACGTAAACAGTGAAAACAAAGCGGCGGCTCGTGCCTGGGTGGACTGGTTTACTGACAAGTCCAATTATGCCGTAGAGCAGGCGGGCAGCATCAGTCCGCTACAGGGTTCGAAATTACCTGAGATTTTGAAGCAATACGGAGATCAGGGAGTCGTCTTTGAAACGCTAACTCCTTCGCCAAAAGGACAGGAAGGGATTGTTGATAAAATTGACAAAAAGGGAGAAATCGGTTTGTGGCAGCCGGACTTCAAGAAACGCATTATTGAGGCAGCAATCGGCAACCGCCCGGAATCGTATGACACCATTATGAAGGATCTGAACGACGCATGGGTGAAGGCGCGTGCTGAAGTGGCTGCGAAGGAAGCCAAATAGTCATTTGAACTGACGATAAGAGGGGATCGACGTAGTAGTCGATGGACGGATAGCCAGGAGGTGCAGCATGTTTAAATTTTCGAATCTCAGCTACTCCAAACAAAGATTGGCGATAATTGCAGCCTTTTCATTTATTCCGCTGGCGCTGCTGGTCACTTTTGCGTACTTGCCAGTGATCAACATGTTCAAATACAGCTTTTCGGACTGGAACGGCTATAGTAAGCGTCTGGAATATGTGGGCTTTGAAAACTATATCAAAATCTTTACCGACCCCGAGTATTTCTCGGTGTTTAAGGTCAGTCTGTATTACTTTGTCGCTACGTTTGTACAGATGGGGCTGGCCCTTTATTTTGCAACCATTCTCAGCTTTCAAACCTGGTTTAAAAATGTGTTTAAGGGCATTTTATTTTTTCCTTCACTGATGAATGGGGTGGCCATTGGTTTTATTTTTCTGTTCTTCTTCAAGCCGGACGGCACGCTGGATACACTACTTCAGGCACTGGGACTGGGCTCGTATATCAAGCTGTGGCTGGGAAACCCGGAGATTATCAATATTTCACTGGCTGGCACGTCGATCTGGAGATACATGGGCTTTAACTTTATTGTGTTTCTCGGTGCGATTTCCTCCATATCAAGTGATCTATATGAAGCGTCTGATATGGACGGGGCCAACCGCTGGCATCAGTTCCGGTACATTATTTTGCCGAGTATCAAGCGAATTTTGCAGCTGAATCTCATCCTGGCGATTAGCGGTGCGATCAGTGCATTCGATATTCCGTATATTATGACTGGCGGCTCCAACGGCAGTAAAACATTCGTCATCCAAACGATTGATGTGGCGTTCAAATATAGTAAGGTCGGTTTGGCCTCGGCGATGGCGGTTATTTTGTTGCTGATCGTGATTGTAGTTACGCTACTGCAACGTTTGCTGATTCGGGGAGAGGAGGATTAACCGTGTATACGCTAAAAAGAACGCTGGCGAACGGCATCAAGTATGCCGCGCTTTTGCTGGGTGCGTTCGTCGCACTGCTGCCGATTGTCGTGATTTTGTTTGCTTCCTTGAAGACGAAGGCTGAATATGCGACAACCAGTCCTCTGACTCCCCCGGTGAACTGGCTGAATTGGGCGAACTATGCCAAAGCCTTTGTGAACGGCAACATGCTGACCGGATTTGTGAACACGGCCTTTATTCTGATCATTTCGATCATCGGCGCGACGTTGACCGGCTCTATGATCGCGTATATTTTGAATCGTTTTAAATTTAAGGGGAAAAGCCTTATGCTGGGTGCGTTTCTGCTCGCAACCCTCATTCCGGGGGTAACGACACAGGTATCCACATTCCAGATTATCAACAAGCTGGAGCTGTTTAACACGCCTTGGGCAGCTATTTTGCTGTATTTGGGAACCGATATTATTGCGGTGTATATTTTTCTGCAATTTCTGGATTCCATTGCGGTGGCGCTGGATGAATCGGCCATGCTGGATGGCGCGTCCTATCTGACCATCTACTGGCGCATTATTTTGCCCCTGCTCAAGCCCGCCATTGTGACGGTCATTATTATCAAAGGGGTTAATATCTACAACGATTTTTACACCCCGTTTCTGTATATGCCCAAAACAAGCCTTCAGGTCATTTCGACGGCGTTGTTCAAGTTTAAAGGGCCGTATGGCTCGCAATGGGAAGTGATTAGCGCGGGTATAATCATTGCTATTATTCCAACGTTAATTGCATTTTTGGCATTACAAAAATATATCTATAACGGATTTGCACAGGGTTCAGTGAAATAGAAAAAACGATAAAATCAAGTGTCTCGGTGAGAGGAGAGCATATGTATGAGTAAATTAAACGTGGATTTGGATGTAGGTAGCGTACGAATTGTGGGAAACAGTCTGGCTAAAATGCCGTGGCAGGATAAGCCTAAAGGCAGTGAGGCTCCGGTATGGAGACATACGGAGAATCCGGTCATTGGACGAAATCCGGTGCCGGGCATTGCCCGTATTTTCAACAGCGCGGTGGCTCCGTATGAGGGGCGATTTGTGGGGGTGTTTCGGGCCGAAACGATTAATGGACGCCCGCATTTGCATCTGGGCTGGAGCGACGACGGGTTGGCTTGGGACATTGAAACGGAACGTTTGCATTTGGTAGATGAGGAAGGAAACGATTACCAGCCTAATTATGCTTACGATCCGCGTCTGGTTCGAGTGGAGGATACGTATTATATCATCTGGTGTACCGATTTTTACGGTGCGGCGTTGGGTATGGCGCAAACGAAGGATTTTAAAAGCTTTGTGCGATTGGAAAATCCGTTCCTGCCGTTTAATCGAAACGGTGTACTGTTCCCCCGCAAATTAAACGGAAACTATGTGTTGCTATCCCGTCCGAGCGACAGTGGTCATACGCCGTT
This sequence comes from Paenibacillus sp. FSL R10-2782, assembly GCF_038592985.1. Classification (NCBI taxonomy): domain Bacteria; kingdom Bacillati; phylum Bacillota; class Bacilli; order Caryophanales; family Paenibacillaceae; genus Paenibacillus; species Paenibacillus sp. FSL R10-2782. The sequence goes on along the minus strand of NZ_CP151951.1, from coordinate 5,246,897 downwards.
CGGCGATATCTTTCTCAGTGAAAGCCCGGATCTGGTGTATTGGGGCAAGCACCGTCATGTGATGAGCAAGGGCGGACAGGGCTGGTGGCAATCGGTGAAGATTGGCGGCGGGCCAGCTCCGATTGAGACGACCGAGGGCTGGCTCATGTTCTACCACGGGGTGACGGGCACGTGTAATGGGCTGGTATACAGCATGGGAGTAGCCGTCCTTGACCTGGATGATCCATCTAAGGTTAAATATCGTTCCTCCAATTTCGTGCTGACCCCAGAGGAATGGTACGAGGAACGGGGCTTTGTGCCGAATGTGGTATTCCCGTGTGCTACGCTGCATGATGCGGACACCGGACGAATTGCGATTTATTATGGAGCCGCCGATACGTATGTAGGTGTTGCATACACGACAGTATCCGACATGATGAAGTATGTCATCGCAACGGATGAAGTGGTCGCAGACGACCATGAGTCGGGCCGGATGTAGGAGGGAACTCGAATGCCGGAGGATATGTCTTTACAGCAATTGCAGTCGTATACGGGCAGTAGCCCGAAGCCGTCGGATTTTGACGCATACTGGGAACGGGCGTTGCAGGAGTTGGAACGGCAGCCGCTGGATTACACGCTGGAGCCAGCCGATTTTGTCTCACCGCTGGTGGAGTGCTTTCATCTGTATTTTACAGGGGTAGGCGGAGCGAAGGTTCATGGAAAGCTCGTCCGACCCAAGCATTTTACAGAAAAAGGTCCGGCTTTGGCGATGTTTCACGGATATTCCTGTGACAGTGGGGACTGGTTCGATAAAGTGAGCTATGCGGCACATGGATTTACCGTGCTGGCTCTGGACTGTCGTGGGCAAGGCGGTTTGTCTGAGGACAACTTGCAGGTTCAGGGAACGACGATTCGCGGGCATATCATCCGGGGAATCGACGACCCGGACCCGGACCGATTGTATTACCGCAATGTATTTCTGGATACCGTGCAGACGGTTCGCATTCTGATGTCGATGGAGCAGGTAGACCCTGATCGAATCGGCGCATTCGGCTGCTCCCAAGGGGGAGCATTGACAGTTGCCTGTGCTGCATTGGAGCCACGTGTGCGTGTTGCGGTGCCAGTATATCCGTTCCTGTCGGACTATAAAAGAGCTTGGGCGCTGGATGCCACCACGTCTGCATATGAGGAGCTGGTGTATTATTTTCGCTGGTTCGATCCGAATCATGTGCGCGAGGAGGAGTTATTTCACCGATTGGGCTACATCGACATTCAACATTTGGCAGATCGTATTCGTGGTCGGGTGCTATTTGTGACGGGGCTGTCGGATACGGTTTGTCCGCCCTCCACACAGTATGCGGTGTACAATAAAATCGTATCGGACAAGGAAATGCTCCTGTATCACGAATACGGCCATGAATACTTACCGTATCTATCGGATCGCGCCATGAGTGAATTTTTACAGCTTTAGGGGGTTGAACTTCGGGTTAGCCTCCTTTATAGTAATATTTATAACCTCGTGATGCGTGATCAATGAATGTCCCATTTGTATAACCTCAATAATATGGTTTGAGGGTCTCTACCAGGAACCGATAAATCCTGATTACAAAAATGTGCGTCTTGTACATTTCTTGTGGTCAGGATTTTTTTACGTATATCGAGGGATTTACATGACAGCAAAGGAGCTTATGTAATGAACTTTAAAGTAGTTATCTTAACGATTGCGACCTTTACGGTGGGACTGGTGGAGTTAATTATCGGTGGCGTTCTGCCCCAGATTGCGCAGGATTTGAATGTCTCCGTAAGCACGGCGGGACAGCTTATTATGATCTATGCGCTCGTATACGCCATCGCCGGGCCGACTTTATTGGCGCTGACTGCCAGAATTGAACGAAAACGGCTATACCTGTGGTCGATGTTTATTTTTATTCTGGGAAGCCTGTTGGCCTTCTGGAGTCCGAATTATGCGGTCTTATTTATATCCCGTATCGTTACCGCCGCAAGTGGGTCATTGATTGTGACGTTATCGCTGACGATTGCCGTCAAAGTGGTGTCCAAGGCTTATCAGGCCCGGGTTCTCGGTGTGATCTCCATGGGGGTTAGCTCGTCCATCGTGCTTGGTATTCCAGCCGGGGTGCTGATTGGAAATGCGTTTGGTTGGCGGGTGCTGTTCCTCATTATCGCCGTGTTGACGGTAGTTGCTATGATCGTCATGAACCTGTTTATGGAGCGGATTCCGACGGAGCATGTCGTGCCGATGGGCGAGCAACTGAAATCCTTGAAAAATGTGAAGGTGATCAGTGCGCATCTGGTGACTACGCTAACGTTGGCGGGTCATTACACACTGTATGCATATTTCACTCCATTTATGGAGAATATGATGGGTTTGAATCCATCGTGGATTAGTGTCGCCTATTTTGTATTTGGACTTTCGGCCGTTGGGGGCGGTTTTATTGGCGGCTCTTTGGCGGATCGTTTTGGCACAGCGAAAAGTATTTTGATCATTGTGGGCGTATTTATCGCCGTAATGTTCTTGCTGCCATTCTCGGTTCACTCGTTGTATGTATTTGCGCCGTTGCTGATCATCTGGGGTATATTGAGCTGGGCCTTGTCCCCGCCGATGCAGAGCTATCTCATCGAAAATGCCCCCGAATCGGGTAGCATTCAGCAAAGCTTCAATTTCTCTGCTCTCCAGATCGGGATTGCCCTCGGCTCAGCCCTGGGAGGTGCGGTGATTGAGAATAGTGAATCGGTTGCCACGAATGCCTGGGTAGGCGGGGCTTTTGTGATGGTTGCTTTTGTATGCGGCGTATTTTCGATTACGAGAAGCGGGACATCGCAGGCCGCCAGAGGGCACGGGCACCAATCCATTTTATAGCTCGATACGGCATTCCCCTCTTTTATAAGGTGAGAAAATATGCTATACTACACGCAATTATGAAGAAGGAGGTGAGGTAGGTGAATCACGAGATGCTGAACAACCGTATTAGCCAGCTGCCGATTGCTATGGCTGGCATTATGCATACTTTTCCGTACAACGGGAGAAGTCTGTCCAATTTTAATCATACGGTTGTAAACATCGCGAGAAGACGCCTACCTTAACTCGAACGGATTGTGTATCATCCAAAGAGTCGCGGGCTACTAGCTCCTGCGGCTCTTTTTGTGTTGCGCGGGTAAGGGTCTTCCTAAATAAAGGAGAGCCTAGACATGTATATTGTGAACGGTCAACAATTGAAAAAATACCACGGTGCCAATCTGATTCTGGACGGTGCATCGTTTGATATTCATACGGGGGAAAAGGTGGGACTCATCGGTCGCAACGGAAGCGGTAAAACCACCCTGTTACGCCTCATTGCGCGTTTGTCCCAACCGGATGAAGGACAGCTCGTCATCGCCAAGGATACGAAAATCGGCTATTTGCCGCAAATTCCGGCGGAGTTTGAACACTTGAGCGTGTACGAAACGCTGGCTTACGCCTATCGTGAGCTGAAGGATTGCCGCAATCAGATGAGCGAGCTGGAGCGTGAAATGTCCGATCCGGTTGTAGCTGTGGATGCGGATCGTTTGGAAAAGCTGCTGCAATCGTATGCCGCCTTGCAAGAACGGTTTGAGCGAAGCGGCGGCTATAAAATGGATGCGAATATCGATCAGGTAGCCGACGGGCTGCGCATTGCCAAAGCCATGTATACGCGCAGCTTCGGTTCCCTGTCTGGTGGGGAGAAAACGAAAATTGCACTCGCGTCCCAACTCATCGGACGACCGGATCTGTTGCTGCTGGATGAGCCGACCAACCATTTGGATTTAAAAGGTTTGGAATGGCTGGAGCAATTTTTGCAGAGCTATACGGGCGCGTGTGTGGTTGTATCCCATGATCGTTATTTTCTGGATCGCGTTGCCGTCAAGATGATTGAGCTGGAGGATGGCGAGGCGTTTACTTATTATGCAAACTACAGTGGCTACGTCAAGGAAAAGGAAGAACGACTGCTGCTGCAATTCGAGGACTACAAGGAACAACAAAAGCGGATCAAGAAGATGAAAGAGGCCATTCGGCGTTTTGAAGAGTGGGGACGTAATGGGGATAACGAAAAGTTTTTTAAAAAAGCGAACTCGATTCGTAAGGCGCTGGAGCGTATGGAGTTGGTGAAGCGGCCTGTGCTGGACCCTCAGGGTGCCGAGTTTCACTTGAAGCTGGACGATCGCTCGGGTCGCAGGGTGCTGCAATTTGAAGAAATCGCCAAAGCCTATGGAGAGCGCCAGATATTAAAAGGGGCTACAGGCAGTCTGGAGTTTGGTGAAAAGGTGGCGCTGCTGGGAGATAACGGTTCGGGAAAAACGACGCTGCTCAAGCTGCTGCTTGGTCAGGAGAGCGCGGATGCAGGCATGGTGCAATGGGGAGCACGCGTGGAGTATGGATATTTGGCCCAGCAGGAAAGAGAGCGGGATAGCCGTGCGACCGTGCTTGTGTACTTCAAGGAAGAAGCAGGTGTGGAGGAAGGCGAGGCGCGAGGGCTGCTGGCGAAGTATTTGTTCTACGGAGCAGATGTGTTTAAGCCCGTTAGTATGCTGTCTGGTGGAGAATGGTCCCGCTTGCGGCTGGCACTATTGGTCATGAAAAAGCCGAATTTGCTGGTGCTGGATGAGCCGACCAACCATTTGGACATCGACTCACGCGAGGCGCTGGAGGAAGCGCTGAACAGCTACACAGGAACCGTGCTGGCGATTTCGCACGACCGTTATTTTGTGAATAAGCTGGCCGGGCGCGTTTGGGAGCTGGAGGACGGAAAGCTGGCCTCTTATCTGGGCGGCTTCGATGAATACCGGGCGAAGAAGCGGGAGCTGGAACACGCCCGCTTCCTGAGCACAGGAGATGCCGGGGCGCGCACGGCATCTGGAAGCAGAGCCGCAGCAGGTGGCGGCTCGGGCTTGGGCCGGGCTGCATCTGTCCGTGCAGCCAGCAATGGGACGGCTTCGGTTGCGCGGACAGAAGCGCCTGCCGGGGCTGATGCGAGCCGCACGCGTCCGGGTGCGGCAGGCCGTTTGGACTCGCCCGCCGCAGGAGGTGGGTCGTCCGCTGGCACGGGGGCACGCGGAGCGAAGGCCACGAAGTCGTCCCGTACGCCCGCCGTATCCAGCGAGCGGCTGGAGCGGGCGATTACCGCCAAGGAAGCGGAATTGGCGGCGACGGATGCCGAGCTGGAGCAGCTCGGCGCGAGCGACGACACGTCGCATATGGCGGAGCTGTGGGATGCGCGTGAGCGGTTGCAAGCGGAGCTGGACACGTTGCTTGGCGAGTGGATTGAACTGGAGTAGTTGACAGGCTAGTTACTAAATAGACAACGATTTATTTTATATAGAGGGTAGCCCTGAGGTAGAACGTTTACTGAAGGGCTACCCTCATCATTTTATTTTATATAAAGAAAGTCGTTTACATTTCGCAACATGTGATATTTTTTAATCTGTACAACAGTATGAATCACTGTTAAGTGAAGTTTGTGTTGTCAATAAAGATCTTACATATCAAATGTGCACGTCGGAACTATTTTGTGATTTGCTTGTGAATGGAGGGAATAGTATGTCGGACTCCTTACTAGAGGTCAGTCAGGTAACGAAAAAAATGGGGAAAAGGAATTTGTTAGATCAAGTTTCATTTAAGCTTCAGAAAGGAAAGATATATGGATTCATCGGTCCGAATGGAGCTGGAAAAACGACGATGATGCGAATCATGACCGGATTGATGCAACCAACCAGCGGCTCTGTAAAGATAGCTTCATATGATGTACAGACGGATCGGGAAAAGGCGCTGTCCAAGGTGGGTGCTATTATTGAATCTCCGGTCTTTTTTGATTATATGACGGGCAGGCAGGTTTTACGTAATTTGTCACGGCTGCACTCTGAAATTCCCCCTTCAGGTCGAGAGATACATATTGAAGAGTTGCTTACAAAGGTCGGGCTTGCAACACGGGGGGATGACAAGGTGAAAACCTATTCCTTGGGTATGAGGCAAAGGCTCGGGATTGCGCAGTCTATGCTGGGGGCTCCAGAGCTTCTATTGCTAGATGAACCGGCGAACGGCCTTGGCCCTTTGGGGATGCGGGAGCTGAGAGATATTGTGCTCCGTCTGCGTGATTCAGCGAATTATGCCTTTTTTATCTCCGGTCATCTATTGGATGAATTGCAACAGATGTGTGATGAACTCATTGTAATCAAAGAGGGCAGGCTAGTTTGGAAGGGATCTGCTGATCAACTGGTGGAGGACGGTCAACGGCTGGAGGATGCTTTTATGGGATTAATGGGACTATGAAGCTATTAATATACAGTGAGTTCGAGCGATTATGGAGACGAAAGTGGTTCTGGCTCATGGTTTTATGTACACCGATGCTAGCCTGTTCGACAGGCGTATATTTTTTGCGCACGATGAAGGTTCCTGTAGAGGTATTATCCTTAAACTTTGTCGTTATTGGTCTGCGTGAGAATTTGTTTTTAGCATGCAATATAGCTGTGGCTGCTTTAGCTGCTGCTGTATACACTGAGGAATTTCGAAGCGGGCAACTGCGTTTGTTATTTATGCGCCGATATACCCGTGGTCAGATTTTCTGGAGTAAGCTGCTGGTTTTGAATGCTTCTATCTTGCTTCTTCTCATTGCATTTGCAGTATCCTCGCAGGTGATCGTTGAAGTATGGACTCTTTCATATGACGTAAGTGATGCGGGGCTGTCTGGATCTCAAGGACTGCAGATGCTTGAATACTATGGTTGGGCGCTTGCCTCATTAGTAGCAATAAGCTCCTTGTACTGCTTTGTCGCTATGCACAGCAAGAGTGTAACGTATGCCATCGGTGTTTGTATGGTATATAATCTGGGCTCTCTGTTGTTTGATTCGTTGTACTTAAAATTGGCCTCTTTTGTTTCTCATATCCCATACTTATACAACGTAATTACATTTATGATTATTCCGTATATGCAGCGTACAGGATTAGATAGATCTTCAATGGGCAATTTGTCCGTGAATGGAGCGATTGCTACTGCTGTTAGTTTATATCTTATCTTTTTTACTTGGGGGGCATACCGCCGCTTTGTGGCCGATGATTATTTGTATTAGGGGTATTTCTCCATATAAAAGTGGAAAAGATCCAATCGACCGCTTGAGGGTCAGTTGGATCTTTTTTTAACACTAATTCCTCCTGAGACTCTACCTCTAGTACACCGAAGCTGTTTGCGAGGTGTTCTTGATGCCGTTGGCATCGTTCAATATGATATTGCCCCATGCCGTCGGCGTTTTCCAGTCGCTGCTGTTCACAAGGTCAAGCCATGCGTTTTCGCTGTTGTTGCCCGTCCAGGACCAGGCCAGATAGCCTATGCCTTTGGCTTGGGATTGCTTCATGACCTCATAAGGGTTAACGGTGGTGCCCAGATTGTTGTTGCCATTATTGTAGTTGTAGCCAAACTCGCCCACGATGACAGCCAGCCCCTTGTCCTTCATAGCTTGCAGCTCGGAGCCGATCTTGCTGGAATCATTGTAGTTGGCGTACATATGGACGGAGAACAGCAAATTATGGTTGGGATCATGCTGCAACAGCTCAACGCCATGGGCCTTAATCGGGGAAGCATATTGTCCCCAACCGGAGCCGTCGATCACAATCGTATTCGGCAGGCCTGCGTTGCGCAGCGTGGTGATGGCCGTTTTGTAAGCGTCCCGCCATGCGGCATCGGTGAGGTTGTGGTCACCCCACTCATTCGCGATATTCACGAGTACGTATTTCTGGTTATCGGCCAGTATCTTTTTCACCGCTGGTTGAGCAAAATAACGGGCCATATCGTTCAAACGATTGGCATCATTGCTGCCCGTAACATCGTGCAGTTCAACGACGGAAATCAGCTTGAGCTGTTTGGCACGGTTGATAATTTCCTCCAGTCTTTGTGCCGATCCATTCGTCTGCCACACAATGCGAACGGTGTTGGACTTCGTCGCTGCAATGGTATCCAATGCCTGATAGGCCTGTGTATCAAACCAGATATGAGGGTTATTCACTCCACGCATGACAAAGGTATTTCCGTTCGCATCCTTCAGACTGGTTCCGTTTACATAAAACCCCGAGGCTGCAAATGATGTACCTCCATTCAACAAACCCATGCCGGAACAAAGCAGAAGCACTACAGTGAATACCAATACTTTTTTGGCATATAACCGCCAATCTCTCACAAACCAACGCCTCCTCTTCTATAGTCAAGTTAATCCTATGTTGAAAATGCACATATATTACACCTGTTGTGATGCTGGAATAGTATATCGTTTCTTTTACATAGACTTCGGGTATTAATTGTCTAGTCACGCAATAGATTGACATAGGGGAAAAGGAGGTATGAGTATGTGGAAATGGGGCAAGAGGCTGTCAATACTAGCTTCGATACTTCTAATGGCGATTATTGTAAGCGCATGCAATAGGGATGACGCGCCAGGCAAGGTGAAGATTGAATTTTTCCAGAACAAGCCGGAGGCCAAGGGTTCCTTCGATAAGCTGATCTCCCGATTCAACCAGGAGCATCCCGTTATTGAAGTGATACAGGTGAATCCGCCGGAGGCAGAGACGGTACTATTGACCCGAGTGGTCAAAAATGATGTACCTGACATTGTGGGGCTTGGGGCCACGGATACCTATTCCATTTTGGCGCAGAGCGGTATTTTTACGGATCTAGCGAATACAGAATTGCCACGTACCGTGGACCCAATTTACCTCAAAATGCTTAAGGATGTGACCGGGGCCGATCCCGTGTACGGAATCCCTTATGCCGCCAATGCGAATGGTGTGATGTACAACAAAACACTTTTTAAGGAAATGGGATTACAGGTGCCCAAAACGTGGGACGAACTGATCGCAACGGCACAAAAGATCAAGGCCGTAGGCAAAATCCCGTTCTATTTTACATATAAAGATGATTGGCAGACGAACCTTCCCTTCAATGCACTTGGCCCGAATCTGGTGGGCATTGATTTTTTTCTGCAACGACGTGAAAATCAGGTCACCTTTCAGGACAAGTACCGCGAGGTGGCGGAGAAGCAGTTAGAGCTGCTGAAATACGGACATGGCGATAATTTTGGCAAAAACTATGCGGACGGGAACCGTGCCTTTGCTAATGGACAGGGGTTTATGTATATCCAGGGCTCATGGGCGATATCTGAAATCCGCAAGGCGAATCCGAAGGTGGAGCTTGGATTCTTCCCGTTACCAACAGGGAACGATGAACAGGCGGTCAAGCTGGTGTCTGGTATAGATACACTGTTAGCCGTTTCGGAGAGCACTCCGCATAAAAAAGAGGCCGAGGAGTTCATTGCCTTCCTGCTGAAGCCGGAGAACAGCAAGCAGTACATTACAGAGCAGACGCTGTTTTCAGCGGTGAAGGGAGTCACGCAGGATGACCCGAGTGTAGCGGAGCTGCTGCCGTATTTTAAATCCGGGCGTGTCATTGATTTTGCCGATCATTATATTCCGAAAGCCGTACAGTTAAACTCTATTGTGCAGGCCTTCCTGCAAAACGGAGGCATCGACGCTTATTTGGCGAAGCTGGACAGTGAATGGGATAAGGTAGCTAACCGCCGATAGGGGAGGAGGATAAGACATGAACAAGCGACTAACGGCTTTCTATTGGATGACCGTGCCGGCTGTCCTGTTGTTTTTTATATTTTTGACATTGCCTGCTTTGCAGGGCTTTTATTATTCGCTCACAAACTGGAACGGCTTTGGTCATCAATATCACTTTGTCGGGTTCAAAAACTATATCAACCTGTTTCAGGACGATAATGTGGGGAACGCATACTGGTTTACCTTCAAATTTGCCATTGTAGTTACGATTGCGATTAATGTCCTCAGTTTACTGATTGCGCTGGGGCTGAATGCTAAAATTCGGTTCCGTAACTTTTTCAGGGGTATTTATTTTCTGCCTAATATTTTGAGCGTGCTGATTGTCGGGTACATATTCAATTACTTGTTTTCGAACGTGTTTACGATTTGGGGGCGAAATTTAGGTATTACCTCATTGTCGACGAACATTTTGGGCAGCGAACAGTTGGCTTGGGTGGGGGTTGTGATCGTAGCTGTATGGCAGGGGATTGCCTTCAATACGATTCTGTATCTGGCCGGGCTGCAAACCATTCCAACAAGTCTGTATGAGGCTTCCAATCTGGACGGTGCAGGCAAGTGGCGTGAATTCTGGAGTATTACGTTTCCGCTGATTGCCCCGTTTTTTACGATCAATATGGTATTGGCGATGAAAAATTCTCTTATGGTGTTCGACCAAATCGTGGCCTTGACGAACGGAGGGCCGGGGCGGGCGACACAGTCGATATCACACTTGATCTATACAGGGGGCTTTAGAGGCGGGGAATTTGCTTATCAGTCGGCTAACTCTGTCATTTATTTTATTGTGATTGCGATGATTTCCATCTTGCAGCTGCGATTCCTCCAGAGAAGGGAGATGGATAACTGATGAGAACGAGCAGACATACCAACTGGCCTGTACTGCTTCTGGTGGCGTTGGGAACGATATTTATCCTGTTTCCCCTCTATATGACGGTGACGATTGCGCTTAAAAATCCCGAGCAGATGGCGTATTCTGCCTTTGCCTTTCCGACCGAGCTGCACTGGGAAAATTTTAGTCGTGCGGTGGACATGACCAACTTTTTCAGCGCTTTTCAGAATAGTGTGATGGTCACGACATCAACGGTAGTGCTGACGCTGTTGACCAATTCCATGGTCGCTTATGCGATTGCGCGTAATATGCAGCGACGCTTTTTTAAGGGATTATATTTTTATTTTGTGAGCGCGATGTTCATTCCGTTCCCGATCATTATGCTGCCGATTGTCAAATTGGCCTCGGGACTTCACATGACCAATCTGTTTGGTCTGATTATGCTGCATACGGTGTACGGGCTGGCGTTTAATGTGTTCGTCTATGTCGGCTATATCCGTTCCATTCCGGTGGCGCTGGAAGAAGCGGCTACGGTAGACGGGGCGACGACATGGGGCACGTTCTGGCGAATTATTTTTCCATTAATGGCACCGATCAGTGCTACCGTGGGGATTCTCACCTGCCTGTCCACTTATAACGACTTTCTGCTGCCGCTCATTATTATCAGCGACCCGGAGCAGTATACGCTGCCGCTCGTTCAGTATGTGTTCCAGGGACAGTTCAATACAGACTTCAATCTGGCCTTTGCCTCGTATCTGATGGCCTTGCTGCCGATGATTATCGTCTATCTGATGGCACAAAAATGGATCATCAACGGCGTTACGCAAGGCTCTGTGAAGTAGTGAGAATAGAATAACTCCAACCACATCGCAGCTTACTGGAAAAAATAAAGGTGTCCCATATACCGCAGCTCACACAGGTATATGGGACACTCTTTTTATAGGATTGCTATTTGGATGCTTCGCTTTGGGTCGTCAGAGGCTGTATGGGTACAGTAATCTCTGCTTCTGGTTCGTCCGTTGTATAGAAGAACATATAGATAGAAGCCTCGGTTCCCTTGAAATTCTTATAGACATCAACCGCTTTGTTAATGCCGTCCCCTGTAAAATTAGCCGAGATTGGTCTGCCCAAAATCCGTTCTTTACCCAGGCCAATATGAGTCTGGTTGATCCCGCCAAATCGAGCGTCCTCGCTTTCAGTTTCTACGAACAAGTCTGCCCCTTGCTTGTAGTAGGTCCACTTCACGGGATAACCGCCGATTTGTGTAGTTAGCGTCTGTTTTTGTTCAGAAATATCCGTTAAACGCTGCGGCGTTTTGTCATCCGAATGGATCGTAACCTTATATTTCCCTGTAAACGTAATCGGTGTGTCCTTGGTAATCACAAGATCAGAGGGTCGTTCAAAACGGATGGTGGTCAGATCAGGAGTGCTGCTGGGTGGTGACCATTTGTTACCCTCTAACGTTTTACCGTTCACGGAAAGGAAGTATTTTTGATAAGGGATATCGGCGAATTTCTTCTTGCCTCTGATCGTGAGACGGATTTGCGTAGGTGTGACAACCATCTGTTCCATTGTGAAATTCGGATTTCCTTTCTCCAGCGGGATATTCAGTGCTGACTTGATTGTTCCGCTTTCCATCCGCTTTTTGCTTAATTGCAGATCAAAATTTATCGGTTCATCTATACTTTTCTCGGTTTTGGCATATTGCAGCTTGTAAGTAATTTGCCCTTCCGGTATATGTTCCCGGGTAAAATATTGCTGTGCTGTATACTCCCCGTTATCTCCGGGTTTGCCAAAAGCCCCTCCAGGCTGCGACATCACAGGCTCTCCGCCTTTGTAGGCAATGATTTGCGGATTATCCCATCTCTTGGGTATCGACGAATCGAAGGTAATCGCCGAGGACAGCATCAGTTTATCCTTGCCTTGTTCAAATACCTGCACCTTCATATCTTGTAAACCGTCACGATTCAGTGTGAAAGTTTGTATTTTGGGAGATTGGGTATCAAGCGGTAAATCCAGCTCCTGTATGCTGTCAAGCTCTACATGTCCTACGGTCAGCCGCATGTTCTCTGTGTCCTGCTGCGGTGTCCAGTCACTTTCAAAGTACCCATTGTACCGTTGATTTTTCGGGTCCCATTGTTGAAAGTTATACTCCCCTTCACTGTTTTTCCCCGTGGCGTTTTTAAGTGATATGCCTTTGACATTCCAAAACTCGTTGTCTGCCCGTTTTCCGACCTCCAGGCTGTACAGGATCACGGTCCGGTTCTCATCGACAATAGCTGTATGCAGCGTCAGCTTCACACCGTCTCTGGTCACAGACTGCTCCAGTAGTTGCCCGAGGTCTTGATTTAGAGCTGTCTGAATGCCGCTTCTTCCGTGTAACAAATTGTCCCAATTATAATGGATGGCGGCATAGACGGGAACTGCAACCAGAAGTGCACTCAGAGAAGCGGTTATCGTTATTTTGCGCCAATTTTTGTGTCGGCGTGGAGCAATGGCTTCGGAATGGTCCGTCGTGGTAGGCGCAGTATACCCTGCCTGTTCCATACGGCTCCACATGTTCTCAAAATCGGGATAGGGAACTCCCGCATCATCATTTAGTTTATGCTTCAAGGTTTCTTCTATTTTGCTCATAGCTGTCTCCTTCCAACTCGGAAATCTGTACGCCTGCATCCCGCAGTATTCGCTCCATTAACCGAAGTCCTTTGTGCGTCCTTGATTTGACAGTCCCTAGTGGGATTGCCAGCAGCTCGGATATTTCCCCTAAAGTAAAATCATGCATATAGCGAAGTGTCAGCACAGCGCGGATTTTGGCCGGAAGACGATTCATATAAACAGCCCATTCCTCTGCGGCTTCGCGCTCCTCCACCAGCCTGTCTACAGGCTTGCTTTCGATCCCGGCAAATAAATGAGGATTAGCTGACACCTTCATATGCAAGCTGTTCCGGCGTTTAAGGTAATTCAGACAATGGTTTACTGTAATTTTCATAATCCAGGCTTTTAGGTGTTCGATGTGTTCACGATTGCTGCGAAATAGGGTGATAAACACTTCTTGTGTCAAATCTTCTGCATCCGACGGGTCATGAACCATATAGTAGCAGGTTCGATATACATCCCGTTGATACCTGTCAAACAACTCTCGATTGCTTTCCAATATTCGCTCTCCTTTCTTGTGCGGGTTATCTATATAACAACTGGAGCTCCAAAAAGGTTCATGGTTGAGGATTTTGCAAAAATCCACAAAGCGACGTGTAATCAGGAATATATAGATCGAAGTAATTTTATTCGTCTATATATTGTACCTTGGAGCGACTGGAATCGAATTTTGCAAAATCCTGTGTTGTGGAAAGTAAACGTTCGTGTTGACTGTATTTTGCTGTTCCTCAAATGTACCATGTTTTATCGAACGAAAAAGAAGCCTGTAAATCTCAAAAACGGCAGATTTACAGGCTTCTTACAATTTCCGAAGTTAGACACGAAGGAATGAACAGACCTTTACGTAGAACGTCATCGACAGATAGCTTGCGGACACACCTCCGCTTAGTCAGCCAGCCGCACGAGCGTTCTGCCCTGGGAGCGAGCCGCCAAGATGTCCTCCAGCGCGCTTGGTAGGTCAGCCAGCCCGATTTCGCGCTCGACGAGCTGCTCCAGTTGTTTCGGCTTCCAATCGCTGCCGAGCCGCTTCCAAATCGCTACGCGGGTTTCATAAGGGCAGAAGACGGAGTCTATGCCCAGCAGGCTGACACCGCGCAAAATAAACGGCAGCACTGTGGCAGGCAGCTTGGTGCCTGCCGTCAGACCGCTCACGGCTACGGAGCCGTTGTAGGCGACTTGGCTGAGCAGCGAAGCGAGCGGTTTTCCGCCTACGGGATCAATAGCCGCTTGCCAAAGCTGCTTGCTCAGCGGGCGGATGCTCTCCGCGCCGTCGTAGACCTCATCGCGGGAGATCACCTCAGCCGCTCCGAGCGCCTTGAGGTAGTCGTGCGCCTCGGCTTTGCCGCTGCTCGCTACGACGTGGTAGCCCCTCTTGCCCAGCAGGGCAATCGCGGCTCCGCCTACGCCCCCCGTTGCTCCGGTGACGAGCACCTTGCCCTGATCGGGTTTAACGCCGTTTTGCTCCAGCCGATGCAACGACAGGGCTGCGGTGAACCCGGCTGTCCCGTAAATCATGGCCTCTCTTGGTGTGAGTCCGTCCGGAAGCGGAACTACCCAGTCCGCAGGTACACGCGCATATTCGCTGAAGCCTCCGAATTGAGACACACCAAACCCGTATCCGGTAACGAGAACGGCTTGTCCTTCGCTGAAACGGTTATCCTCTGAAGAGACGACGGTTCCCGAGCAATCTATACCCGGCACAAACGGATAGGCTTTGACAATATTTCCATCCTTGCGGGCGGCAAGCCCGTCTTTATAATTGATGCTGGAATAAGCGACACGAATCAATACTTCTCCAGCAGGTAAACTGCCAGCCTCCAAAGAGCGTACCTCTGCTTGAACTTCACCGTCCTGTATCTGGTCGACGACTAGGGCTTGAAATGATTGAGTCATCTGTATAGCCTCCTTTATTGCAATATAAGCCTGTGACGGCAAACATTTTAGTATACTTCACAAATCATGCACAAGCAGTATACAATCATCCGCGCAGCCTGTCAGCGGCAATGCTCACAGGCCCATATTCTATGATATCCTTCTGCGTTTCAATAAAGTTCGATAATCAGTTGTGAAGAGGGTGATAAATGAAATCTTACGCATTTTGCAAATCATTTTACACAAACGGGATGTATTTTCAGAAAGACTGTGCTAACATACCCTTTGTTCGTTAAATAATTCTATGAAGAAAGGTGAATGAATGACAACCAGAGCACTAAAAAAAGGGTCGGTATTGTCCGAAGCAAAGGGACTGAATTTGTTCCATTTGACATGGCCCATTTTCCTTGAATTGTTCCTGTTTATGCTGATGGGCAGCGTCGATACGTTCATGATCAGTTCTGTATCTGATAACGCCGTGTCGGGTGTAGGTGCGTCCAACCAAATTATTTCAATTGCTATCCTTGTACTGGAGGTTATCGGCAACGGCGCTGCTATCGTCGTAGCTCAATATATCGGTTCTAAAAAGCTTGTGGAAGCGGCCCAGGTTACGGGTACGGCCATTACCTTGAATTTGATGGTAGGTCTTTTGCTTAGCGTGATTTTTCTTGTATTTGGTACTCATATGCTGCAATGGCTTAACGTCCAGGGAGATATTCTGGTTTATGCGGAATCCTATATGAGTATCGTCGGGGGTGCCATTTTCCTTCAGGCATTGATCAACGCGTTGGCGGCGACGATTCGTACACATGGTTTTACCAAGGAAACGATGTATGTATCCATGCTGATGAACGTGATTCACGTCATCGGTAACTATGTTTTGATTTTCGGACATTGGGGAATGCCTGCGCTCGGCGTAGAGGGGGCAGCTATTTCTACGGTAGGAAGCCGCTTTATTTGTCTCCTGATTTTCTTCTGGCTGATGTACCGCGTAACTGAGGTGCGGGTCGAGTGGAAATATTACGTCCAATTGTCCAAAAAGTTTATCGCTAAAATTTTGCGCATTGGTGTACCCTCCGCGCTGGAGTCCATCATGTATCAGTCGTGTCAGCTCATTTTCACACTGTACGTGACCTATCTGGGTGCAGAAGCGATGGCAACCCGTCAATATGCCAATAACATTTCGAGCTATATCTACTTGTTCAGTATGGCGGTTGGCATGGGTACAGCCATCGTGGTCGGAAGGCTGGTCGGAGCCAGACAGAAGGATACCGCTTATAAACGTGTAATGAGTAGTGTAAAATGGGCGCTTCTGGTGACTGTGATTATTGATGTGATTATTATCTTTTTCCGTGTGCCATTGCTCAGCCTGTTCACCGAAAACCCTGAGATTATTCGCTTGGGAGCGCAGGTGATTTTACTTAGCATTCTGTTGGAAACCGGTCGGACGACGAATATCGTTATTATTAACTCGTTGCGTGCTGCTGGAGATGCCAAGTTCCCGGTCTTTATAGGACTGATCTCCATGGTCTGCATGAGCTTGCCGCTCGGTTATCTGCTTGTGTTCAAGCTGGATATGGGACTTGCTGGTGTGTGGTTGGCGATTGCCGCAGATGAATGGACTCGTGCCTTCATTATGTATGCCCGCTGGAGAAGCCGTTTGTGGGAAAAGCATGCGCTGGTGGAGCACGATACACCGGATCAGCCAGCAACCCCGATTCCGGTACACTGATTCGAGGATCATTTATGATGATGTGGAGGTAGTTCAAGAGAGCATCTTGAACTGCCTCTTTTTGCTGCGCTGAGAGTAAATGGTAGTTTTATAATGGAAGCATCACATCCCCGGATTTCTACTCTGATCATAGGCTTAAATTCCAGAAATCCGGGAGCGGTGGCGATGGGAAGCACCATCCGTCTGCGCAGTGGCACGATAGGTAAGTTTTAAGTTCAGATTATATAATCATGGTATTCATAAATAGAAGTATGGTAAATTTACTAAAAAAAAGATATACTTTTGTTGCACTAATGCAGTGCATGCAGTACATGAGGGACAAGGAGCGTATTCATGAAGAAACCGACGATTGAAGATGTTGCCCAGAAGGCGGGAGTGTCTAAAAGCACCGTCTCGCAGTTTCTGAACAAACGATATAAATACATGAGCGACCAGACCAGAGACCGGATTGCCGAGGTCATTCGGGAATTAAATTATCAGCCCAACGGGCTGGCCCGCAGTTTAAAACAGAACCGGACGTTTATGGTGGGTGTCATTGTAGCCAACATTGATTACACGCTGTCGATCCAGTCCATTCGGGCTATTGAGGAGGAATTGCAGCGTTTTGGCATTCAGGTAATCATCTGTAACGCCGACGAAAACCCGGACAAGGAGAGACAGTATATTGAGATGCTCAAGGCTCGTCAGGTGGACGGATTGATTATTTTCCCGACAGGCAAGCATGCGGATATTTACAACCAGCTCATTCGTGAAAAGTACCCGTTGGTGTTTTTGGATCGTCTGGTAGATGGTGTGAACACGCGCAGCCTGTTGCTGGATAACGAAATGGCGGTCAAGCTGGCGATTCAGGAGCTGGTGGTCCATAAGCATGAGCGGATCGCGCTGATTACCCTGCCGCTGGGACTGAACCGGATTACTCCAAGGCTAGAGCGGTTGAGCGGGTACAAAAAGGCGCTGGAGGAGCGTGGCTTGCCCTTTCGGGAAGAGTACATGCGCAGTGTGTCGAAGGAGGATATCCAGCAGACGCTGGAGGAGCTATTTCAGTTGCCGGAGCCGCCGACTGCGCTGTTGGCCGGGAACGATATCGTGCTGGCAGAGGTACTGAAATATGTGAATGCCCGACGTATACGTATTCCGTCCGAGCTATCCATTATCGGAATTGACGATGCAGAGTTTGCGCATATTTACAATCCGCCGATTACGACCATTACGCAGCCGATTGCGGATATGGGAAAGCAGGCAGCGAAAACGTTGTTGTCCAGCATCGAGGAGGACGGCGAATCGGTTCCGATCATTTACCGCTTTGTACCTGATTTAAACCGGGGCGAGTCCGTCAAAACGTTGTAGGTGAACTTCTAATACCACATTATAAAAAAATAACCCGTATTCCTGTCTGCGTTATAAGCCTGCATATACTTGCTCAGGCCGCGCATAAGTGAATACGGGTTATTTGAGTTATATCCAAAGCTTCCTAGCTCACCCTTGTTGAGCTTGCGGAACCAGCGCTGAAGGAAAAGGCAAGGTAAGAAACCTGCCTAATTCGTGCTGGCGCTGAGCAAAAAGGACTCCAGCTCCGATCGCGTAGGATAGCCGTCCATGTCTCCGGCTGACATGACAGCCAGCGCGCCAAGGGCGTTGCCGCGCTTGACCGCTTCGGCCAGGGGCAAGCCCTCCAGCAGTGCGCTGATGACGCCAGCGGCAAAGCCGTCGCCCGCCCCAACGGTATCGACGACATGCTCCACTCGGAAGCGTTTCACATATCCTTCTGCATCGGCGGATTTATAATACGCGCCTTCCGTCCCCAGCTTGATGATGACCAGCGAAGTACCGCGGTCAAGGTAGAAGGAAGCGATATCCTCAGGTGAGGTGTAGCCTGTCAATATTTTACCTTCATGAATGCCTGGCAGGAGCCAGTCGCAACCCTCAGATGCCTCGTTAATAGCCTCCACCATCGTTTGCGTATCAGGCCATAACTTGGGTCTAAGGTTCGGATCAAAGGAGACGGTTTTCCCTGCCTTTTTCATAAACTGCCGCGCATGTCGTGCGAAGTCACGACACTCGGGAGACAGGGCGACAGAAATACCTGTAAAGTGCAGGTGGCGTGCCCCGGCAAAGTATGCCTCGTTAAAATCGGCGATGCTTAACGTGGAAGCGGCAGAGTGTCTGCGAAAATACTCGACCTCCGGGTCTCCACTGGTGACTTTGGATTTAATCAGCATCCCGGTAGAGTAGTCTTTGGTAAACATGACGTTCTGGGTGTCGATCCCCTCCTGACGTAGCGCCCCGGCAATGAATTTGCCGAATGCATCCTCACCTAGTTTGGTCACGAGTCCCGCCCGTAGCCCCAATCGTGCCAAACCGGCCGAAACATTTGTCTCCGCCCCGGCCAGCGCTTTGGTGAACGAACGCACCTCATCCAGAGAGCCTGCTTCATTGGCATAAAACATGGCCATCGGTTCTCCGAAGGTAACAGCATCCAATGTTGCGGTCATTCAAAATTCCTCCTTTGTTTAGTAAACTAAATCTGTAAGCGCATGCACTAACTGAATAAATTGAAATTATCACATAAATCGGTTTTTCACAATGAGGAAGTTGATATAATTGTTAAAAACTTTTTGGATAATGTAGATAAAAAAATATGAATTTGTTTATCAAACGGTAAAAAGAGTGTAAAAGTTCTTGAATATTAAGGATTTTTCAAGGAATGGTGAAGAATTGGGTTGACACCCCCATTGATAATTATTACAATTCTAGCTAAGAAGTAGAGTTAGAAACCGCTTTTATAACAATTCCATTGATAAAAAAGTTTATCTAAACAGGAGGAATGTTTTTATGGAAATGCGTTATTCAACTCATCCCGAACATGCCAAGCATTTTACGACTGAAGAGTTGCGTCAGCACTATTTGATACAGGAACTGTTTGTGCCTGAGGAAGTTAAGCTGGTTTATACGCATGAAGATCGTGTCATTATCGGGGGCATTCATCCCGTAAATAAATCCGTTGCGCTGGAAGGCAGCGATCAAATCAAGGCGGAAACCTTTTTGGAGCGCCGGGAACTGGGCATTTTTAATGTTGGAGGTAGCGGAACTGTAAAGGTAGACGGCGAAACCTACGAGTTGAACACGAAAGACTGTCTCTACGTAGGAAGAGGGGGCAAGGAGTTGATCTTTGAAAGCGATTCCAGCTCAAAACCTGCAAAATTTTACATTGTGTCGGCGCTGGCTCATACCACATATCCGACAGCGAAGCAGTCATTTGCCGATGTTCCGTCTGAAAGTCTGGGCGCGCAGGAAACAGCCAACAACCGCACCTTGCGTCGCTTTATCCATGATGAAGGCATTCAGAGCTGTCAGCTGGTAATGGGGATGACGACACTGGAAAACGGCAGTGTATGGAACTCCATGCCGACACATGTTCATGACCGTCGTATGGAAGTGTATTTCTACTTTGAGCTGGATGAGAACGCCAGAATGTTCCACATGATGGGTGAGCCGAACGAGACGCGCCATCTGGTGATGAAGAATGATGAAGCGGTTATTTCGCCACCTTGGTCTATCCACTGTGGTGCGGCTACTGGCAGCTATACCTTCATTTGGGGCATGGCCGGCGAAAATAAAACGTACAAAGACATGGATCAGGTAGCCATGAGCGAGTTGCGTTAATCCGGCATATTGGAGCGGGGTACTTGCAAGCGGCTAATGGAACATAGCCATCCCATTCGTGGAAAGGATCAGGAACATGACGAAAAAGAAAGTTTTGGAGCATATCACTTCGGTTGGTGTTGTTGCAGTCATTCGGGGAAACACAGCGGAGGAAGCGTACCAAATGTCCAAAGCCTGTATTGAAGGCGGTTTGGACAATATTGAGCTTACGTTTACCACGCCGGATGCGGATCGGGCGATTCGCAGATTGAGAGACGAATTTAAGGATCGGGCTGTTATTGGTGCGGGAACTGTACTGGAGCCGCTGACAGCGAGAATTGCTATTTTGGCTGGAGCAGAGTTCGTGGTGAGTCCTTCTTTTGAAGAAGAGACGGCGAAGCTGTGCAATTTATACGCGATCCCCTATATGCCTGGTTGCATGACGCTGAATGAAATTAAGGAAGCGATGAAGCTGGGTAGTGATGTTGTGAAGCTGTTCCCCGGTAGCGCCATGGGTGCGGATTTTGTCAAGGCGGTCAAAGGGCCAATGCCCCATGTGCAAATTATGCCAACGGGCGGCGTCGATCTGGATAACATGGAAACATGGCTGCGCAACGGAAGTGTCGCAGTGGGCATCGGGGGGAACCTGACGGCTCCGGCCAAGGATGGCCGCTACGATCTGATTACAGAGAACGCCGCGCGTTATGTAGCTAAATATAAGGAAGTTCGTGCAGCGCTGTAAGATTCATTGAGGTGAGCATTTTGCATAAATCCTAAGGTATATGCTTTACACTAAAATATGATGGAGGCGTAAGTATGGGTCTGGATACTTTTTCGTTGGATTTTTTCAGTCTGAAAGGCAAGACGGCAATTGTAACGGGAGGCAACACGGGTTTGGGTCAGGGATATTCAGTAGCTTTGGCCAAAGCGGGCGCAGATCTGTTCATTGTAGCTAACAATGATGAGTATGAAGAAACAAGACGTTTACTGGAACCTACAGGTGTGAAGGTGGCTTTTTATCAAGCTGACCTGACGGAAAAAGCATCTATTAAGAAAATTGTAGAAGAATGCATCAAGGAATTTGGTAAAATTGATATTCTTGTAAACAATGCGGGGACAATCCGTCGCGCTCCTTTGCTGGAGTACAAAGATGAGGATTGGGACGCGGTGATGGAAATCAACCTGAATGCTGTCTATCACCTGAGTCAGGGAGTAGCAAAGGTGATGGTTGAGCAAAAAAGCGGGAAAATTATCAACGTCGCTTCCATGCTTGCTTTTCAGGGTGGAAAGTTCGTTCCGCCGTATACAGCAAGTAAGCATGCAGTAGCTGGCTTGACCAAGGCGTTTGCCAACGAGCTGGCGGTTCATAATGTTCAGATTAATGCGATTGCTCCTGGTTATATTGCTACGGCGAACACTGCTCCAATCCGTGCGGATGAGAGCCGCAATCAGGAAATTTTGTCCCGTATTCCTGCGGGTCGTTGGGGTGATCCGTCCGATTTGATGGGAGTTGTTGTTTTCCTCGCAAGTCAGGGCTCCGATTACATGAACGGTCATATTTTGGCAGTGGATGGCGGCTGGCTGGTACGTTAAGGTTAAGCGGCACTGGATGCATCTAAATCATGGACAGAAAGCTGCCTCAAAAGGAAAGCATCCTTTCAGGCAGCTTTTGTTTGTTTGGCTGTAGCTGTGGTTGTACGCTGAATTGAAGATTTGGAGTGCTACGCTTATCCGTCCTATGCATATGGCATAAATGCCATTATAATTTAATGAGATCAAAATTGCCTAGGCTCCAGCCGTACACTCGGTTGGAGCCTTTGAGCATAACACAGATAGATTGGAGAATGGAGAGATGAGTTCACAGCAACACCAACGAGCTTTGGTATACAAATCCTTGTGGCATGCCGGTCCTTGGGTGCTTGCCGCAGGAATCATTCTGGTAGGTGCCAATCTGCGTGCCTCTATTACCTCGGTAGGGCCACTTGTCGGCATGATTAAGGATTCCTTGCATATTTCGAATACACTGAGCGGCTTGTTAACGACATTACCGCTGCTGGCTTTTGCGCTGTTGTCGCCTTTTGTAGCTAATCTGTCGCGCCGCTTCGGGTCCGCCCGTGTCATTTTTGGGGCATTACTGCTGCTGACCGCAGGTATTGTAGTGCGTTCTACGCTAGGAGTGACTGCATTATTTGCCGGGACAGCCATGCTGGGACTGGCGATTGCAGTGTGTAATGTTTTGCTGCCCAGTCTGATCAAGGAAGAGTTCCCCCGCAATAGCGGACTGATGACTGGAGTATATTCAGTATCCATGAATGTGGTCGCTGCAACGGCATCGGGATTGAGCGTGCCTTTGGCTCTAAACGCAGGTTTGGGTTGGCGCGGTTCTTTGGGGATATGGAGTATTGTGGGCGTGGTGGGTATTTTACTCTGGGTTCCCCAGCTTCTCAAGACGCGCAAAACAGTCAATAAAGCGGCAGTGTCCGCCCGAACTGTGAGTGTGTATACATCGTCTTTGGCCTGGAAGGTGACGTTGTTTATGGGGCTGCAATCTGCCTTGTTCTACGTCCCTGCCGCATGGTTTCCCCAGATGATGGTTGGACAGGGAATGGATTCAGAGACTGCGGGATGGATGCTGTCCGTGCTGCAGTTTTCGCAAATGCCATTTACTTTTATTGTGCCTATTTGGGCAGCTCGGGTAAAGGATCAGCGAATACTGGTTCTGATTATGGCTGCCCTGTATTTTATTGGTCTGGGTGGATTTTTGCTGGGGGCTACGCAGTGGAGTGTAATTTGGGTGATTTGCATCGGTATAGCGGGTGGTTTTGCTTTTCCGCTCGTGATGATGTTCTTTAATTTGAGGACCCGAACACCGCAGCAGGCAGCGGAGCTGTCCGGTATGGCGCAATCCTTTGGCTATTTGCTGGCGGCGACGGGGCCGACACTGTTTGGCTATTTGCATGATGCTACACATGGCTGGACCATTCCGCTGCTGCTGCTTTTGTCCCTGAGCGTATTGCTTCTGCTTACAGGGCTTGGTGCAGCCAAGAAACGATATGTTGGAGGCGAGGTGGATGATCAGGCTGCAATTTGATGGAGACGGCTACAGTGTAATCTGTGGTACGGACCGTGTTACCCTGCTCGCTAAGGAGTTTGCGTTGCTGCGATTTCTGTACGATAACCGCAATCAGGTGTTTACCAGGGAACAACTGCTGGATCGTGTATGGCCGCTGGAATATCCGGTGGAGCGCACGGTCGACGATCATATCTATAGATTGCGCAAAAAGCTCAAGCCATGGACTGCTTTTCGTATTCATACGATCAGAGGGTATGGCTACAGCTTGACCCTTGCAGATGCACAACGACAGAATCATCCGTCCCTGCAAGATCAGGAGGTACAAGACGCTGTCCATGGACTATTTCGAAAATATCAGTTGCTCGGACAGGGGGATTCCATCGTGGCGCTGGCCGCCCAGCAGGAGCAGATGGGGTTCGCACTGTCTCCTTTTTATCAGATGTATACCCGGTTTGTGCAGGCCGATATATTGTGGTTTTTGGAACGGGAGGACTTTGCTCCTAAAGATCGACTTTACTGGATGTTACTGCTATATTTAGGTACAGCAGGGGTAACGGATCAAGGACTTGCTCTGTGTGAGCGGGCGCTTGCCAGTGGATTACTGTCCGCTGAGCAGGAGCGGGAATTGCGTATCCTCAACATCCTGGAGGCTTATGTGGAGAATGGACAACCTGAACGCACACAGGAGAGACTTCCGCTGGCTTTTGCAGTGATGGAGCGGGATGAGCTGGACAAATTTGTGATGCCTGTTGCGCTGATGGAAATGCACATGCATCTGACCGCCAACCGTATAGAGGAGGCTAGGGTACTATCCGTTCGATTGGAAGGGATGCTATCAGAGGCTCCGTATTTGCGGGAGCTGGGGCGTTATCGGATGATGCAGGGATTCATGCTCCTGCTTACCGGGGGAGTGGACGAGGCCGAGCGGCTATTGGATGAGGGGCTGAACACGCTTGATATGGCTAAACAGGAGCTGCTTAAAATCAAGGCAGTCTGTCAAATCCGCGGTTTTTTGAAGCGTTATGGTGCTTTTCCTGCGTTGGAAGAGAAATATGCTACTCAATATGAACGACTTGATCGGGACAATGGCTTAACGATGCATCGTTTGGCACTAAGGCGTTGGTTGGAGCAAACACTTTCTGCGATTTGATGTTTTTCACTGTCTGATTTTCCTCTGATATAGGCCCGTTAGAATGTTCTTATGCTACTAATGCAGAAAATGAGAGCAGGGTGAATAGGTATGGAGGAAAAAAAAGAATCAGAATCTACGCCCAGTATTTGGCGCAACGGCCGTTTTCGCCGGATGTTTGCGGCGCACACGGCTGCTTCCTTTGGCGATTGGTTTGATGCCATCGCTATTCAGGTGCTCGTCGCTTACCGCTGGGAAGCCGATCCCATGCTAATTGCGCTGATTCCGGTCGTGATGGCGCTGCCGGGTCTGCTGCTCGGTTCTATCGCAGGTACGTTAGCCGACCGGGTGCATAAGGCCCGGCTGATGATCGGCTGCGATGTCGTTGTTGCCTTGCTGACGCTGGCGATTCTCGCTGTTCCGGGCCCGGCGTGGCTGTTGCCTCTGCTGGGTTTGCGTGCGGCGGCTGGCGTGTTCCAAATGCCGTCACAGCAAGGCTTGACACGCACTGTAGTCGCCAGCGGCGACCTGTTTCGGGCAACCTCGCTGAATGGGCTGGTCAATCAGGCTTCCAAAGTGGCGGGGCCATTATTGGGAGCCATGACCTTGGTTGTGATGTCGCCCCAAGCGTGCATTATCCTTAATGCGCTGCTGCGCCTGTGCTCTGGTTTGGTGCTGTGGCCGCTGCGCGGAATCGGCCCCGTCCTCGACAACGTAGAGCAGCATGCGACTACTGCTGTGCTGCAAGGAACGCAGGATTCGCCAAGCAAGGCTGAGGCTGATGGAGCCGTTAATCGGAAGGAACACGTCGGTTCGTCCCATTTTTTCAGCCAATGGCGCGAGGGATGGGCTTTTCTGTGGCGTAGCCGGATGCTTATAAATACGCTTGTGTTCGGACTTTTCGGCATGATCGCCATCCTTATGATTGACTATCAGTTCCCGACGCTGCTGCGTGTGCTCGCTCCGGGTAACGAATCGCTGCTCGGCTGGCTGGTTTCAGCCATAGGCGCTGGTGCCGTCGTTTGTATGCTAGTGCTGAACCGTTTGAACCGGATAAGCGCGGGCTGGGGCCTCGGTGGAGGCTGTGTGCTGATTGGTGGAGCTATTGCTGCTCTGGGGTGGTCACAACCTGGCGTAGGATTACCCGTGCTGCTTATGTTTGGCGCCATGCTGGGCGTGGGCAATGGTTTGTACATCATCACCCAGAATTACATATTGCAAGCCGGAACTCCACCCGATATGGTAGGGCGCGTCTTCGGTATCCAAAGTACCGTGACCGGAGCGATCATGATCGTCTCACCGCTTATCGGGGGTGCAATGATTCGTCTGACGGGACCAGGCACTACCTTTGTCTGGATTGGAGTGACGATTGGGGCTTTGGGTTTAGTCGGACTCATGCTTCAATCCTTCATTTGGCGTGAGTCACCTGCTGATTTTAACAATTCTGCAGTAAAAAATGCCGACCCTGCGCAGCAGTAGCTGGCTTCCTTTTTTGAATAAATATTTCCAGAATGGGAGAATGATTATGACTCAAAAATCTTTGCACACAACACCAGTGGCACGGTTACTGGAGGGATCGCGGGTGTACCTGCGTCCGATTCATGTAGAGGACACCGAATTATACTATAATACGTTGTTTGATCAGGATGTGAGGAGGCTGACAGGCACACAGCGCAGCTTTACCAAGAATCAAATTGGTCGTTACATTGAATCCAAAGGGCAGGATACGTCCAGCCTTCTGCTGCTGATTGCCCTTCAGGAAGATGATCGTATCATCGGTGACATCGCCCTTCAGGATATGGATAGCCTGAACCGAAGTGCCAACATCCGCATTGCCATTAATGAACAGGGGAATATGGGAAAAGGCTACGGAACCGAAGCACTTGTTCTTATGCTTGATTATGGATTTGGTATCTGTAATCTGCATCGAATCGAGCTGAATGTGTATGATTTTAATGAACGGGCTATCCGCTGCTATGAAAAAATAGGCTTTCAACGTGAAGGCGTGCAACGGGACGCGTTATTTTATAATCATCAATACCATGACTCGATCCTGATGAGTATGCTGTCCTCTGAATACCGTGTCCGCTATGTAGAAAAAGCAAAGAACTGATTCAAAGCATTTACAGGGGTTTAATGAAAAGGTATAATAAAGGCATATTATGTGCAACTAACGTAGGTTACTGAACAACAACATAAAATGAAAATGATTACCGGAGGAGCCTGTCACCAAGGCTCCTCTTTGTCTTTTTTAAGGGGATCTGTAATTACGGGTTCCTTTTTTGTTGTGTTCAGGGCACGTCAGACACATATTTTGCGCAAAGTTTTAGCATTTTATCAATATTAGATGTCTACCATTTGCTGATTAAAGGAGGTATATGAGCCATGCAATTTATATTGTATCTTTTGCTGATTCTGCTGTTTACTAAAGTGGCTGGTGATCTGTCGGTAAGGCTCGGTCAGCCTTCGGTGCTAGGGAAGCTGATTGCCGGTATTGTACTGGGTCCGGCGGTATTGGGATGGGTTCAGGACAATACACTTATTCATGATATGTCTGAAATCGGAGTGCTGCTGCTGATGTTCATTGCTGGGCTAGAGACGGATCTGGATCAGCTTCGTCGTAACTGGAAACCTGCGGTAGCCGTAGCAGTCGGGGGAATTATTTTGCCGCTCATTTGCGGTTTTGCAGTCGGAGAAGCCTTTGGATTTTCGGTGCATGAAGGATGGTTTCTCGGAGTTATCCTGAGCGCTACTTCCGTCAGCATTACGGTGCAGGTGTTAAAGGATATGAACAAGCTTAACACCCGAGAAGGCTCGACGATTTTAGGCGCAGCGGTGTTGGATGATGTGCTTGTTGTGGTGCTGCTGGCAGTGCTGATGAGTATATTCGGGGTAGGAGGGGGAACCTCTCTGGGGCTTCTTGTCGGCAAAAAGCTTCTTTTCTTTGTCGTCGCTATATTCGGAGGTTGGTTTGTGGTTCCCTGGATCATGAAAATACTTGCTCCGCTCAAGGTGACAGAGGCCACCATTACCGCTGCTTTGATCATTTGCTTCGGGTTTGCGTATTTTGCAGATATGTTGGGTATGGCGGGCATTATCGGAGCCTTCGCTGCCGGGATTGCCATTTCGCAAACGAGCTTTAAGCATGTCGTGGAAGAAAAAGTGGAGCCTATCGCTTATTCCATCTTTGTCCCTGTGTTTTTTGTCAGCATTGGATTAAATGTCTCTTTCGAGGGTGTAGGGCAGCAGATCGGATTTGTCGTTGCATTGACACTGGTTGCAATGGTGACGAAGTTGATCGGTGGCGGGATCGGGGCGCGTCTGACCGGCTTTAATAACCGTTCTTCGCTCGCGATTGGCTCCGGTATGATATCTCGCGGCGAAGTCGCGCTTATTATCGCAGCTACCGGGCTGCAAACGGGTCTGCTGGCACAGCAATATTTTACATCCGTCATCATTGCTGTCATTCTGACGACTTTGGCTGCACCCCCAATCCTCAAGCTGTGTTTTAGCGATAAGAAGTCTTCCGGCCATGAGCAGAAGAAGGAAGCCGAGGCCTGATAATATAACTAGTCATACCTAAAAGACCCATCGGGTTCATATTCTCACAGTGTGTATGGAAAGTCCGATTTGTAGCAAAACCGGACTTTCCATGTCCTATGGGAAATGATCGAAGGGTCTTTTTCATTCGTGTATATTCGAATAATTGGCAGGGATTAGGACTCGGATACCACAGTGAAGCGTTGGTTCAGATGCTGTGGTTTCTCGATTTCGTCAATTACAGCCACCGCATAATCTTCATAGCTGACATAGCTTGTGCCTTTGGAATTGACTTGCAGCACATCTTTGCCAATTTTATAAGAGCCTGTGCGTTTGCCGAGAGCAAATTCAGCGGAAGGACTAATGAAAGTCCAGTTCAGATCGCTGGTTCCACGCAAAATTTCCAGGTTCTTTCCTTGATTATTAGCCGTTGGGTATACGAAATCCGGGAAACCGGGCGTGTCTTTTACCAACAAGGTTTGGGACTCATCTGTGAACAGGCTACCTGCGCCGCCCACAACAATCAGGCGAGTACCGGACACATTACGCAGTGCTTCAATCAGAACGTTACCTGCATCTACATGCAGATGCTCTTGACCGAGTGGAGCGGCAAAAGCGTTAACGACAACGTCAAAGCCTTTCAGGTCGTCTGTTTTCAGATCGAAAACGTCTTTTTGTACCACAGTCGCGCGGCTGTCTGTGACTTTGGCAGGGTCACGAACGATCGCCGTTACTTCATGGCCTCTGTCCAATGCCTCTTTAACAATGTTGCCTCCTGCTTTACCACTTGCACCAATAACTGCAATTTTCATAATAAATAGCCTCCTAATAAATATGATCTGGATGATTCGTCAGTTTGATCGTAAGCTCATCCTGTTCATTCACAAACTTGGATATGTAACTATTATAGTTACAAAATAAAATGAAAGTCAAGCCTTGTGCTGGGCATATGCCTAAAATGAAGCCGCTTCACGTTCGTTGAACAGAGTGATAATATAAAATTTGAAAGATTTGATCGACATTTTAGCTTAGGGATTTAAGGGGGGTATCCATGCCATTTCAGGGACAACGCATTTTGCCTGCTGCCAAGCACATGAAGCAGCTGGAGGGAATTTTGGACAGCTCCTATGAGTATGCGGTTTTTCTGGATACGCATGTAGCGCAGCTACGCAGCCTTTACCAGTTAGCCAGGAGTCGCAACAAGCAGATGCTATTGCATGCCGATCTGGTACAGGGCTTGAAGAATGATGAATATGCCGCTGAATATTTGTGTCAGGAGATTAAGCCGTTCGGTATTATTTCGACTCGATCTGGTGTGATTGCGACCGCCAAAAAGAAGGGGATTCTCGCTGTACAACGGGTATTCATGCTAGATACGATTGCGCTGGAAAAAAGCTACGCACTGGTGGAAAAAACGCGACCCGATTACATCGAGGTACTGCCCGGCGTTGTTCCGCCCATGATTACAGAGGTCAGTGAACGCACAGGGATTCCCATCTTGGCAGGAGGACTGATTCGTACCCCGGAGGATGTGGAAGCGGCTCTCGCCGCGGGAGCTACAGCAGTTACGACATCCAACAAACAGCTTTTTGAGCATTATAGGCAATAGCTAATAACCCCTTTTCACGGAGTACGGTGTGTGCTAGGATATAGTTAAGTTAATACCCGTCAGGAGACTTGGAGAGACCATGAACCGCTCGGCATGTGCCGTAGCGATGTTCGTGGTCTTTTTTTGTATTTTTGATGATAGGGTCGGTGGATGATTATAAAGCTGGAGGGATAGATGATGGGAGAACAGGGATTTGCTGCGCAGAAGAGAACGGCTGTTTTGGAGCATATGGGGCGTGAGCATTTTGATATTTTAATTATTGGCGGCGGCATTACAGGGGCAGGGATTGCGCTGGACGCCGCTGACCGCGGCTTGAAGACAGCTCTGGTCGAGATGCAGGATTTTGCAGCAGGCACATCCAGCCGATCCACGAAGCTGGTGCATGGCGGCCTTCGATATTTGAAGCAGTTTGAGGTTAAAATGGTAGCCGAGGTCGGGAAGGAGCGGGCAATTGTATTTGAAAATGGCCCGCATGTGACCACGCCAGAGCGTATGCTGCTTCCGTTTCACAAGGGAGGCACGTTTAACGCATTTACCACTTCTGTGGGACTGCTGGTATATGATTTTCTGGCCGGGGTTAAGCATAGCGAACGTCGCCGAATGCTGGATATTCGGGCTACGCTGGAGCGGGAGCCTTTGTTGAAGCGGGAAGGACTCAAGGGAAGCGGCAGCTATGTGGAGTATCGTACGGACGATGCCCGCTTGACGATTGAGGTTATGAAGGAGGCTGTTGCACGAGGGGCTTTGGCTGTAAATTACGCCAAGGCCGACAAGCTGCTGTATGATGATGGACGAATCAGCGGCGCGAGTGTAACGGATCGGGTAACGGGGCAACCTTTAGAAATCCGGGCTTCGCTAGTTATTAACGCTGCCGGACCGTGGGTGGATACGCTGCGGGAGATGGATCGGTCCAAAGAAGGCAAGGTGCTTCGTCTGACTAAAGGTGTCCATCTGGTGTTCGATGCCAAGCGATTCCCGCTCAGACAGGCCGTTTATTTTGATACACCGGATGGACGGATGGTATTCGCCATTCCCCGTGACGGGAAAACGTACGCAGGTACGACCGACACGGTATATGAAGGGGATACAGCTCATCCCCGAATGACCGCTGAAGATCGGACCTATGTGCTCCAAGCGATCAACGGTATGTTCCCTGATGTGAAGCTGACCGTCAAGGATGTGGAATCGAGCTGGGCAGGTGTACGGCCGCTCATTTATGAGGACGGCAAAAGCCCTTCGGAAATTTCGCGCAAGGATGAAATTTGGGAATCCCGTTCGGGCCTGATCACGATTGCGGGCGGCAAGCTGACAGGCTACCGGAAAATGTCCGAGCTGGTTGTAGACCGTGCGGTACGGGAGCTGGGGCGTTTGCATGGGCAGACCTTCCGGGCATGCCGCACCAGGCACATCCCGATCTCGGGCGGTAACGTAGGCGGCTCCGCCGGTTGGGATGCCTTCGTGAGCGGGCAAGCGGCAGCAGGTGCTGCGCTCGGATTGCCGCCAGAAACCACCAGAGCGTGGGCCACCCGCTACGGCTCCAATGCGGAGCGGCTGTTTGCCATAGCGGCACGCAGCATGAGGGAGGCCAGCGAGACGGAAGCGGCGCTGCCTGTGGAAATGCGTGTCCCGCTCCTGTATGCCATGGAGCAGGAAATGACGGTGACACCGTCTGATTTTTTCATACGCCGCACCGGAGCGTTGTTTTTTGAGATTGACGGAGTAAAGCGCTGGAAGCAGCCCGTCATTGCGCTGATGTCTGAGCATGCAGGCTGGAGCGCCGCGCAAGAGCGACAATATGCGGCAGAACTGGACGCTTATTTACGTGA
Source organism: Paenibacillus sp. FSL R10-2782 (assembly GCF_038592985.1). Taxonomy (NCBI): domain Bacteria; kingdom Bacillati; phylum Bacillota; class Bacilli; order Caryophanales; family Paenibacillaceae; genus Paenibacillus; species Paenibacillus sp. FSL R10-2782. The sequence goes on along the minus strand of NZ_CP151951.1, from coordinate 5,215,377 downwards.
AGCCGTGACACCTGTTGAAGAAGATGATAAACCCGGCGCTGTTAAAGCAATTTGATTGCATGAAAGATGAGGGGCCTTACTTCCAAATAGACGAAGAAGCTCCGTCCCACTACGGCTAGTGGAACGGAGCTTCTTCGTTTTGTATATCAGGGGCAGTGTCCATTTAATATCTTGCGCTTTACTGAGCTTACAGCATCAAGTGGAACAGGAACGGCGCAGCCGCCAAGGTAAAGAGGGCGGCGAGCACCATAGAGATGCTGGAAATAGTGCCCGTCAGCGAACTGAACTCGAACGCTTTGGAGGTACCTGTACCATGAGCTCCGGTACCGAGCAGTACACCGCGCGAAACTTCATTTTCGATATGGAACAGCTTCACGGTCATCGGACCGATAATGAGACCGCTCAATCCGGTTAAAATAACAAACACAGCCGTGACTGTCGGATTACCGCCAATCGTCTGTGAAACATTCATGGCAATCGGTGTCGTAATGGAGCGAGGAATCAGGCTGCTCATCAGCGAGGAATCCAGATGCATCCATTTGGCGAGTACCATGGAGGATATTACGGCTACGACTGAACCGGACAGCACGCTAAGTACGATTTGGGCCGCGTGTTTTTTCAGCACAGGGAAATATCGGTACAAAGGGACGGCAAATGCAATCGTGGCTGGTTGGAGCAGCATGGAGAGCAAGTGGGCACCCGAATTATAGGAACGGTAATTTATACCTGAAAGCGTCAAAACTAAAATAATAATGATCGGTGTAATGAGTAGTGGAGACATATACACCTTGGGGAGCGTGCGGTACATGCGTTTGGCCATCCAGTAAATAGCGAGCGTCAATACAATACATAGAAGACCGATCATGATGATTTGTGCTCCTTTCGTTTGCCGAGCAGACTGGCGATCATGCCCGTGCAGGCCATCACGAGAAAGGTACCAAGCAGTACGACCAGCATAATGCTCATCCCATCGTGCTCCAGCATCGGCCAATAATTCATAACGCCGACAGCGGAGGGAATAAAGAATAATAGCAGTTCGGCCAGCAGCCAGTTTGCGCCGATCTCAATCCAGCTTAGACGGAGCACGCCCGTTTGTAGCAGAATAAAGAGAATCAGCATGCCGATAATGCTACCGGGTACAGGCAGGTGGAGCCAGGAGACCACCGCGTTCAGGATGAGCGAAAAGGCCATCAGGACGGCGATCTGGAGGACACCGCGTATGAAGCTTTTCATATATAATGGCTCCTATCTATGAGTTCCGTTATTTTTCAAACTGTAATGAAATTTTACATCACAAGTTTTCATGAGTAAAATGCATATAAAGAATACGATGTATTCCATTTGTCTATGGAAGAAGGTGATGGGATGGATATCCGACATTTGCAGTATTTTTTGGAGGTCGCGCGCTTGCGCAGCTTTACGAAGGCGGCCCAGAGCATGTTCATTACACAGCCGACGATCAGCAAGACGATTAAAAGCCTAGAGGATGAATTGGGTGTCGCTTTGTTTGACCGGATCGGCAAAAGAATCGAGCTGACGGACGCGGGCAAGGTGATTGAGCTTCAGGCGCAAGCGATTGTGAAGTCCTTCCAGAGCTTGTCCTCCGAGCTGAGTGATTTGATGAACCTGAAAAAAGGGCACATCCGTATCGGTCTGCCCCCCATGGTCGGATCGAGCTTTTTTCCGCGTGTCATTGGGGAATTTCACAAGGCATATCCCGATGTGACCATTCAGCTATTTGAGGATGGGGCAAAAAAAGTAGAACAGGACGTAGGTGCGGGTGCACTGGATATCGGCGTCATTGTGCTGCCAGCGAGTGGGGATATATTCGAGACGTTTCTGTTCGTGGAGGAAAAGCTGAACTTGCTGGTTCATCCCACGCATGTACTGGCAGAACGTACAGAGGTACCGCTGGCAGCACTGGCGGAGGAATCATTTGTGCTGTTCCGCGAGGATTTTACACTGCATGATCGTATTATTGCAGAGTGTGTCCGGGCTGGCTTCCAGCCGCGTGTCGTCTATGAAAGCTCACAGTGGGACCTGATCAGCGAAATGGTTGCTGCGAACCTGGGGGTAGCGCTGCTGCCGGAAGCGATTTGCCGTGAACTTGATTCTGAACGATTGCGTGTTATTCCACTCGTTGATCCCGTCATTCCCTGGCATCTAGGGATGATCTGGCGAAAGGATCGGTATCTGTCCTTTGCCGCGAGAGAATGGATTACGTTTACGCAGGAACTACTGCGGACGGAGTACCGAAGAAAGTAGTAAGCGAGGAAGTAGGGAAGTAAGGGAAGACAAAAAAGCTGCCCGTAAAGGGCAGCGGTGTAGCTTTTTTCTATGGATGTGCCTGATTGTCACCATTTATCGCTCGCTTGGTGTGGAGATACTTGTCCATAATTCGGTCAAGCCGAGAGGATTTGACCAATACACGTTCATCCTTTAGCCCATGTAAGGTTGCCATACGATTTAGTTCGCAGCGTTCTTTTTCCATGAGTTTTTCCAATTGTTCGAGGTCCAAAAAGCTCACCCCCCATGTCGATTGTAAGGCATGTCTCCTCTAACGGCAGAAGATTTTCTAATACAAATCTTATTTCCATTTTACCACTTTTTATTAACAATAATCCAGCTTTCCAGACATTTAGCGACTTATAATTATCGTTTTGCTATTTCTACCCGATTGCGTCCTGAGCGTTTGGCTTCATATAGAGCGTCGTCCACCTTCTCCAATAATTTATCCGCTGCAATGGTAGGAAAGCTGCCTGCTCCGATAGATACCGTCAGAGGAAGGATGGTTCCGTCATTTAGTTGAAAGGGACCGTTTTCCACAGCCTTTCGAATCTTTTCGGCAAAGCTTGCTGCTTTCTGGCTGTCGCAATCTCCAATCAGAATGGCAAATTCTTCTCCACCTTTACGTGAGGGGTATGTCCTCCTTGTAGACTCCCGGTTTAACAAATTCCCTAATTGGTTTAAGACGGTGTCACCGTTCAAATGACCATACGTATCATTAATATTTTTAAAGTGGTCAATATCCAACATCACGATCCCAAAGGGTTGTTTTGTCGTCTTGGAAGTATGAAAGACCTCTTCAAATAGCGCATCAAAAGCACGCGGACTGTATAATCCGGTTAAATGGTCCCGATTCGCGGCCTCTTTGAGTAGATGAATGGCCCGTTCTGTTTTTTTGATATGGGACACCATAAAATAAGTGAACAGGCCGCCAAGCATCGTAATGGTTGCGAACAGTATTGTAGATTCAGGATTGGGATGCTCAATCAGATAGAAAGTAGCTAACAGCGACACGACAACAGCTCCAAGCACGGCCAACATCCATTTTCCGAATTTCAAGTTTTGTTCTCGAATAAAGGCAAGGGAAATAGCCAGTGTCAGGATGCTATTGGCAGTAGCAGTCAGAGAAATATCTGTCCAACCACCATTGAGGTAAATTCGGTATAGGCTTATGATCAGGGTGGTCAACAGACCGGATATCGGTCCTCCCATATAAACGGATATGATAATAGCCAATTGGCGCAGGTCGACTACAAAATTTCCGCTGATTAAACCAGTCGTCATTAACAGAATGCCAAACAGGCCTAGCATAAAGCCATTCATTATCCGGTAAAGGAATATATGTTTTTCCAGGTAACGTTCATATTTTCGCAAAAGTAAATTTCCAAAGAATAAGAAACTCGTTAATAACGCAAAATTATTGATTAGTTCTTTTAACATATCCCTATCCCTTATGATTGTAATTTGAGATGTAGTGTCGTTAAGATGTGAAAGCTAAAAGCCCTATTTCTATATTTCGGAAAAAAGAGGTCATGAGTGAATACCAGTTTAGATGACAAACAATCCTTATGTCTCTTACGTTTCGTCTGTCTACGTGATACAGTGAAAGGACTAATGACTGGAACGGGTGATCGTATGAAGGAACCCATTTACATATCGGTGCGTCCCCTTGTGGAATATGTGCATCGGAGCGGCAGCATTCACGGTGGTTTCCGCTCGAACAGCAGCATGCTGGAAGGAACACGCGTGCATCAGCTTATCCAAAAAAGCTATAAGGAGCATGACCGCAAAGAGGTGCATCTGCGTGCAGAAATTCCATATGAGGGTGCTCTATTTATCGTGGAGGGCCGCTGTGATGGACTGATTGAGCTGGACGGCATATGGACGGTTGATGAAATCAAGTCGGTTTCCATTCCTCTCGAAGATATTCCGGGGGATGGTCAACCCGTGCATTGGGCGCAAGCGTTTCTGTACGCCTATATGATTGCCCGAGGAGAGCAGCGCAATTCCATGCAAGCCCAGCTTACTTATGTGCAGGTACACAGTGGAGAAATTCGGCGCTTCAGACGGGAGTTATCCTTTGCAGAGCTGGAGAGCTTTGCGCTGAGGATGGTCGAGGGTTATGCGCCGTATGCATTCCTGCTGAGAGCACATGCAGAGAAGCGTAACGCCAGTATTGCAACACTGACCTTTCCCTTTGACACGTATCGTTCAGGCCAGCGGCCTCTGGCGGGTTCGGTATACAAGACGATTGCAGAAGGGGTCAATCTGTTTGCCAAAGCGCCTACGGGTATCGGTAAAACGGTATCTACCCTGTTTCCTGCAATCAAGGCCTTCGGTGAAGGGCTGGTGAGCCGGGTATATTATGTGACGGCCCGTACCACGACCCGCGCAGCAGCAGAAGAAGCGTATGCCAAAATGCAGGCCCAAGGGCTGCATATGCATGTAGTAACCTTGACGGCGAAGGATAAAATCTGCTTCAAGGATGAAAATGATTGCGATGCCGGAGCGTGCAGCATGTGCGAGGGATATTACGACCGGATCAACGGTGCGGTGTCCGATATTTTGGCGAACGAGACATTGATGACCCGAGCGGTAATCGAGTATTATGCACGCAAACACAGGGTATGTCCCTTTGAATTTTCACTGGACGTGGCGTATGCCTCGGATGGTATAATCAGTGACTATAATTATGTTTTTGATCCGCGTATTTCCCTGAAAAGACTGCTGGAGGAGCACAAGCGAAAAGGTGTCGTGCTGGTGGATGAGGCGCATAATCTGGTGGAACGCGGTCGGGATATGTTTTCGGCGGAAATGTTGAAATCGTCTTTTTTGGAATTGAAAAAAGAGTTCAAGCTGCTAAGCCCGGAGGTTGCCGGGTCGGCTAGTGCAGTTAACGCGCATATGATTGCATTGCGCAAGCTGTACGCGGATACAGGAAAAGCAGTAAATACGGAGGCACCGCATGAGGTGCTGGATCTATTGACATCTTTTGTAGAGGCAGCCGAACGTGAGCTGTTAGCGGGCGTCGGTAGTACGAGTAACTCGGGAGCGGCCTATACGTTGCTGTTGGATACGTATTTTGCCGCTCAAAACATGCTGCGAATTGCAGCTTTGTACGATGAACGCTACGTTACCTATATTGAGGCGGGACGCAGTGAAGTGCGGGTCAAGCTGTTCTGCCTAGATCCCTCGCATTTGCTAGGACAGGCTGTGAAGGGCTATCGCTCGGCGATTTACTTTTCTGCGACGTTGACACCGCTTGCGTATTACCGGGACATGCTGGGAGCGAGAGAAGAAGATTACACCTTGCAGGTTCCTTCTCCCTTTCATCAGGAGCAATGGGATGTACGCCTGCTGCCGCTCTCTATCCGTTATCGGGATCGTGAGCGCTCAAAGGGAGCCATTGCAAATATGCTGGCGGGATTGGCTGAGGAGCGCCAAGGGAATATGCTCGTATTTTTCCCTTCCTATCCGTATCTGCGAGAGGTATATGAGGAATTTATGACCCGGGGCGTGTCCGCGGATACGCTGGTACAAAGTCCAGGCATGACCGAACCGGAGCGGGACCGCTTTCTGGAGGCTTTTCAGCCGGGACAAGAGCGTACCCTGCTCGGCTTTGCCGTACTGGGTGGCGTGTTTGCGGAAGGTGTTGATCTGCCGGGTGATCGTTTGAACGGAGTCGTAGTGGTTGGTGTAGGATTGCCGCAAATTGGCGCAGAGCGCGATGTGCTGCGGGATTATTTTTCGGAACAGGGACGGAATGGTTTTAACTATGCTTATGTGTATCCGGGGATGAACAAGGTTCTTCAGGCAGGGGGCAGGCTTATCCGTACAGAATACGACGAAGGCTTGCTAGTGCTGGTAGACGACCGGTTCGCCAAGGAGCCGTATGCTTCTTTACTGCCGGAGGAATGGAGGAGCTATCGTTTGACGGAAGAAACGAGATCAGGGGAGGAATGGACAGACCATGAATTTTAATTTTCATAATGACTCTATACGCGGGGTGCTGCGTAGTTTTGGGCAAGAGGAAGCAGAAGTGGGCAATATGGAGACTTTTGTGACATTTGCGCGTTTGGCTAACGATATTTTCAGAGAAATGGATATGGATTTGGCCAAGCTGGGTGCCTCTCAGGGTCGGATTATCGTACTTAGCCTGCTGCATTGTCATGCGCCGTACCGGATGACACCATCAGAGCTGGCAGAAAAGGCCGATGTAACGCGGGGAACCATGACGGGGCTAATTGATGGTCTGGAGCGGGATGGCATGCTTGAACGAGTGGCCCACGAGAGCGATGGACGAATGGTAACTGTCGGACTAAAGGAGGCCGGACGAGAGTTGCTGGCGACGGTTGTGCCGTATTACACCAAGCTGATCTGTGCATGCATGGCCGAGTTTACGACAGAGGATCATGAGATGATGAAGGGCTTGCTCTGTAAAATGAAAAGGGGTTTTGAAGGGTCTTGCCGAAATGCTGAGTTCCTGATTTAAGGGATAAAGAATAGGGGGAGATGACATGTTTTTTTATACAGATGAGGTCTATGAAGCGCGTGATTTTGGTCCGATGGATGCCCGGGAAGGCGAGTGGAGAAATTGTGAGTTTATCCGCTGTCGCTTTCGGGGAGTAGAGATGAATGAATCTCTTGTTGAAGACTGTACTTTTGTGGACTGTGATTTTACCGGAGCCATCCTGAATGCCTCTCATTTCAAGGAGTCTGCCTTTACGAATTGTCTATTTACCAGTGCCAATCTGTTTGTGGCCCGGTTTGATAACTGCAAGCTGGTAGGCTCAGATTTCGCGGGGGCGAATATGGATGGTATCACGATTACAGGCGGAGATTGGTCATACACGAACTTGCGTCATGCAGATTTAAGAAAACAGGATTTGCGAAAAATACGATTCAAGGAAGCTGACTTATCCGAATGTAATCTGGAAAAGGCAGATTTGCGGGAAGCGGATCTTACCCGAGTTAGGCTGCACCGGGCTCAGCTTAAAGGAACGGACCTGCGTGGTGCGAAGATGGATGGCGTGAATTTTAAAGATTTGGATATCACCGGAGCCAAGCTCGATATCCAGCAGGCGGTAGCCGTAGCCCGATCCTATGGAGCGAAGGTGGAAGGGTAAAAGCACGGAGTAAACAAAAAAATCCCTGCTCCAGCGGCAGAACCTGAGGATCAGGGCCGGGACAGGGAATGGGTGCTTTATATGTTAACTGACCCGAGAGGGGGAAAATTTTGTGGTGGGGACCAAAGAGGTATTAGCTTTTCTTTTTTCTTTGTTGGGCAAGGACTACATAATGATCCAGACGTTGACTTAGCTCCACAATGGAAGGGTCGGTAAAGGCTTCATGCTGTGCCTTTGTAATAAGCTCGCTTCGCAATTCTTCAATGATGGCAAGCAAACCATCCCCGGCTGCATTCAGATTGGATACCATAGGCTGCACCTTCTTCCCTGCTGCTCATTAGATTATAAAAGTAATTGCATAAAATTTGAATTATACATTAATGGTAAATATAGGTCATTTTTTTGTTGATGTAAAATAGTATAGCACATTTACTCCAGCGAAGCGATCAGGCATAATTAAGGATGATTGCCGATGAGAACATGCCTGTTACGCGGGGATATAAGGAAGGAAGAGACAGATGAGTCAGACAAACGTTTATTTTAATCATGATGGTGGAGTGGATGATCTGGTATCCCTGTTTATGCTGCTTCAGATGGAGCAAGTTCATTTGACCGGAGTATCGGTTATTCCAGCAGATGGTTACCTGGAGCCTGCGACGGATGCCAGCCGTAAAATTATTGATCGTTTTGGGCGAAATAAAGGGCCTGTGGAAGTCGCTAAATCTAATTCACGCGGTAAAAATCCATTTCCTGCCGCTTGGCGTTTACATTCCTTTTATGTAGATGCATTGCCAGTGCTGAATGAATCGGGAGAAATGGAAGCGCCGCTTTCAGCTCTGCCGGCTCATCAGCATCTGATCAAAAAGGTACGTGGAGCCGAAGGCAAAACACTGCTCCTGTTCACTGGACCGCTGACCGATCTGGCACGCGCTCTGGATGAGGCACCGGATATTGAAGCGAAAATTGACAAGCTGGTATGGATGGGCGGTACCTTTGAAAAAGGGAATGTAGAGGAGCCCGAGCATGATGGCACAGCAGAATGGAATGTGTTCTGGGATCCAGAAGCCGCATATCGGGTATGGCAAAGCGGCATTACCATTGATCTGGTGGCACTGGAAAGCACAAGCAAAGTGCCATTAACGCCAGCCGTACGTAAACGTTGGGCTGCCGAGCGCCGCTATGAGGGCGTGGATTTTCTGGGTAACTGCTACGCAGGCTGTCCGCCACTCGTCTATAGCGAGACGAACTCGACCTACTACCTGTGGGATGTGCTGACCACCGCATCGGTGGGACGTCCAGATATTGTAAAGAAAAAGACGGTACATTGCAGCGTTATAGCAGACGGCCCGAGTCAGGGCAGAACCGTGGAGCAGGCGGAAGGCCGCCCTGTCAATCTGGTATATGACACAGACCCGGAAGCCTTTTTTACGTATATGTCGGATTTGGCCAAGCTGGCTGCTCCCAAGCGTTATTAGGCTCAGCCCTGCACGTATACGTAAGTTGAGAGTGGCATTACTACTATTAGCAAATATCCATGACATGAAAACCCGTGACGATATCGGTCACGGGTTTTTGTGCCCTTTTAGGCCATGCATGAGTAGAATCCAGCCTCTGCTTTAAGCAAATGCTTGAATGATCATACAATTGGGTGGCAGCAGAGAGAGTGACCCTCCCCCGCGTTTGTAAACTTCACCGCGTTGTCTACCCAATTGATCAGCATCGCCGGATTTTAGCCTTGTTGGAGTCTAGCATGAATTATACGGGGTAGTACCAGCGAAGCTGTCACAACCCGTAAAGTAAACCAGTGAAAAGTTCCGGTTTTTGTTGGCATCGGAACCATAGTTCTGCTTTGCACTCGTTATTCTGGTTCAACGTGGTTTCCAAGGCGCAATTTGAACCACGTAGCTGTCATGAAGTGCAAACATGTGGAAATTGGTGGTAACTACTTTGCGGGTGGTGTCACATTCGCTGGTACTGCCCCTATACATGATTATTTCATTGTAGGCCGCGATTTTCTACTTCCATTTACCTATTCGCTTGCGCAAACCTTCATTTCGTAGGTCTAGTGAGGAGTTTTTTTGAGAGATATAGGATATACGAATACATATTTATGAAATTATTTAATGATTTTTTTGGTTTTTTATACATTCATTTTCAATCTCATCATATGAAAAAAGAGTAATTAAATAGGAGGATAGAACCAGTAATATCATGTAAATATTCTATATAATAGGTTCAGAGGTGGGATTATGAATAGACTGGAAGCACTAGAACACTTTCAAAAGACCTATGCAGAAGAAGTGCTGAATCAGAAACTACACCAAGTAATGTCTTTGTATGAACAAAGAAAAGAAGAGTTAATGCAATCCTTCATTCAATCCTTCCAGCGGATTTGCTTGCAAGCCAATCATCTAGACACGGCAAAAGCAAAGATCGGATACATTACTTATTCTATGAGACGCACGTATCTGATGGATCGAAACTATAACTATGTCATCGAAGCCTACGATAAAAGCTGGTTCTTCGATCCCCGGCCATGTCAGGGATTTTATGATACAGGATGGGCATTTAGTTATCTGGGAGAGCTGGAGGATGAATTGAATCAGCTCCGAAAACCCTATATGAATAAAATTATTGAGCCTGATGTCGAGCGTTTTGTACTCCAAGCGGCGGATCATTTCCATACTTATATTGTGAAGTTGGCTAAGGATGCTATTTCACAGGCTACACAACTACCTGAATTCAAGGCGTTGAAATGCGAGGATGAATTGGAAGTAAGAATAGGGGAGTATAAAGGAATCAGTGAGGCGGTGTATTCAACAGCTTATGGAGTACTACATGATTCAACAGGATAATCGTATTACAGAGTATATGTATCCAGTAGAGACGAATCGCAGACAGTTATTGGAATGGGCAGAAAGCTCATCATTTACGGATGAAGAATCTATTTTACAATTTTATGTTTCAGGTGATGCGGACTATATTGATTTTATAGAGCATCCTGTATCCATAATTTCTGAACAACTAAAGGAAATATTTGATATATATCAAGCCGGATTAAGCTGGAAGTTGGTTGTTTTTGCCAATATGCAGCGAATGCAGCAAACAAGGTATTGGCTGGCTAACCTGCCTAGCCTTATGTGTTTATCACCACTTAGTGAATATCATAGAGACGGTACACTGAGGAAAATCATTTTAGATGAATATGCAGTGGAGAATCATAAGATATTCAGGGTTCAGGATGCCAATCATCATATCGTTGTGGATCTTGATGTGGCTGAATGTATTTTAAGGTTCAATTTGGCAGGCTTGAAATTACAAAAGGTCGATACAGAGGGCCATCTATACAAAGGAGAGTCCAAGAATGAGTGAGAGCTATGTAGTGGATGGGGCACAGATACAGTGTAACTATGGAAGTCATACGGGGAGGTTTAGTGTTTCAGCTAACAGAGGGATTCGTATTGGCGATAAAATGCAGGGGAATATTCAGGATTTTCACACGCAGACTCATATTCCTTCATTCGGAATGTGCCGCAGTATGCACAACCCTATAGTTTCTTCTGCTAACAAAGGGAATTCCGGAAAAATCATTCCGCAGCCCTGCAAACCGAGCGTTTCTATGCCTTGGTTGAATGGAAAGAAGGATGTATACGTAGATCAATCTCCGGCTCTTATGAGCTGCTCCACAAATTTATGCATGTGGTGTGGAAAAATTTCATTCGCGACAGACGGGCAGGATTAGCTACTGATTGTAGGAAGTGACATCATATGGAAAGACAAATGGGGGGAGTAAGATGGGACTGGCAGGAACTGTGCTGACTTATGGAAATATTAGAGTGAATGCACCGTATGAAATTGTCCGGCTGCTGGATTTCGAATTGACGCAGAAGGTGAATGAGCACGGCAAGGTGTACATCACTGCTCTCATACCGGATGAGGATCATGCTAAGTATGACGGTTTAGCACATGATGAGGATGTGCTGGAGGTATATGAGACGGATGAAGATCGAGGGACGGTTAGTATTTTTAAAGGAATAGTTACTAATATTAGCATTGGATTCAAAAATGGCGTATATCACATGTACATAGAGGCTGCCTCTTTTACATATTTGATGGATAAACAACGGAAAAATCGTTCGTTTCAAAACAGCAACTTGACATATTATCAATTGTTCCGCGAAATCATAGATGCCTATCCACACGGGGATTTTATTGATCTGACTGACAGCGATAAAAAGCTGGACGGCTTTTCGATTCAGTATGGGGAGAGTGATTGGGAGTTTCTAAAAAGAATGGCCTCTCATCTGCAAACTGGACTGATCGCCGAGATTACATCAAAGTTTCCGAGATTATGGCTGGGTACATCGAAAGATCAGGTGAAAGGTGAACTGCGTAGCATTAACTTTTCCCTCCAAAAAACAAAATCAGGCCCCCAGTATACATATGCTGAAGTGGAGGATACGAAACGCTTTGAACTTGGAGATGTCGTCGTGTTTCAACGAAAGCATTGGGTTATGGATCAGGTGAATGCAGAGATGAAGCAGGGTATCATGACATACGACTATACGCTTGTTCCAGAAGCAGGCATTCCGAGGGAGGTTATATATAATCAACTCATACAAGGTGCCTCCATTGAAGGGAAAGTTATTGAATTAAATGGTGAAGGAGAGTCGGTTAAACTTCACTTGTCCGTGGATGCTGTGCAGTCCAAAGCTGAGGGGTGCTGGTTTTCTTACCAGACCTTGTATACCGGTGGTGGAATCGGTTGGCACTGCATGCCCGAGCTTGGGGATCATGTCCATTTGTATTTTCCGTCCAATAAAGAACAGGAAGCTCGCGTAGTTCAATCTATCCGTAAGAGAGACTACAAAGGCGATGAAATCAGCAAGCCGACAAGAAAGCTGTTCCATACCAAAACTCAAAAAGTGGCGAGATTCGATGATAAAGAAGTAGCTCTCTCCACCCAGAAAGACAAGATACTTGTACGTTTAAATCCTGCATCCGGTATTCATGTGTATAGCCATCATGACATTACCTTTCAAGCAGATACAGACTTGGTGCTTCACGGCAAAAAGGTACAGATGACCGCTACTCGCGAAATATCTCTGGCTTGCAAGACCAGCTATATCAGAACCGACGGAACGCTTCATATTAAGGCTAGTAAGTTTATGAAAAATCAGGTGCCTGATGCAGAACTGAAAGCCTATAAATCGCTGATTCAAGAATTGAAGGGAAAGGGATATCCACAATGGGTGCAGGATTTGCTGCTTCAATTTAAAAAGGACTACTATAAAGCCATGGCAGCAGGGGACAAAAAGGGTGCTAAGGAAGCGGCAGCCAAGGCCAAACAATTACGTCAGCAGGTGGCAGAAATAGATCGTATGCCTGCCTGGGCCAGAGCACAAATGCATGAATACACGTCCCAGTGGTGGGAAGCCCACGGCGCAAATGACAAAGCCAAGCAAAAGCAGATGCATCTTCTTGCGAACCAGCTGCGTGACAATGTGCTAATTAACGAGCTGATTCGCGGACATTCTACCAGCTCCTATCTCGATGCGAACCGGCTAGAAGAGCTATCTGGACAATACGCAGATGCGGCTCATAAGCTGACTGTTGCTGATCAAAAGGCCATAGCCAAGGAAGCCGCCGCTCTGCGGAGTAAGTATGGCGTGAACAGCCTGCTGGCCAGAGAGAATTTGAACAAGCTTGCCAAGAAGTATCCAGACAGCTTCTCGTACAAGCTGCCAACTACAGGCGATTGGGATAAGGAGCTTAACGCGGCACTGCAAGATTTTGCGAAAAAATACGGTCTGGAGAATAAGGGCTATGGTCGTGATGTACTCGCAGTGTATCTGCATCAAGTAGCCAACGGCATTCTTCCATGGCCTAAGGTTAATAAGGCTGCAACGCCGACTATTCCAACAACGAAAACGGAACCGGGCAAGAAGACGCCGACTACTCCTGAAAAGCCGACGAAGGAAGAAACGAAGCCATTAAATCCTGAGGATTATAAAGATGGATTGGTAGCGGTGAAAAAGATTGAAAATTATATAAGTAATAAAGGCATAAAAGGTAATCAAGCTCAAGCTCTGTATAGAATAAATGATTACACCAATAACAGTATCATTCAAAAGAAGCTGTCTTCGAACCGTAAAGCACCACTCGTGTTTTTCTTTGAAGGAGACGGCTCATATAGTTATAAACAAGGAGATCACCCGGAAGGTCGATATGGAGCTATGGCAATTGTGGTGATAGATGGCGAAATTAAGTATACAAGCAAAAACGCCAGCACACTTCCTGATTATGAGAGCAAGGATAAAACTGTTAAAGATGGAGTGTATGAGTTTGTAGGAGGGTTGCATCGGGGCTCTTATCCTGCTTTGCGTATTCGGGATGGTGCAGCAGTTCCAGCAACCAAAGGAAGCCAAAAAAAGGATACTACAGCAGAAGGCGTAAATATACACAAGGGCTACAATAATGATACTAAAGGTAGGCCGACTTCAACAGCTTGTATTACAGTCCATAAAGACGAGTATGTAAGATTTTTGAGTTCAGTAGGCGTGGTGAAAAATTCATTGGATGAAAAACCTAATCCTGTAAAAGGGCTAGCTATTCTTGATCGGAAGGATAGATCAAAGTGAAGATGATCAGAAACATATTAATCATTCTTTTTTTAATCGTGTTGTCAGCATGTAATGCTTCTCAAAAAGTTCCTACTTCCTTTTCTTCGAAAACGGTGGATATGGCTTCAGAAGTGTTGGAACCATCTAATAAAAATGATAAAACGGAGGTTGCTAAAGAGAATAGCAAGAAAGAATGGGCTTTAACGGTAGAAGAAGGTAAAGAAGACCCTGCAGAATTTTTAGTTCAGTTGGAAGGGTCAAAAGTTGAACGGTACTTAAGTGCCGAGAAACTGATTAGTCTCCTACAGTCGAAGGAGGATAAAGAGAAATATCGAGATTCTTATGTAGATGTAGGGAGAATCCAAGAAGATGGGAATCAAATCGCATTCGTATTAGATTTATTTAAAGAAGCGCGATTAATAATACAGATTTATGAATTAGATTCGGGTAAAAAAGTAAATGAATTTATGCTGCCTTATAACCACCCAGTAATTTCTTCTGATTTAACGAAGTATTTATATGAGGATAAAGATAAAACGTATATATATGACACGTCAACTAATCAATCAACAGCTATTCAATTAGATGGAAGTTCTATCGATGTAGATGACATTCATCAAGGACAATTTTCTCCAGACAGTACCCAGTTTTGTTTTACTGACAGCCAGCAGAATATTGTCGTATTTGATGTATCAACTCATAAAATCATTAAGAAAATCCATATAGATTCTGGTATGGCGATAGTCAACCAATGGAATCAGAAAGATAAAATAATCTACTCCCTTGATTCTATGTCAGTGACTAAAACGTACCTGTTAAATTTAAGCAATGGAGAGGGGCGCCTTTTAGGCCAAGGGATGGAACGACTCTTAATGTCTCGTGATGGATCGGAGTTATGGTTTGAAAAGGTAGACTCGCCGTCCAATTATAAACTAAATATAAATACAGGTTTGGAAAGTAAAGCCCCATCCTTCACTACAGTTGATGGAAATATGGCAACACCTGTGCAATGGTTTTATACCGTTAATGACTTTTCCGAATATGATAGCGAAATAAAAGTGCATCAAATCAAAGCTTCCTCCACTCTGCCAAGTAAAGGCATGCAGACTTATGATGCCAAAAATCTGGTGGATGGAGATACATCTACTGCATGGTGTGAAGGCGTGAAAGGCAACGGGGAGGGGGAAACTATACTGTTAAATCTGGGATCATCACAGAAGGTAAAGGGTATCGAGTTGATTAACGGATATGCTAAATCCGAAAAAAGTTATCGGGAGAATAACAGAGTTCAGAAGCTAAAACTGCAATTCTCGGATGGTTCTTCCCTAGAAATGAATGATTTTAACACACGTAAAAAATTTAAAGAGCCTATTAATACCTCATTTATTAAACTTACTATTTTATCAGTTGAACGTGGAACGAAATATCAGGATACATGTATTTCCGATGTACGGCTTTTCTAGCATTCTTACAAAAGGGAGATAGCCTATGAAGTGGAAAGAGCCAACGTTTGGTGCAACACCTATGTTGAAAGCATTAACAACCGCTAATGCACACAGGAAAGCAAAGGCTTTTGATCTGGTGGCAGAACAGAAAAAACAAAAACTGAATTATCCTGATTGGGCCCAGACCTGGATGCGTAAATACAAAGAGGATTGGTATATCGCTAAAGCCAACGGCGACGAGGTCGGGATGCGTAAAGCGCAAAAGCTGGCAGAGGGACTTCGAATCAAGCTCCGCGAAATGGCCACGTTCCCCAAGTGGGCTCAAGAGCAGATGCAAAAAGAAACAATCCGCTGGATGGCTGCTGAGGCAAGCGGAAATATCAGGGAAAAGTTAGCTGCTGAGAAGGCAGGACGAGCTATACGAGAGAAGTTGGGTATGATTGATACCACTGATAAAGTACCAACAGAAGTGCCCGTTACCAACGAATCGAAAGACGAACCTGTAGGCACAAATGTAAAGACCCCTGCTGGAAAATGGATACCAGCTGAATTCCAGTATAATGGTAGTTCTAAAGCTGAAAAATATTTCAAAAAGCGCTCATTAAATTTCACTAAACAAAAATGGAGCCAAGAAAAGTTACACAGTTTGTGGGAAGCTACAAAAAGCATACAAGAAACATATCATATTCAGATTGATCCACGTCTTTTGTTAGCTATTATTATTCAGGAAGGAACGGGAAGCTTTAATACAAGCAGTACAAATCGAGCAGCTGATGGTCAGCATGGGGTTGAGACTAATTATGCAAAGGATTTAGTAAAGGCACATAATTTAATATTCGGTAAAATATTAGGATATATTTATTACGGCAAAGAGTTCAGACAAATTGTAGTTAAAAACAATAACTTAGAAGGAATTAAAGGTAAGGGTGATATATATCAATACTGCAATTGGGTAACCCCAATTGTAAGGATGAATTCGAAAAGAGTAGATTATGGTCCGTATGCCGGACATGGTGAATGGGGCGAGAATGTAAAATCCATCTATGACAAACTTAGTAATAAAGAATCAGATAATTATGACTTATATCTATCAAATATTAGTAAAAGCACAGCTCAAAATGTTGCTAGCTCAGAAGGTATAAAACTTCCTGATGTTACCTTCAAGGCACTCCAAAATGCACAAGATAGTTATGGTAAAGCGAATAAAAAGTGGACGGTAACGGGCAAACGATAAGCTGAAATTCGAAAAGAGGAAAAGAAATGCACAAGCCAAGTTACTGTTATTTCATTATGTTGATTTTTTTGGTTTTAGGAGTAACCGCATGTAGTCTTTCAGACATTAATACTTATAACAATGAGAAAACAGCTACTGCTAAAGTTAAGCAAGAAAGCATGGGCTACTATCCAGATAAAAGGACAGACAAAGTCAAAAATATTGTATCTGCCGATCCTAAGCCCCTGCAGGAAGAGGACTTTGAGATTTCATATCAATTGCACAAAATTGATAAAAAAACAGATATTAAAGAACTTATTTATAAGTGGGGTTATGGTGAGGGGTACGATAGTTCCAATAGAGGATATATTAGTGGGAACGGGACTTACAGAAGATGGAACTTATCTTATCCTAACTATGAGAATCCAGAAATAAGATTTGTAGTCTTATCTAAGATTGAGCTTGAAGGTGAGGAATTGGTGGATGGTGAAAGCTATCTAGTAGCTGTGAGCTTGGAAAATTCCAAGCTTAAAACGAAAAGAGGATTGAAGATCGGTGATACACTTGGCAAAGTACTACAACTCTATGGGCAGCCCAGTATCATCACAAATGGGAGTCTGCTCTACTCCAAAAACGGCTTGCATTTGAGGATTCTGTGGGATACTAAATCAGAGAAAGTAAATAATATTTCCATTGAATATAACATGGAGAAATCCATAAAACAGCAACGCAGCGCTGATTATGTAGATGAAGATGCTCAGCCCGACCCTGATCTGGAACCATTTACTATTCAAGAAGGACAGTCTTTTACCACTATTCTTAGTGGGTGGGGAAAAGTAAGATTTGTATCTACTTTAAAAGATGAGGAAAAGAATAATCTGATACAAGCAAAGTTTTTTTTGGAAGTTAACAACCAAAAGTATGTGGATAACAAGATTTTATACGAATTTCCCGAATTTTATGGTAACAACGGTAGGATGATTGACAAGATTAAAGCAGTAAGCTTTAAGGATTTAAATCAGGATGGGCGTACGGACATTGTCATAATTGCGGATTATATTACAGGGGTAAATGCACACGGAATAGAAACCCTACCTGTCACGGGGATTTACTTTCAGAAAAAGGATAATACGTACATTACCTTGCCTGAATTGGTTAAGAATATCAATCAAACAGGCCACAATCGAACGCTACAAAATGTCATTCAATACGTAGGCAAACAACGTATAGACGTAAACTAACCGACAAAAGGAGCAGAATCATGGGATATCCAATCATAAAGTATAACGGAACGGTTCTATCTCTTCAAAATCCGAAGGTTAAAGTTATGCAGAAAATGAATGAGCATGTGAAAGTCTTTTTAACGGGTGTGTTAACCGGCACTCAAATGAAAGAGTATACGGAACATATGGAGGCAGGAGCTAAGTTAGTTGTTTCTTACCTGAATGATGATCAGAAACAGATTGTGTTGTTTAGGGGATTAGTCACGCAGTTCAGAATCAAGATGGTTTCCAATGTAGCCCATTTGGTCGTCGAAGCCCTATCCTATACAAGTCAGCTGGATGAAGTGCCTCATAGACAATCCTTTCAAAATGTGAAAATGAAGGTACAGGCATTACTTGAACATGTACTCAAATCATATCCTAAAGCCAATTGTACGAGCCGCTTAAAAGGGCAGCTTTTACAGGAGTTTACGATGCAATTCGACGAAACGGACTGGTCGTTTCTGAAACGTATGGCTTCTCGGCTTGGTTGGGGACTGATCCCTGATCCGATAGGAGAGAACCCTCAGTTTTATTTTGGATTACCCGATGGTGTCCATAAAGGTGAGCTGAAGCAGTATAACTACTCCATGACCAGAAAGACCAAACCAGGGGCAAGCAAAGACGACAATCTGTTGTATTATAAAGTACAAACGACGGGGCCGAAAGATGTCCTGCTACAAATTGGGACTGAGGTTAAATTCAAAGGGAAAGCTTTATATGTCTTGCAGTCTGTTGCGTTTATACGACACAATACCTTATGGCATGAATATGTGCTAACCACCTCTGATGGAATGAAGCAGGAATTGATTGTAAACGAGAACATTCGTGGCATATCATTGAAGTCGAAAGTGATTGGAATTGAACAGGATCATGTAAAGGTATTCTTTTATGAAATGGATAAGGTCAAGCCGAACGCCAAGGAAACCTTTGCTTTTCCAACTGCTACATTTTATACATCGGAAGGGAATACGGGATGGTACTGCATGCCGGAGCTTTTTGATTTTGTAGATATCTACTTTCCGACCAATAAAGAAAAAGACGCTATTGTAACCCACTCGATCCGAAAGAGATCCAAAGGCGGTGACTTTATTAAGGACCCGTCGACGAAGATATTTATGACCAAGTACCGCAAAGCCATTATATTTGAGGAAAATGAAATTTTAATCACGGGGAACGATGATGAAGTGGTAATTCGACTGCTGGATGACCACGGAATTGAATTACGGAGTAAAAAGGACATCCGTGTTAAGGCTGATGGAAACTTGGTATTCAATGCGGGTAACACAATACAAGTCACGGCGAAGGATGCCATCGGTTTAAAATGTAAAACGAGTTTGGTGGAAATGGATGGTAACATCAAAATGACCGGAGAAAAGATAAAGACGCAATAACTAAATCTAGCGTGAGAGGATAAAAAGTATGGCTAAAGAAACTACTGGAGCTATCGTAAATGGGAACCCCCCAACCCAAGAGGATATGATTCAAGAGTGGAAACGTAAAATAAGCAAAGGCGAATATCCTTTTATTTATGTAACTCAGCATCGTACCAAAAGTGAAGAACGGTAAAGTTTATGGCTTAACGTTACTTGCCTATCCAGGGGTTATGATATCTCAGCCGAAAAAATGCACAAAAATATTCTAAAGCTCTACAAAGTTCGACATATTGTTCGCTTTTTCGCATCATATGTTATTGTATTAGGGATTTTTATTGCTATTTATCATATATTTATGTATAATCTATCGTGTTGAAAGATTGATTGTACGTAATATGCTGATGAGGGTGGGTTCATGACGCTGCTCGACAGTAATGAAAGCAAGAAGCGGATGTGCCAGATTTACAACGAAATTTCAAAGGAACTGTTCGGCTTCGGGACCACGCTACTGCGGGCCACCGTTGAGAACAACATTGTTACCTTTGTGGCGAAGCACCGGCGTTCTCCACGCTCGGCGGCATTGGAAGTGGAAGCCCCCGGCTTGAAGCTGGAAGTGGATTTCCGAATGTCCATGCTGTATAAGAAGAGACTTCGCGAGAAGCTGATTGAGGATATGGGGCTCGATATTGAAGCTCTACTGCGTGACTATGATTCAGCAACGCAGTGGGCAATCACGAACATCATACTGAAGGAATCCTAATACAATTGGATATTCGGCTTTTCGCTTCGGATCTATCTGAGGGGAGAACCTGTTATAACGCGCAGCGGGATCAACTTATTCTTTGTTTACGAAGAAAAGTATTCTTGTTTTACAAGAGTACTTTTCTTTTTTGTGTTATCAGGTTCTCAGAATGAATAAATAGGGGGAGTTTCAAATGAAAAAATGGTTTAAAGGGTTCATGGCTTTGACCTTGGCATCTGTTGTGCTTGCAGGTTGTGGCAGCAATGCTACTGGAGGTCAGGAAGATGGAAAAGGCAGCTCGGCTGATGGCAAGAAGAAGCTAATCATTTCCACATGGGGCTTCTCCGAGGACTTCTTTAACAAAGAAGTATACGAGCCTTTTGAGAAGGAACATAACGTTGATATTGTAGTAGAGATTGGGAATAACGCAGAACGGTTGAACAAAATTAGTCAAGGAAGCACAGACGTCGATCTGATTTATCTGTCTGATTATTATGCCCAACAGGGGATTCAACAGGGTTTGTTTGAAAAGCTGGATCGCAGCAAAATGCCGAACCTGAATCAAATTTATGATATTGCCAAAGCACCGCTGGGTGAGGAGTATGGCCCTGCTTATACGATTGGGCGCCTCGGTATTGCTTACAACCCGGAGCTGGTTAAAAAGAATGTGACTTCCTGGGCTGATCTGTGGGGCAGTGAGTTCAAAGGAAACGTGACCCTGCCGAACATTACGGCTACGGCTGGACCGATGGTTGTAGACGCGGCCTCCAAGGTAGCGGGTAGTAAAGAGTTTAATGAAGACCAGGCATTCGGGAAACTGAAAGAACTGAGTCCGAATATCGTTAAGTTTTATAGCAAAACCTCCGAGTTCGTCAACATGTTCAGTCAGCAGGAAATCGCGGGCGGACCGATTATGGAGATGTACTTCAAAGATTTGCAGGCAGCTGTGCCTGGAGCCAAATTTGTGGCACCAAGTGAAGGTGCTTATGCAGTAATGAACACAATCAACGTGGTGAAAGGCTCCGACCAAAAAGAATTGGCTGAGGAATTTATCAACTGGCAGCTGAGCAAGGAAGTTCAAGAGAAGTCCGCCAAGGCGAAGGTTGATTCTCCGGTGAATACGCAGGTAGTGCTGTCCGGTGCGGATACAGAAGGAATTACGTATGGTGCAGATGTGGTCAACAAGCTGACCAAGCTGGATATGAAATTCGTCAATGACCATATCAAGGCATGGACGGATCGCTGGAACCGGGAAGTTGCTCAATAATGAAAAAAGTCATATTAGATGTAGATACTGGTATTGATGATGCGCTGGGTATTTTATTAGCCACCAAAAGCGGCCAACTGGATGTTACAGCGATTACTACCGTGTGCGGTAATGTATCGCTTAAACAGGCAACATTGAACACATGCAAAATCCTCGACCTTTTGGATAGACCGGATATTCCGGTCTATCGGGGGGCCGATGCTCCCTTGATCCGTAAAGGATTGCATGAGCATCGGATTCATGGAGAAGACGGCATTGGCGGCGCATTGAGTGAGGTTGTCCCTACTATTTCTGCGTCCGAGGGTTTTGCGCCGGACATCATCATTGATACAGTCATGGCTCACCGTGGAGAAGTGACCCTGGTTTGCACCGGGCCGCTCACGAATCTGGCATTGGCGCTTCTGAAATGCCCGGAGTTGACGCGATACATCAAAGAGGTCATTTTTATGGGTGGTGTTATTCACGGATGCGGCAATATTACGCCTGTAGCGGAATATAACATGTATGCTGACCCGGAAGCGGCGCGGATCGTATTTCATGCCGGATTTGGGCGGTTGATCCAGGTGGGACTGGATGTAACACGGAAGGCGCTGCTAACGGCGGACCACATTGCCCGTCTCACAGATCCGGCGATTCGCAGCTATGTGGCTGAAAGCACGGCCATTTATACCAAGCGTTATGAGGAACGTAACGGAGTAAAAGCGTGTGCGCTTCATGATCCGCTTGCCGTGGGCGTTGCGCTGAATTCGAGGCTGGTGGAAACTTCGCCAATGTATGTCGATGTGGAAACCTCCAGCCGTATATGTGACGGACAAACGGTGGGCGATGTACAGAACCGTCTCAATCATGGCCCGAACATGAACGTGTGCGAACAGGTGGACAGCGAGGCATTTCTGGAGCTATTTATTCAGGTGCTGAACAAGGAATAACATATTGATAACCGCAAGGAGCTACCCATGAAGAAAACATACTTGTATTGGCTGCTGCTGCCAGGTCTGCTCTTTCTGGCGGCGTTCATGGTCATTCCGATTGTGTTAACGATCGGCTCGACCTTCGTACAGAACAGCTCATTCACCCTAGAAGGCTATCTCCATTTCTTCAAGGACCCTTATTTTCTGAAAATATTGCTGACTACGCTGGAAGTTAGTGTCGTTACAACGCTCGTATGCGTGCTACTCGGCTTCCCGACGGCTTATTATATTTCGCAAAAGGCACCACGCCATAAAGGGATTTTGCTGGCGCTGGCTATCTTTCCCTTGCTGACCAGTCCGGTGGTGCGGTCATTTAGCTGGATGGTCATTTTGGGTCGTAAAGGGCTGTTGAATAACTTACTCATCGGTTTAGGACTCGTTGATGAGCCGCTCAATATTTTGTATACCCCGGCAGCGATGATTATTGGTCTGGTTCATTTATTTTTACCGCTGATGATTATTTCACTGATCGGTGTACTCGAAAATATCGACGGTGATCTCGTCCATGCGGCTCAGAGTCTCGGTGCCTCCAAATTCAGCGCATTCCGTAAAATTGTATTTCCTCTGTCTGTGCCGGGCCTGATTATCGGAAGCATTCTCGTTTTCGTGGGCAGCCTTACGGCTTATACGACACCAGCACTGCTTGGAGGAAAACAGCGTGTCATCGCTACATTTTTGTATCAGAACGCGATGACGCTGAATGACTGGTTTCTCGCCTCTGTTATTGCAACGATTATGATTGTCATTACATTTATCGTGGTCGGTCTCTTAAATAAGGCGGCCCATAAACTCAATCCGAAGGGGTAGGTGGATATGCGGGAGAAACATTACGGACTAGGCTTCTTTAGCCTGCTGGTCTTCGTCTTTCTGCTCGGTCCGCTGTTGATCATATCGGTCACTTCTTTCGAGCCGGGCACGGTATTAAAATTTCCTCCGCAGGGCTTTTCCTTGCGCTGGTACCAAAATATTTTTGAAGTGGATCTGTTTATGTCCACGTTCAAAACGTCGATTGTTGTCTCTTTGCTAGGTAACATCCTGGCGCTGCTGATCGGTATGCCTGCCGCTTATGCGCTTAGTCGTTTTACGTTTCGAGGGAAGGATGCGCTGAATGCTTTGTTCCTCTCCCCGCTGCTCATACCGGGTATTGTACTGGGCTTTACGCTGCTGCGTTATCTGATCATTGTTTATCATTTGCCGGTATACGCAGGACTGTTGATCGGACATACGGTGATTATGCTGCCGTTCATTATACGGGTCATTGCGTCCAGTTTGTCCAACTTTGATTTTGCGATTGAGGAAGCAGCGCTCAGCTTGGGAGCCGGACGACTGGAAACCTTTTTCAAGGTGGTCCTGCCCAACATCCGTTCGGGTATTATTGCGGCTATCCTGATTGCCTTTCTGGAATCATTCAACAATGTCGACATTTCCGTCTTCATGACAGGACCGGGCTTCAGCACCCTGCCTATTCAAATGCTGACCTACGTCGAAAATTATTTTGACCCGACGATTGCAGCAATTTCGGTAATGCTGATGATTTTGACCGGTATTCTAATGTTCTTGATTGAACGACTGATGGGATTGTCTTACTTCACTAAAAGGTAATGGAGGCTTCAACCATATGGCACTGCTTACTCTGGATCGTGTATCGGTCGCTTATGACAACCAACTGATCTTGCAGGATTTCGATTTGCAGCTCGAACGGGGGCAATTGCTCTCGTTGCTCGGACCGAGTGGATGTGGAAAAACGACCACGCTTCGCCTGATTGCAGGATTTCTCGAAGCTAAACAAGGAACGTTTTTGTTTGGCGATAAAGATTACACCCGGGTTCCGGTGAACAAACGGAATTTCGGCTTTGTATTCCAAAGCTATGCGCTTTTCCCGCATTTATCCGTTTTTGATAATGTTGCCTTTGGACTGCGGCTGCGTAAGGTGAAGGAAGATGATATAAAACGCCGTGTTATGGCTATGCTGGATATAGTCAGTCTGGGGGGCTTTGAAAAGCGGTTCCCCGGCGAACTGTCCGGTGGACAGCGTCAGCGTGTTGCGATTGCACGGGCACTTGTGATTGAACCCGACCTGCTGCTGTTCGATGAACCGCTGAGTAATCTGGATGCGAACCTGCGTGTGAATATGCGTGTTGAAATTCGCCGTATTCAACAGGAATTGGGGATTACCACTGTATACGTATCGCATGATCAGGAGGAATGTTTCTCGATTTCTGACCGGGTTGCGATTATGAACAAGGGGAATATCGAGCAGTTGGATGCGCCATCGACGATTTTTAAATATCCAACCACCGAATTTGTCGCCCGTTTTATCGGATTCAATAATTTCTTGTCCTTTGACGAACGCGTTGAGGAGGGGGAACGAATTCTCCTGAGTACAAGCGATCTTTCGTTTAGTGTGGCCCGTAATCAGGGTACAGTCCAGCCGGGTGCCCGTCAGGGGGCTATTCGTCCGGATGATTTGGTTATCCGCACAGCAGGCAATGAGACGGGAGAAAATGAGTTTCCCGGCATTATCAAGGTGAGCACTTACCTGGGGCGCAGCTATCAGTATGTGGTAGAAACGGCGAAAGGAAGCTTCACCGCCAATCAGGAGATGGACACGCCGTACCTGAGCGGTCAACGGGTTGCCTTACATTTTCCGGCAGATAAAATGGTGCTGGTCCAATAATCAGCGGGTTCGATGAAGGAGATACATCATGCGTGCAGACAAAATGATTTTACAAGTTAAAGTGTATAACAGCTATTACAAGACGTTCGAGGAAGGCAATGTTGCTATACTTGACGGCAAGTTTATGTATATTGGTCAGCGTGGCCTGGAGTCGTTTGAAGTGAATGAAATTGTAGAAGGGCACGGGAAATATATGATTCCCGGTCTGATCGACATTCATCTCCATATTGAAAGCACAATGGTGACACCGGCGACCTTTTCCTATGGACTCATTCGCAACGGTGTGACGACGATTGTACCGGAACCGCACGAAATGGCGAATGTTTTTGGATTGGAAGGCATTCAGGAAATGATGGCGGCCAGCAAGGATTGCGTGGCTGATATGTTTTACGGTATTCCAAGCTCTGTCCCGGCAACGCCACTTGAAACCTCAGGAGGCGAAATTGATATTCCCGAGATTGACGCACTGCTGCAGACCGGTGAGATGATTTGTTTGGGTGAAATTATGAACTATGTGGATGTGATTCGTGATCCAGAGGGCAAGACCAACCGTATTTTACGCCATGTTCGTGAGCATTACCCGGAGCTGATCATTGAAGGACATACGCCGCAGTTGCTTGATCTGGACCTGCATCAGTTAATCTACGCGGGAATTGGCTCTGACCATACCCACCAAAGTATTGAAGGCATGAAGGCTCGTATGGCTGCGGGGATGTTCATCGAGATTCAGGAAAAATCCATGACCCCTGAAGTGATGGAGTATTTGATTCAGGAAGACGTGGCGCAGCATTTTTGCTTTGTAACGGATGATGTGATGCCGGATTCCTTCGTAGAGCGTGGGCATCTGAACCATATTGTAAGCAAAGCAATCGGGATGGGCATGAAGCCTGAGAATGCGGTCTATGCTGCTACGTTCACGCCTGCGACACGGATGCGTATGCACGACCGGGGCACGATTGCACCGGGGAAAATAGCTGATTTTGTCTTGTTGTCTGACCTGAGCCATTTTGAAGTAGAGCAGGTGTACAAGAACGGGCAAAAGGTATTCGATAAATTTGAAGAGTATCATCAAGATTCGTTAAGCTGCCGTTTCCCACCTCATTTTTACCAAAGTGTACAGCTGAAGCCGCTCACAGAGCAGGATTTTACCGTAGAGCTGGATGTAGCGGATGGTACACATCATTGCCGTATTATGATGGTGAAGGACGGATCGACCTTTACAAGCGAACGTATTGCACCTGAGCAAGTGGCGGATGGTGAGCTGATGTGGGAACAGAGCGAACATGGGCTTATCGCTACTTTTGAGCGGTATGGTAAGAATGGCAACCGTGCCTATGGTTTGATCGGGGGAGATACCATTAAGCGCGGAGCGGTGGCAACCACGTATTCGCACGATAACCATAACTTGCTGGTCGTAGGGCATAACAAGCAGGATATGATATTGGCGGCGAATACGGTGCTTTCCAGTCAAGGCGGCTTTTGCGTAGTTGAAAATGGCAAGGTGCTGTCCCATTTGCCGTTAACCGTAGGCGGGATTCTAACAGAAGGACCGTTGGAAATGGTAGCGGCCCACGTAAAAGAGCTGCGTTCTGCCTTGCTTTCGCTCGGCTATCGCCATTACAATCCAATCATGTCGCTGAGCACTCATTCTTTGCCAGTCAGCCCGGCTTTGAAAATTACCGATCACGGCCTGATTGATGTAAACGCGGGCAAGGTTGTACCTTTGATTGTGGATCCCTTGGAGATAAAAGAATAATAGTAGAGCGGACCCTCTTGCGGGTCCGCTCTTTTGTCATGGTCAGTTTTATGATTGAAGGGCTCGAATTTCAGCTTCCGACAAACCGGACGCTTTGGCGATAATATCTATATCTAAGCCTAAACGGAGCATATTTCGTGCAATTTCAGCCCGACTTTCTGCTTTACCCTCTGCTTTACCCTCTGCCTTGCCTTCTTCTTTTGCTCCTTCAATCATGGATGCCTCATCATGTAGATACCGTTGTCTTGCTTCATATTGAAGACGGGCTTCCCGATCCTGACTTAGGAATTCCAAGGTATTCATCGCTTTTTTCAGTACAGGCTCGTTCATGGTCAGCACCTCCCATTGTGATGGATTCGCTCCTTTTAGAAACAAAAGCCAGTTTACCAATCCGCCGCCCTCCATCGGTACAGTACGATGGTCAAGCTTGGGTAGTTCTAGAAAATGTAGTTCGATATCATCACTGAGTGAGATACCTGTTCGATCTTCCCGAAGATGATATACATTATGATACTGATCATTAGGCAAAAAGGAGTAGTTCAGAATATTAATGGTAACGCATTTTCGAAGTAACTTATATGATTGGCCTTCCTGTAGTTGACCAGCATACTGCTTGCTCCAGTAAAATAGAGTCCTTTTATCGGTATCATATTTATTAAATAGCTGCATTTCTACGTTAATCAATTCGCCTTCGGATGTTCTGGCTCGGATATCCAGAATGGATTGTTTGTCACGAGGCGCATCTTTATCTGTATAAGGATTAAGTAAAATAATCTCAGTCAGTTGCGGTCTATCTGCTTCAGCAAACGTATGATTCAAGAAAGTCAGCAGCACATCCCGATTTTCATCGCTTCCAAAGATACGTTTAAACAGAAAATCATTTCGAGGATCAAGTAGCTCTGTCATGTACATCAACCCCATTTTATATTCTATTATACCACGTAAGCCATAACTCACATACATCACGATTGTGAACAAGGTAGTGATAATGGCGAAGCTTTAGCAGACAAAATTAACATCTTCTATACTCGTATTAATGTAACCTATGTATAACGCGTTGACGGCTTGCGGGATAAAGACTACATTTAGGCTGGATATATACTACAAATATTCCGATTGGATTTTAGGGGGGGGTCAATAATGACTCGTGCTTTTGATGGTCTTGTAGTGCCGGACGCGTTGGAAACAGATTTGATTGCATTTCGAAGGGAATTGCATCGTTACCCGGAAGTTTTGTTTGAGGTGGAACGGACGGCTGCGTACATAGCGGAGCTTCTCCAAAGCTGGGGGCTGGAGGTACAGACAGAAGTCGGGAAGCATTTTGGTAAAGGAGTAGTTGGTATATTACGTGGAACACAGGCCGGGGATACGGTGCTACTGCGTGCGTTTCTGCAGGCATTGAACGGAGTGAAGACGAAGTGAATTTTCAAAGGATATGATACTTCACGTAATCTTCATGATTAAGACCTAATAAGCTCTTGCAAATAACTGACCTAATGTTATAATTAAAACAGGATTTAGATTAAGTCTAAATAAATAAGTGAGTATTTATTGGAATCACGTATGGGATTTACAGGTTAATCAAACACTAATGTCACAGGAATTTTTCAGGCTTCACTCCAACTATACTATTGATGATCATGAGAGGGGAATTACACATGAGTACATTAAATCACACGAACGTCCAACCTACACAAGAGGCTATTCAAGAATTGCATAAGGCTTTGAACCGTCAGGTAGCTACCTGGTCGGTGTTGTACACGAAGCTGCATTATTTCCACTGGTATGTAAAAGGACCTCATTTCTTCACACTGCATGCAAAATTTGAGGAGCTTTATAATGAAGCGACAGCTAACCTGGATATGATTGCTGAACGTTTGCTGGCCATTGGAGGCCGTCCTGCCGCTACCTTGAAGGAGCATTTGCAACTGTCAACTATTCAGGAGTCAGCAGGTGAGCAGACAGCCGAGGATATGGTAAAATCCGTGGTTATGGATTTCAACACCATCACTACTGAGCTGGCTAACGGCATGGAAGCAGCGGAAGCGGCACATGACAAAGCGACTGAGGATCTTCTTAATGGTTTGAGAGAAGCGGTGGATAAACATATCTGGATGCTCAAAGCATATTTGGGATAATCCTTTGGGATAAATTCCCATATATATGAAGATCAGGTGAACAAGACACACATCCCGTTGGTTCCAGAGCGCCGCTGGAGTATAATGACGGATAGGCGTGAAAGACAGCGGGCTCATAAGTATTGAGAGCTGCCGGGATGGGGTGCACGTATGGAAGTGAAGCAACAGCTTTTGCGTGAAGCGAAGCAGTTTATATATACATGTTATGAGGAGCTGGGCCGAAGCCGCGATGAAGCGGAGGCCCGGCTTCTTGAAATTCATCATGACATAGATACTACGGGAACGTATGATCATACCTATGATGAGCTGGAGCATGGGGCACAGATGGCTTGGCGTAACAGCAATCGTTGTATCGGTCGTTTGTTTTGGGATAAGCTTCTGGTAAGGGATGCTCGCGACGCCTCAGGTACAGTGGAAGTGGTTCATGAGCTGTTAGAGCATATACGAATAGGGACAAATGGCGGTAAAATCAAGCCGACGCTTACCGTGTTTCGCTCGTCCAAGCCGGGGCAACCGAATATTCGCATTTGGAATCATCAGTTGATTCGGTATGCCGGCTATGAGAGCGCTGAAGGAGTGATCGGGGACCCGATCTCGGTAGAATTCACAAATGCGTGCCGCCGCATGGGCTGGCAAGGAGCCATGACTCCCTTTGACGTATTGCCGCTGATTGTAGAAGCAGGTGGACAGCCTCCTGAGCTGTTTGATATTCCCGAACATTTGGTGCAGGAGGTACCTATTGAACACCCGGAACTTCCGGGGTTGGCTTCGTTGGGTTTGCGTTGGTATGCTGTGCCTATGATTTCGGATATGACGTTGGAGATTGGAGGTATCATCTACACCGCAGCTCCTTTTAACGGCTGGTATATGGGGACAGAGATTGGTGCGCGTAATTTTGCCGATCCCTTCCGTTATAACATGCTGCCGCAGGTAGCTGAGCTGATGGGGCTGAATACCTCAAGCGAAACGACGTTATGGCGTGATCGGGCGCTGGTGGAGTTGAACAGTGCAGTGCTGTATTCTTTTAAAAAAGCGGGAGTCAGCATTGTCGATCACCATACGGCAGCTGCACAATTCCAGCTGTTTGAGGAGCGGGAAGCCCGGGCGGGGCGTGCGCTCACAGGCGATTGGACATGGCTGATCCCGCCGTTATCCCCGGCGACAACGCATATATTTCACAGTTCCTACGATAATCGGCTTGTAAAGCCAAATTTCGGAGTTCAAGAAAAGCCGTATATGCAGAAGAAGCCCCAAGGCTGCCCTTTTCATTCTTGATATGTTCATAGAAAGTTTTAATTATCAGATTCAGGTTCCTATTCTATATTGAATAGAGTAAATTCAGCTTTTTCATATCATAAGGTCGAGGAGCGAGGCGAAGTTGGAAAGAAATCAGGCAGAGCGCATCGTCTCTAAACTTTTGCAACGGGCAGATATGGGCGTGACGGTCAAGCTGGAGAAACGGTTTCCCGGCGGGCGGCTGATTGGGGGTAAATATGCCATGAATACTCACGCCATTACAATGTATACGGACACGATTGAAACACAATGCATTCTGATGTTTGGCAGCGTCGAACGAGTCGAGGAATACTTTACGATTGTGCTTGCGCATGAGATTGGACACGCCGCTGATTCTGAGCTGCCTGACCTCTCCGATGCTATGGAACAGGAGAGTGAGTTAGGGACCAGGCAACGGCTTGCGCTGCAAATTGAAGAAAACGCATGGAACTATGCGCTCGAATTGGTGCCGGAGATTGAGACAACGTTCATTTCCGCCGTTATTGACGAGTCCTTGTTCGCCTATCGGGTCCCGGTCCTGGAGCAGTCTGACATTGCATAAGGAAGATGATCCGAGATCCGACAGGCTCTTTTTTGTGTGACGAGATCAAATGCGGGTCATTGGAACGATTCAAAGTAGAAGTTTTTTTAGCTGTGACACGCGTCCCTGAGACAATTCAAGCATCTCGGCCAATTCTTTTTGTGAAACATTAGGGTGCTTTTCCATGAGCTGTTTTAGTTTGTGCAGGAGCTCAGTCTGATTTCTGTAATTTCTTCTTTTCTTGGGCTGAGCAGGACGTGCTTCGCCTGAATGACTGGAGGGATTATCGCTCTTTAGCTTCTCAATGCAATCGTTGCATATCAAATGATCTCTGAAGTAGCTCAGGTTATCTACGGCACTGCAAAAATAACAAGATACCCCTGTATATTTACGGATCATCAGGCCCTCTGGTGTAATAAAAAAATCAAGGGCATCTCCAATATTAATATTCATAGAATTGCGTAGCTCCTTGGGCAGTACAATGCGGCCCAGATGGTCTAATGGTCGTGTCATTCCTGTATTTTTCATTATTCATTTCCCCTTTCATAATTGCGCTTATCGGTGCAAAAATCGTAGGTTATGTATGTTGTAAAGTACAAAGCGCGTATATTGCAGTTTGAATTGTATTAGCTATGAACAAAAAAGAAGCTCCAGCATGACGAACAATGACGTCTGCCGGAGCGTGGTACAGCCCAATGAATCTAAGATGTTGAGTCAAATTATTGTGGGTTGGTTGTCCAAATACCGGCTACTTTTAATTGAACCCGCGAAGGCAGCTTCAACGCCGCCAATGTCAGATCGGCCATATCCTGCGGCTGAAGCATGCGGTCCTCGTCGCCAATCGGCAAACCTGCATTTGCCGCCAGTTCCGTATTGACTGTGCTTGGAGTCAGCGCGGTAACGCGAATGTTGGATTTGCGAACCTCCTGCATCAGTGCCTCCGTGAAGCCCATCAAAGCAAACTTGGAGGCGCAATACGCCGAGCCTGTGGCAAAGCCTCGTTCCCCTGCTGTGGAGGATACATTAATAATGTTGCCGCTCTGCTGAGCAAGCATGCTGGGAAGAACCGCGTGTGTGACATAATAGGTTCCTAGCAAATTCACGCGGATCATGCGTTCCCACTCTTCCGGGTCCATGTCTGCGACTGTGCCGAATGTAGCAATTCCTGCATTGTTAATCAAAATATCGACAGCGCCCAAATCGTGCTCCAGCGAGGCTACGGCTGCAGCGGCCTGTACGCGATCAGATATATCAGCAACAGCGCTAACCACCTTCACGCCGTATGTACTCCCCAGTGAATCTTGCAGCTTTTGCAGGTCAGGTAGTGTGCGTGAGATTAATCCCAGGTTGACGCCTTCCTTGGCCAGGGCCTCGGCAATGGCTTTACCAATGCCTTTGGTAGCGCCTGTAATAATGGCTGTTTTATTTTTAAGTTCCATCCATTCTCCTCCTTATGGTATTCATAGTTGTGCATTTAAGCACATGGTTATATTATACTGATTTCATTTCCCCGAACCAAACTTCAACTCCAGTCAGGTCACGTAAGTTGCTTGGCTGCGATCTGAAGTGGGAAACTTCTTGTTATGGTCATGTTGGCTTATTTGGAAATAGCAATATTGCCCGAAGTCGTTTCGACCTTCATAACGTTCATACTACCGGGAACGGATTCGGGAGTATCTATACTTCCGAATTGGGAGCGAACATTATAAATACCTTTAAAATCAGGAGCCTGCTTAATCCTCACATCACCGGAGTGTGAATCAACTTTCAGGTTGGCTGCGGTACGTTGTGTGATATTCGTAATACCGGAGGTCAGGGAAACTTGACCATTGCCGCTATAATCCCGAATTGTGGCATCCCCTGAAGTGAGGTGCAATTCCATATCTGCTGTAACCTGACTAGCCATAAAACTGCCGGATGTTAACTTGGCGACCAAGCGGGTGCTTTGGAGATTTGAAATCTCGGCATTGCCTGAAGTGGCTGTGATGGTTGTGTTTTGAATGGAGGCATCCTGGAGTTTTACGCTCCCCGAATGTACATCTGCCTGTAGCCCTTTTAGGATCTCACCAGCGGGCATTTCTACCGTGATCGTTTGTTCCAAATCAGGAGAGATAGAGAAGAATGACAAGGAAAGGGCTGGCTCAGATTGGATAGAAAGCTTACCGTTCTCAATACGGGCATTATGAATCTGGTCGGCTACTTGCGTCTGAACTTCTCCACTCATGCGTATCGTGCCCTGCTCGCCGTAACCGGGAGCAAAGACAATAGAGACATCATCGGAGCTATTCACTTTAAGATCCTGTAGCTGTCCACGTGTGAATGTCCACTTTTTATCAATAGCTGTTATTTCCCGCATCGCTTGTTGGTTCCATGGAGCACCGTAGGCTACCATCCCGGCCACACCGATGATGATACATAGACCCGCTGCAACAAACCAGTTTTTACTCATGTTACTCGTTAGCTCCCCTCAGGGTAGTCTGATTCCATTTCCAGTATCGAACCGTACCTCTGACCAGAAGGTTCAGAAGGTAGCGTACTCCAGGCAGCAGCAATAGGCCAATCCCGGTCAACGTGATGGCAAAAAAGAATTTAGCGGGATAAAAGTTGCCGTTCAGCGCATAATCTGCGACAGCGAGAAGGGGGGCCACTATCAAGCTGACCGCTGTTGCGGCTAACGAAACCCATACTGCCCACAAAGAGGCTAAGACAGGAATGGAGATTAATAAATTGAGAAACAGCAGACCTAAGAAAGTAAATAGATTGCGTGCGAAGTTTCCCTGGCGAAGCGGAGGAGGGGAAGTATTCCAGGTTGCATTGGGATCATCCAGCGCTTCGCGAGCGATATCCTCGGGGTTGCCCAGTTCGATGGCAATTTCGGCCTCACTTTTTCCATTCACCAACCCATAGTCAAAATGCTGGCTTAAGTCACCAAGCAGCTCATTACGTTCCTCTGCGGGGAGAGGGGAGAGACGTTGCTCTACCTCTGTGAGAAACTGTTTTCTATTCATCGGAATTTCCTTCCTCCAGTAGGCTTGCGACATGATGGACAAATTCATTCCATTCCCGTGTAAGTATGCTCGTGTAATTGCTGCCTGCATCGGTCAGCCGATAATATTTACGTGGGGGTCCCTCGGTCGATTCCTGTAAATAAGTTGTACAGTATCCCTCTGATACCAGACGGCGAAGCAGCGGATATAAAGCTCCTTCGGCTACTTCGATATGACGGGAGACGGCCTGAGCCAGTTCGTAGCCGTAACGGTCCCTACGCCCAATTAAAACAAGAACGCACAGTTCCAGCACCCCTTTTTTGAATTGGATGTTCACATTCATGAGCGGTGCTCCCTTCCTGGATGTTATCATTGCTTCATAGGTGTCGTTTGGAGTATGGGGGGAGAAATGTGTGCTTGAGCATAAATGAATTCAGGTACTAATCATAAATCAGTAGTCAGGTATAATTTAACATCATGTACTGTTTAATGCAAGGTTCTAAAATTTTAAAAATAAATGTACGGGCTTATTTTAGGAGCTTTCTTTCGCTTTTAGAGTCAATAAGATAGCGAATGTTGTTGAAAAAAGTAGTTCTATTTAGAAAAACGCCGAATCTTGGGGAATTTGTGGAAAAGGGACCGCTTTAATTTCATTCTTAAGAATGTTAAATTGTAATATCAGCATGTTGCAACATTCGATTCCCAACGCTCGAAAGTACAATAGATATACGAACTAAACCGTTTCAATCTATATATGGCTGATTTGAAATCGCTTTTGGGATTGTTGCAAAATGCTCAAATAAAAGGATCCATAGAGTTGAAGATCATTTCTTGTGGAAAGGATGGGGCAAAGGATGAATTGGGAACGCTGGTATACGGAGCTGGATCAGGATGATGAGACTTGGGATGTATCAGAGGAAGTCGTGCTTCGGGGCACGGTACAACTCCATTTTTGCGGACAGGACTCGGAGGTGGAGATAGAGTTTATTGTTTCTGCCGATTCCGAGGAAGAAGCACAGGCCGTAAGAGAGCCTAAGCAGGAACAAAAAAAGACATGGGAGCAATATATGGCACATGGGTCAGACATTCATCCTCATGTGCTGGAAGCGATACACCATTACTATGTAGATGTAGTGGAAAAATACCGGAATGCTTATATCTCATGGGGAGAAGACCCGGATGAATATGCGCCTTATGTGGAACGCTTGGAACAACTGCTGGAACGGCTACAGCCCGTGTCTATACTGGTTCCTGACTCAAAGGAAGAGGATGAGCTGTATTTGAATTTTAGCTGTTCATGGGATAGAGAGCATGGCTTGGGTGTACATATGAAGCAGGGAACACCCGAGCATATTCAAGGGGCATACACATTATATGATTTGGAATAGAATCCCCTTCCGGCGTCGAGGGAAAAAGGGAGCCGGGAAGGGGAGGGTATAGAAATTAGCTGGATGCAGCCAACGAATCTCTGGCTGCTTGAGCGGCCAGCACCATTTGCCGCAATGCGGCGACGGATTCATCCTTGGTGCGGGTTTTCAAGCCGCAGTCTGGATTGACCCAAAATAAATCAGAAGGCAGTACGCGCAGGGCACGCTGTATCATACTCAGCATTTCAGACACATCGGGAATGCGCGGGCTATGGATATCATATACGCCCAGACCGATGCCCTTGTCGTACACCTGATCCTCAAAGCTGACAATCAGTTCACCGTGGCTACGCGAGGTTTCAATAGAAATGACGTCGGCATCCATATCGGAGATGGATTGGATCATATCCTGAAATTCGGAATAGCACATATGCGTATGGATTTGGGTGGCGGGATCAACGGTTGCTATTGTAACAAGGAAGGCTTGAACCGCCCACGCCAGATAGGCTTGCTGCTGTTCTTTTTTCAGTGGAAGCCCTTCACGGATCGCGGGTTCATCGACCTGAATCATGCCAATCCCCGCTTGTTCCAGTGCTTCTACCTCTGCCCGCAGGGCCAGTGCTAACTGTAAAGCAACCTGACTGCGAGGAATATCATTACGCTCGAAGGACCAATTCAAAATCGTTACCGGACCTGTCAGCATTCCTTTGACTGGCTTGGAGGTCAACGATTGGGCGAAGGCCGTTTCTTCCACGGTCATGGGTTGATCGAACGACACGTCTCCGTATATAATCGGAGGTTTAACACACCGGGAGCCGTAGGACTGCACCCACCCGTTTTGTGTAAAGGCAAAGCCTTTCAGCTTTTCGCCAAAAAATTCAACCATGTCTGTCCGCTCAAATTCCCCATGTACGAGCACATCAATGCCAATGTCCTCCTGAATATCAATCCACTCCTTGATTTGCTGCTGAATGAACGTCCGATACTGCTCAGCAGACCACTCCCCTTTGCGATAATGCAGACGGGCTTTGCGAACCTCGGCGGTTTGCGGAAAGCTGCCAATCGTCGTCGTAGGCAATGGAGGCAGCTTCAGCTTGTCCTGCTGGATCACACGACGCTCAGCGAAGGGAACGCTGCGTGACTGCGGCTCTTTCGCCAGTAGAGCCGCCATATCGGCAGCGGTCTGTACTCGTGCCGCTGAGCTGTTGAAGCGGGCTACCGCGTCCGCACTCTGCCCAAGCTTGGCAAGTGCCGAGGGTTCGCGTTTGCCAAGCGCAGCGGTCAAAGCTGCGATTTCTTCCAGCTTTTCATCAGCAAAGGCCAGCGCTTGCATCAGCTCCCGGTCCAGCTTGTGTTCGGCTTCCAGACTGACTGGCACATGCAGCAGACTGCATGATGGCTGCACGATGAGCTGCGCAGCAGTTGTTTGCTCCGCCAGTTGCCCAAGCAGCGCCGCCACGACGTTCAGATCGGAGCGCCATATATTACGCCCATCAATGACCCCAGCGGCTAGTGTTTTCCCTGCGGGGAAGCCATGGCGGAGTACCTGCTGAAGGTTTTCGCCATCATCATGCACAAAATCAAGACCTATTCCCTGTACCGGGAGCGTGGACAGGCGCTCATAATGATCCAGACTGCCAAAGTAGGTTTGCAGCACGATATTTAAGGATGGAGCCGCTTGGGCCAAAGCCTCATAGGCCTCCTGAATAATGTCCAAATCCTCTGCCGGGAATGAGGTGGTCAGGACAGGCTCATCCACCTGCACCCACTGAACGCCTTCCGCAGCCAGCTCAGACAGGACGCGGGTGTACAGTGGCAGGAAACTTCTCACGATGGCGGCCAAATCCTTGCGGTCATAGCCTTTGGACAGAGCAACGAACGAATAAGGACCGATCATGACGGGCTTACCCTCAATGCTCAGTTCCTGTTTCGCTTCACGATAAGCCTGCAACGGCTTATTCTCGGTGAACACCGGGGTTGCATTGGCCAATTCGGGCACGATGTAGTGATAGTTGGTATTCAGCCATTTGGTCATTTCACTGGCGGTGGCACCCTTTTGTCCACGGGCTATCCCGAAATAGATGGATAGGGGAACAGGTCCGTCGGGACGATAGTTGAACCGTTCCGGCACCAGACCGAACATCACGGATGTATCAAGCATGTGATCATAATAGGTAAAGTCTCCGACCGGAATTCGATCAATTCCCTTGTCACGCTGCTTGCTCAGATGCTCCAGCCGCAATCGTTTCATCTCGGTATGCAGCTCGCTCTCATCGATGCTGCCGTTCCAGAAGCGTTCCAGTGCTTTTTTCCATTCCCGGTTTCCGCCGATACGCGGATATCCCAGACTACTGCTGGTCAGGCCAGGCAATTCAGGCACTTGAGTAAATGACATGTACTTTTCCTCCTAGGCTGGTAGCCAGTTTATTTTTGCGTACAAAAAAAGACATTCCTCCCCGGGTGTAAAAATGAGTATGGGAAAGAATGTCTCCGTTATTTAAAAATAAAAATTCGGCGACTGCTCTTAACACCTCCCTATCTCCCGTAGGTACTTGCGATGTTGTTAAAATAGGCAGGTCTCCTGACTTACGGATCATGACTTTCAGCGCTCCTTCCCGGTCTTTGGACCAGTGGGTGTACCAACAGCTGAAAATTCCCCGTTTACAGTGGCGGGACCGCGCCGGACTTGCACCGGCTTCCCTTTTAAGCCTGAACTGAATAGAACAGGCACCTATCTCCAAGCTATGCGATTGTGGTATGACGAATATTTATGCACTCGTATACTTGTTCACCATCATAAGTGAAACTTGCGGGATACGCAATAGAAACTCCGTTTGAACCTGTAATGAAATGATTAAGTTCATGGAAGCTGATTCAAGGTTTATTAAAAGCGTTCTGATCATCAGTACGCTATTGGTGTCCCCGATCTGAAGCATCTTGAAGTACAGGCCTTCTCCATTACACACAAAAAAGACAAGCCCTCCCCATAGGGAATGGACTTGTCTTAGGGCATAACAGCTTATGCGAGTATAACATCGCCTTAGGCTAATGTAACTATAGATCCTGCCTGAATGCTGGCTTTCACATCCACCAGTCGTTGATTGCGGCTTCCCCGGAAGGGAAGGGTCAGATCCTTTTGCTGTTCTACAAAACGACCGTCCACAATCACATCACACAGCAGCGCCAGCTCCCGGCGTGCCTGATCCGTAAGCAGCTCCTCATAGCAAAAGCCCGTATAGGCCCACACGGTTCGGTCCGGGCAGGTTGCGCGGAAATTGCGCACAAACTGCGAGCATTCCGCTGCTGAGAAAAAAGGATCTCCGCCGCAAAGGGTTAACCCGTCCAGCAGTGGATTATCTGCGATGTCACGGATGACTTCCTGCTGCCGTTCAGGTGTGAACGGTTCACCTGCGCGGAAGCTCCATGACGAGGGATTGAAGCAGCCGGGGCAGGCATGGCGGCAACCGCTAATGAATACGACGGTACGCAGGCCATGCCCTTCGTTCAGAGATTCTGGAATGTAGCCGCACAAATTCACCGATGCTTCACCCGGTCACGCACCTCAGCCTGTTTCGCGGCGTTGAAGCGAACGGTATAATCACCTGTCAGATATCCCGTTACCCGGCGCAAACGCTGAAAATGCGTATGTTCTTCATCAGCACCGCATTGGGGACAGCTTGTCCCGATAATGCCCTCGTAGCCGCATTCTGTGCAGCGGTCTACCGGATGATTGATGGAGAAGTACCCAATGTTTTGATGGAGCGCGTATTGTACAATTTTAAGAAACGCCTCCGGGTTATTCCGCGCATTACCATCCAGCTCTATGTACGAAATCGCACCAGCGTTGCACAGATTATGAAATGGGGCTTCGAGGCTGATTTTACGGGCAGCCGGAAGCGTATAGTACACGGGAATATGAAAAGAATTCGTGTAGTATTCACGGTCATTCACACCGGGAATGACTCCGAAATCACGCTGATCCAGCAACGTGAATTTGCCGGATAGACCCTCGGCAGGCGTAGCGAACAGCGTAATATTAAGGTTATGCAATTCACTCATCCGGTCGCAGTAGACACGCATGGAAGCTATGATTCGCTCCGCCTCGCGGTATACAGCGTCATCCTCCCCGTGGTGTTTGCCGTACAGTGCCTTCATGCACTCAGCTAACCCGATGAACCCCATAGAAAGCGTACCGTGCTTTAGTACGCTTCCCACCTGTTCATCCGGCTCCAGCTCTTCTCCGCCTTCCCATACCCCTTCGCGCATCATAAAGTCTGAGGCTTTTGCCGGCTGGTTGGTCTGTATATGGTAGCGATGGATCAGTCCATCCACGGCAATGCGCATAACCTCTTCCAGTCTGGTATCAAAGCCATCCCGGTCAGGTACCTTGCGCTTGCCTGTGCAAATACCGTATTCAATGCCAAGACGCACCAGATTAATCGTATTGAATGAGAGATTACCCTTGCCGCTTTGACGGTTTCTGCCGAAACGGTCAGCAATGGTGCGGGTACGGCAGCCCATCGTCGCAATAATGGTATCCGGATCATCTGCGCGGTAATAGGGCAGGTTGAAGGTAGCATCCACATTAACGAAATTGGGATACATACGTTTGCTGGAGCACTCAACCGCCCGCAGGAACAAGTCATAGTTGATATCGCCTTCGGACTGATTAATTCCCTGTTTGCATTGGAAAATATGCTGTGGGAAAATAGGGGTTTCCCCGCTGCCCAAGCCACGGATAGTGGCCTCCAGCAATGACAGTGTAACAAGTCGCCCCTCAGCAGAAGTACACATTCCGTAATTCAGTGAGGTGAACGGAATTTGTCCACCTGCCCGACTGCTCATGGTATTCAGGTTATGAATAAGGGATTCAGCGGCCTGGCGGGTCTCCGTCTCCGTTTCTTCACGTGCGAATGCGTATGAACGAGGGCAGACCTCATGTAATAGACTGTTGGCTATATGTAATTCGTCATCAGGCATCGCCGATTCTATTTCTTCTCCGAACAGGCGCAATCCCTTGCGCAGATGCTTGCGGAAGGACCGGGCCACGTAAGGAGCAAGGTCCCAATCTATTTTATTGGCAGAGACACCTCCAAATTGGCTGTTTTGCTGAGACTGGAATATGATAGCCACCAGTGCCATAGCAGACATAATAGTTTGCGGGGTGCGCACAGAGCCGTTGCCTGTATTAAAGCCATCTCGCAGCAGGCGACCAAAAGGAATAAAGATACAGTTCGTAGTTCCGAGCGCATATTGGTCCAAATCGTGAACATACACATACCCGTGGTCGATCGCGTCTGTCAGTTCAGGCGGAAGCACACGTAGTCGCGCATACCACTTCGCGTACTCGGAGCCAAGCTTGCTCATTTTGCCACTGAACGATTCTCCATTCAAATTTGCATTCTCCCGCAGCATGTCCAGGTCTTGTGCTCCAATGACCCGCTCGCCGATGCTGTATAATTGATGTTCCTCCAACACCTTCATTGCAAAAACCTCCATATAGTAAAATATATATTATTCTCCAAAAACAATATATTGACGATATCGTGTACTAAACAATTGTTTCAGTCTATATATTGTATATATGGATGGATGGAGAGTATGTGATTATTGTCACGTTGATAGGGGAGGAGAACGACAAAAAAGTCAGATGAAAAGTCAGGAACACATTAACGAATACGCTCCTTGCTCTACACCTGACGAATGAATATTTGACGGAAAACAATAGGATGGCAATCCATTGGATCTAAGTATATTTTGTAATAAATTACGGGATCATTTAAAGCAGCTTTTTCAGTTGGGACACCCGACCTTGCGAGATATCGAGCATTTGAGCATATACCTTTTGTGGCAGGTTGGGATGTTCTTGAATCAGCTTTCGGAGCTTTTTTACCATTTCTCCTTGCTGTACTCTGGATTGTTTAGGCTGCGAGGTTGTATGCTTACGAACCGGCTTGGTATGTTCCTGAGCCTGGATGGCTTCGGTGCTGGTGGGGTGTACATTTTCCTCTGTCTTTAATACCTGAATGCAATCGGCGCAAATAAAGCTATCACGAAAATAAGTCAAATGATCAACTGCGCCGCAAAATTTGCAGGATACACCTGTATATTTCCTTAATACAAATCCTTCTTCATTCACGAAAAATTCGAGCGAATCACCAATATTGATATCCATCGTGGTGCGCATTTCCTTGGGAAGCACGATTCGCCCCAATTGATCCAGAGGCCGTGTCATTCCGGTATTTTTCATAAACCCTTCCTCCTTCGATTATATATCCTGATTATACCAAAAAATATTATTTTTTGCTTTGTTTATTGAAGAAAATATACATTTTTTTTAATTTGCACACTGCTACTAACCAGGCACATTGGCTAAAAGCTTCCTGAGTGGTTATGCAAGAAGACGCAGACGAAGCTACAATTCGTGATTGTACGCTCATGTCCTAACAAACATCCGATATCCACGCCATTGGCGACGCTGCTCTATCCAGTATTGAATGAAGAAACGGAGCCAAATGGTGAGCAGCGGCAATTGTTGCCGGGGTACTCCTTTTTCGCTATGATATATTAAAACGCTTTCATAACAGCCTTTTATGATATTTTAAATGGAGAGAAGGAGATGATGGATATGAGTCATGAAACAACGGATTTAGAATATTTTTTTCAAAATCCGAAGATTCATCTGGACGAGCGTGTATGGGATTTGGTGTCCCGCCTAACCTTGGAGGAAAAGATTGAATCTATGCTGCAATACCAGCCTGCCATTGAACGATTGGGAGTCGCCGCATACAAGCATGGTACGGAAGCAGCACATGGTATAGCCTGGTTAGGTGAGGCGACTTCCTTTCCACAGCCTGTGGGGTTGGCTTGTACGTGGGATACGGAACTGATGCGACAAGTCGGCTCGGTTATTTCAGATGAAGCGCGTGTATACTACCGCCGTGACCCGGCGCTAAACGGACTGACGTTATGGGCACCAACCGTAGATATGGAACGTGATCCGCGCTGGGGGCGTAATGAGGAAGCGTATGGAGAAGACCCGTATTTAACGGGAGAACTGGCGAAGGAATTGGTTAAAGGCATACAGGGCGATCATCCGATATATTTGAAAGCGGTTGCGACATTGAAACATTTCCTCGGAAACAATAACGAGGTGGACCGGGGAAGTGATTCCTCCAGCATAGACCCGCGAAACCTTCGTGAATACTATCTGAAAGCCTTTGAGAAGCCTTTTACGGAAGGCAAAGCCCAATCCATGATGACCTCTTATAACCTGATTAATGGAACGCCCGCTACGTTGTATCACGGTGTTAATGATATTGTCAGGGGCGAATGGGGAATGGACGGCTTTGTCGTCAGTGATGCTGGTGATGTGATGGGAATCGTAAAGGACCATCAGTATTATGACTCCCACACACCGGGTGTGGCTGAATCCATTCGCGCGGGGATCGACAGCATTACGGATGATGCGGATTTGTCCAAGCAGGCCATTCGTGATGCCTTGGCGCAAGGAACGCTGCAAGAAACGGACCTGGATCAGGCGTTGTTCCATACATTTCGTGTTCGATTTAGACTGGGGGAATTTGATCCGGCGGCAGACAATCCCTATGCCCTGATCGGGGAAGAGGCTCTGATGACAGAGCAAGCCCGTGAACTGTCGTTGCGTGCAGCGAGAGAGCAGATCGTACTGTTGAAAAATGAGCGTTCGCTCCTGCCGCTCGACCCTGCGGGATGCGGCAAGGTGGCGGTGATCGGGGCGCTTGGCAATGAGGTGTACCGCGACTGGTATTCCGGCACGCTTCCATATTTTGTGACACCGCTTGAAGCGATTCGCGCCAAGCTGGAAAGCAAAGACGCGCAGGAGCGCGTCGTATACCGCGATGCCAAGGATCGCGTGACCTTCGCGGCGGCGAATGACGGAGCGAGGCTTACGGTTGATTCCTCCGGTGACATGCGGTTGTCCCATGATGCCGAACCAACGGTTTTGACCATGAACGATTGGGGCTACGGCAGCGTCACGTTGACCGACGAGCGCCTGGGTACCTATGTGACGAGCGATGAGGAAACGCTTCGTGTGACAGCTAAGGAAGCGTATGGCTGGTATGTCAAAGAAGTCTTTGGACTGACCCCTGTTGACAAGGGGGAGTGTCTCTGGACGACATGGAACGGCAAGCCTGTGATCACAGGGACAGAGGGTTCATTGAAGGTAACGGAAGCTGTTAACCAAGACCATACAACATTCCGGTTAGAGACGGTGTCGGACGGTTTAGTGGAAGCGATAGCCACTGCGCAAGCAGCAGATACAGTGATTGTATTCGTCGGCAATCACCCGCTGATTAACGGCAAGGAAGAGAATGACCGTCCAGGCTTGGAGCTGGCAGCCTCCCAGCAGCGGCTCATCGAGGAAGTGTATCGGGTTAACCCTAATACGATCGTGGTTCTGACGGGCAGCTATCCGTTTGCCATCCCTTGGGTACAGGAGCATATTCCGGCGATCGTGTACACGTCTCATGCCGGACAAGAGCATGGCACGGCAGTAGCGGATGTGCTGTTTGGGGATTATGCGCCAGCGGGTCGTTTGAATATGACATGGTACCAGGCGGAGGAGCAATTGGGTGATATCAAAGATTACGATATTATTCGCGGCGGACGTACCTATCAATATTTTGAAGGTGAACCTTTGTACGCGTTCGGCCACGGTTTGACGTATTCGCCATTTGAGTACAGCCATCTGCGCACAGATGCCCAAGGGCCCAATCCCAACGATAGGTCCGTCCCCGAAGGTAGTGTGAACTTTTTGGGTGCTCTAGATGCTACGGATACCCTGAATGTATCGGTGGACATTACGAATCGGGGCATAGCTGCCGGGGAGGAGGTTGTACAGCTATATGTACGGCCCGGAGCTTCGCGAGTAAAACGAGCGCTGAAGACATTGTGTGGATTTCAACGCATCTGCTTACAGCCGGGGGAGACGCGAACGATTTCTTTTACAATGCGAGT
This sequence comes from Paenibacillus sp. FSL R10-2782, assembly GCF_038592985.1. Taxonomy (NCBI): domain Bacteria; kingdom Bacillati; phylum Bacillota; class Bacilli; order Caryophanales; family Paenibacillaceae; genus Paenibacillus; species Paenibacillus sp. FSL R10-2782. The sequence goes on along the minus strand of NZ_CP151951.1, from coordinate 5,171,325 downwards.
GAGGGATTGGGCGATTTGGGATGTTACACGGGATCGCTATTGCGTTGAAGCTGGCGAGTACACCTTGCTGGCAGGTGCCTCTTCAGCGGATATCCGGCTGGAGCACCCTGTGAACGTTCTAGGCGAAGTTATCCCGCCCCGGCAAGCCAGACAAAGCATTCGCGCTGAAAACTTTGATGATTGTTCCCATGTCCTGCTGGATGAAAGCAAGGAGCAAAAGGAGGCTTGTGTACGTCCGCGTTCACCTCAACGTCCCGGCTGGATTGCCTTTCATGGCGTAGAATTAGATACGATGAGCGTGGTTAAACTTCAATGCCGAGTGTCAGGCAATAGCCACGATGCAGCAATTGAGCTTCGTTTGGATACGCCGGACAGCGAAGTTGCAGCACGTATAAGCGTTGGTCATACGGGAGGAGCGCAAGCATGGATGACGCTCTCAGAAGCACTGGGTCCAGTCTCGGGTACACATGATGTGTACCTGTGGTTGAGTGGCGAAGTGCGGCTAAGTTATTTTACTTTGAGCGCTTGTGCTACAGGAGATTCAAGCCTTCAGGGTTGAACTTACTTCTGACTTCACGTACAATGCATTCAACGAAGTTTCTACAGCTTAGGGGTGTCATTTCATTTGAATAGTGAAAAAAGACTACGCACCGCAACGCCCAGATGGCTTGGGGTGGCGGTAAAGGCGCTTGTCTATTTGGAAAAGCATGGAGAGCTCTGTGCCAGCGGATCTATTGCCCGCTCTATCGACTGTGAGGTCACCTTGGTGCGCAGGGTGCTGACGCGACTTGTACAGGCAGAATTAATAGCAGCACGTGAAGGCCGTGAGGGAGGCTATGTGCTTACCCGTTCGGCGGAGCATATTACACTTGCCGATATATACCACGCCATTGAAATATGTGATCCGATTTTTCCAGGTATGATGCATGAACCAGAGACGAACCCCTTTTGTGGGGAGCTTGCAACCGCCGTATCCGAAATCTTGGTCGAGAGCGAACGACGTATGCTGGAGGTATGGGAGTCTCATACGCTGGCTTCACTCGCCAAGCGTACAACGCTGGTGGTGGGCGGCAGCATCCGTAATGAAGGCGAGGATGCCAAGGCTTCTTCCAAAGGGGATTAACACATTTTTTTCAAAACGGATAATAGCCGATACGACTCTTCCAAGAGAGGGATGTATCGGCTATTTCTGCAGGGTACTCATATGATGCGAAATCGTAAATGAAAAGAATGCCGAGCTTTATGCCTGATAGGAGCAGACCCGATTACGCCCTGCATTTTTAGCTTCGTATAGTGCTCTATCCGCCTGTTCCAGCAGAGCCGCTCCGGACATATCCTCCCCGTTATCGGGAAAGGTCGTTACGCCGATAGACACTGTGACTTTGAGTATAAGCCCGTCTGATACAACGAACTCGTACTGATCTACCCCGCCAAGGATCTGATTCGCTATACGTAACGCTTGCCGGAAAGCACAATTCGGCAGAAGTACGGTGAATTCCTCCCCGCCGCTGCGGGTTACCACATCAAAGGAGCGACATTTTTTCCTCAAAATCTGACCTAGCTGGCGCAGCACCGCATCCCCCGCCGCATGACCGTAGGTATCGTTCACTTCTTTAAAATGATCAATATCCAATACAAGTATAGATAGATGCTCATGGCGTTGACGAGCTTGGGGAAGCTTCTCTTCCAGTGAAAATTCAAGCTGTCTTCTGTTGCTCAGATTCGTGAGATAGTCTGTAAAGGAGGTATGCTCCAGACGAAGCAACAGCTCATTGGACGTGTTGATGGACTCGGCTATGAGATACAGGAGAAATCCACCTGCCATAGAAATAACGAAATGGAGCGGATAAACGTTCAGAACATCATCAATATCATTCAAATTAATTGAGAGAGAGCAGAAAATAATGCCCAAAGCGAAAACGTTCATCATCATCAGCTTCGTTAAACGTGACCAGGACAGATTTGACAGCAAAGCGCAACCCAGGCCCACGAGCATCATAAAAAAAGCCCCCACAATGGCTTGAGTGGTGACACCAAACAGCAATAATCTGCCTAAGCATATAAATAGGGTAGCCATGAGTGTTGCCGGGCCGCCAATGTAAGCCGCCGTAGCTACGATAGCCAGATGACGAAGATCGGCAATGGTATTAAAACCAACTGGGATCGAATAGCACATCAAGACAATGCCATAGCACCCAAAAAGAGCGCCTCCGATCCAATGAGCTTTACGTTTTAAATTTTGGAGACGTATTTTATATCTTTGCGATATGACACCGGTTATGTACAGAAAGGTAACAAGGATACAGGTATTTACAAAAAACGTACTAAACAAGATGCTAACCCTCCCGAGAGGCATATTACTTCATATTATCAAAAAAACGAATGTTAGGCTTGAAAATGCAGAATTATTTGAAATTTAATACGCTAGTGTGACTTATAACGTTTCGTCCTTGCATGTAGTGCATAACTGGGAATAGATTGAGCATACTCCAAACATACAAGAATTAGGAAAAACAGGTGGTGTCTATTGCTACCTTTCTGGAGATGAGGTTTGCTCATGATTCGTTATCCCTATCGCAAACATAATAAAAAGGCGGGTGCGGACAAGAATAATGGAAAGTCTTCACGTTCTTTCAAGATTGAAGTTAATGTGGAAGCCAACTTACAACAGATCAAGGAGTTGACGTCAGACAGCCCGGACTTCCTGATTCGTCGCTTTAGTGTGGGACTGAAAGCGGACATTCCTGCCGCCATTGTATTTTTGGATAGTATGGTCAAGACGGACACGGTGAATGAACTTGTCATGAAATCGTTGCTTGGCCGACCGTCCGCCGAGGTGGCTGCTGAGGTAGAAAGTGCAGAAAGGCTATTCAGTCAGATACAGGGCCATGCACTTGAACTTGGTGAAGTGAAGGAATGCGATGATTGGAATTCCATGATGGAACAGCTATTGATGGGAGATACGATCATTTTACTGGAAGGCTGTAAAAAGGCCATTGCGTGCGGTACACGTGGAGGAGAGACGCGTGCGGTCAACGAACCTAGCACACAGTCTGTCGTCAGGGGGCCGAAAGAGGGATTTGTGGAATCCCTGTTCACGAATCTCTCTCTTGTCCGACGACGAATTAAAAGCTCCGATCTTACGATGGAGATGTTCAAAGTAGGGAGCACGTCCCTCACAAATGTAGCCATGCTGTATATGAAGAATATTGCAGATCCAAGTGTCGTAGATGAAGTTCGTCAACGGGTAAAAAACATCAATATCGACGCCGTATTTGAATCCGGTATGGTAGAGGAAATGATACAGGACCATAATTTTACACCATTCCCAACGATCTATAACACGGAAAGACCCGATACGATCAGTAGCAATATTATGGAGGGCCGAGTGGCGCTCATCATAGATGGAAATCCGTTTGTACTGGTGATGCCTACCGTATTTGCCCAATTCTTTCAGAGTGCTTCGGATTATGAGGAACGTTACGATATGGCGACTGTCGTCCGACTCATTCGATATATCAGCTTTATCATTCTAATTCTGGGACCCTCTCTCTACATTGCCTTAACCACCTACCATTATGAAATGATACCGACCCCGCTGCTGATCAGCATACTGGCTCAGCGGGAATCCGTTCCTTTTCCAGCATTTCTGGAGGCGCTTCTTTTGGAGGTTACCTTCGAGATCTTGCGTGAAGCAGGTATTCGAATGCCACGTGTGGGTGGACAAACGGTATCCGTTATTGGTGCGCTTGTTTTGGGACAAGCGGCTGTGGAGGCCGGGATCGTCACCCCGCTGCTCACGATTGTGGTAGCCCTGACGGGGATTGCCAGCTTTGCCATTCCAGCCTATAACATGGCGGTGGCCGGGAGACTGTTCCGATTTGTTTTTATGATACTGTCAGCGTTTATGGGACTGTATGGCATTACATTGGGGCTGATTGCGCTGATTGCCCATATGAACAGCATACGTTCTTTTGGGGTGCCCTACATGGCCCCTTTCAGCCCCTTTGTACTGAAGAGTCAAAAGGATGCTGTATTGCGTCTCCCATTCTGGATGATGCGGACACGTCCTAAAAGTATTACATCTACTAACCAGACACGAATGAAGGATGGAAGTGGAATTTCCTCTTCCGATAAAACGACACCGATGCAGGAGGGGGGAGCCGAAGGTGTATCAGGGAAAGGGGAATGAGCGGAACACAGTAACCTTCAAGGGAAGAATGTGGGCTCTGAGTCTGGTGGGGCTACTATTGATGTCCCTTCTATCTGGTTGCTGGGATTCAGTAGAGCTAAATCAGAGAGCAGTTGTAGCGGCAATAGGCATTGATGTAGCTGGAGAGACGGATTATGAGGTTTCCCTGCAGGTTATCGTGGCAGACGAAATCGCCGGGGCTAAAGCTAGAGGAGATACCCCTATCGTGTTGTTTCAGGAAAAGGGGAACAGTCTTTTTCAAGCCATCCGTAAAGCTTCACAGAAGGTTCCACGCGAAATTTCCCTGGCCCATACAAGATTGGTTGTCATTGGAGAAGATCTGGCGCGGCGTGGAATCGGAGATACACTGGATTTTCTGGAAAGGTATACGGAAACCCGGCTCACGATGAAAATGCTGGTAGCGCGCGGTGAGACTGGGAAGGATGTACTGGCAACCATGACTGCGATCGGTCGTATTCCCGCTAATGATATTGCAGGAAAGCTGGAAACATCTGAGCGTCTGTACGCTGGGGATTACGCCGTGAGTCTCGACGATGTCATTCGCAGCATGTCCAATAAGGGCGGGGGCCCAGTTCTTACGGGTGTAAAAGTGGAAGGGAATCTAGAGCAGGCTCCCCGTAAGAACAATGTGGACAATATTTTACCGGAAGCGCTCGTGCACATTACTGGGATGGGAGTGTTCCGAAAGGAACGTCTCATACACTGGTTGGAAGATGGCCAGGCGATTGGAATGTCTATCGTGAACAACAAAGTGAAAAGTGCTCAATCAACATTGAGCTGCGGCAAGAAAGGCAAAGTCATCGGGATCGAAACCTTGTTCTCTAAGGCAAAAGTACGCACCCTGATGGAGCAAGGAGAGCCTGTTTTTGTAATTGACTTAAAGCAAGCCGGAGCGATACAGGAGGTTGAGTGTTCGATTGACTTGAAAAATCCAGAGGTGATGAAAAGCTTGCAGGGGCAATGGGCAGAGGAAACGAAAAAATTGGTTTCATCAACGGTTAGAGAGGTTCAGCGTACCCGTAGCGATGTACTCGGTTTCGGCCTTGAGCTGGAGAGAAGCCATCCTGCGCAATGGAAAAGGCTTTCTAGTCAATGGGACCGTTATTTTGCAGAAGGCACTGTTCGTGTTCAGGTCACTTCGGTACTGAAGCATACGCAGACACGGACCAACCCGTACTCAAGGGGTGAATCCGAGTAGTTGAATAGGGGGAGGAGGGAAGGCGATGAAAAAAATACAAATGGATGCGATTGAGGTGATTTCCCTCATGATTCTATTTGAATTGGGAACGTCTGTGATGTCCATTCCAGGGAGGGAAGCGGGCAAGGATGCATGGTTGGCTATCCTCAGCGCAACAGGGCTTGGGGCTCTGCTTTTTCTGTGCTACGGCAGCCTTCACAGGCGCTTCCCCAATTTGCTTATGACGCAATACAGCAAAGTTATCATGGGCAGAAAGGCAGGAGGCGTGATTGCTTTTTTATATATTGTTTTTTTTATGTACGGTGGGGCACGTGATCTTCAAGATACGGGGACGCTAATTGCCAATCGGACACTCCCGCATACACCGTTAATCATCATCAGTGCTCTGATGATCGCGCTTGTAATGTATGTGATGCATTTAGGGCTTGAAGTGGCAGGGCGAACAGCAATTTGGCTGCTGGCCTTTATGTTGGTACTAGGGCTCGCAACGAATGTAATGCTCGTGTTGTCCGGCATTTTGGATTGGGGTAATCTGCTGCCTATTGCCCAGCATGGCTGGCAGCCGATATGGCGGGTGATTTATTCACAGGCCTTGATGCTGCCGTTTGGTGAGATGGTTTCCTTTACGATGATTCTTCCCACATTAAAGAAAGACTATCGTGCCAACGGCGTTGGTATTTCTGCTGTACTGCTGGGAGGCATCATCCTGACCATAGTTGCAATGGTAAACGTCCTTTCACTCGGAGAGGACGTGTTCCAGCGCGCCACGTACCCGATACTATCCACGATCAGCAAGGTGGAAATATCGAATTTCATCGACAGGGTGGATGTTATTGGGGTCATGACCGTCATTATCTTTGATTTTTTTAAGATCTTTATTTTCTATTATGCGGCGATAAAGGCAGCAGAAGACGTATTTAACATTTCTAGCCGCAAGTTGCTGCTGCCATTCGGAATAATTATGCTCATATCTTCGGTGCTGATGGCTCAAAGCTATCAGGAGCATATTAAAATAGGAGATTTCGTGTTGAAATGGATATTCCCCATATTTTCTATATTTTTTCCGCTCCTGTTGCTTATGATGTCTTGGTTCAGAAAGCCCGAAAACAAAAAAGGGAAGGAAAATGCTTCGTGAATAACGGTCTTGGGCACGTAAGGCTTGTCAGTACTGGGCAGATACTCATTCTCATGTTCCATTTTCTCTTGGGAAATGCGGTCATTATTAACTTGGATAGTGAAGTTGAACGGAATACATGGATTGTCCAGCTCATTGCCATGGTTGCCGGGATGATGTTGTTTCGAATGTACACTTACACGGCCGAGATGTTTCCCGGCCAATCGTTGACCACCTATGCTCGTGAATTGGTCGGTAATACGGGTGGTACAGTGATTGGGATGATGTATATTCTGTTTTTTATGTATTTGACCAGCCGAAATCTGCGTGACGAGACTGAACTGGTTCGTGTCAACGTATTGGAAAAAACGCCGAGTCTGATCGTTGCTTTTCTGATGGTTATATGTGTGATTTATGTCCTCTGGCTTGGATTTGAAGTGTTGGCTCGCACCGGGCAGATATTTCTTATGGTGGTGGTGCTCGTTATTTTCTTTGGAAATACATTATTAATCTTGTCAGGCAGCATTCATCTGGAAGAGCTGATGCCCGTAATGAATGAGGGCTTTAAGCCTATACTCCACGCAGTGATTAGAGAACATTTGGCCTTTCCTTATGGGGAAATGATCTGTTTCATGATGTTTATCCCTTGTGTACGCAAGCCTTCGCAGATCACCAGAGCAGGTTATGTGGGCATTTTAGTTGGGGGCATCGTTTTGGTTGAAGCAGCAATATTAAACGTAACCGTCTTGGGTGCAGATATTACAGAACGTTCTATTTTTCCATTATTAAGCACGTTTGCTAACGTACAGCTTTCAGAATACGTGCAGCGTCCCGATGTCATTATACTGATGTCCGTTATCATCGGGGATTTTTTTAAAGTGGCACTATTCTTTTATGCAACTGCGATAGGGATCTCCGATATATTTGGTTTACCATACCGAAAAACGCTGTTTTCCTGCGGTATCATTATTTTACTATGGTCCCAAATCGAAACGTCCAACTTGAGCGAGCATTTTGAATTTGGGCGACAGTCCTTAATATTTATCCATCCATTATTTGTTTACATTGTCCCCTTTCTGCTCTTTCTGATCGCTCTCAGGCGTAGAAGCAGAGGTGGAGACAGAGGAAGAAGCGGGAACTCTCAGAAAACGTGACCATTGTGAAAAAAAGAAGCGAATTGCATGTCCAATTTGCTTTTTGCCGACGGATAACAAGAATAACAGTAGCATGCCTACCAAGACAATATATTCGGATGGACGCATGGTGCGAAGAGCTAGTAACATAGGCTGCCAAGGAATACGGACACCAAATATCCAGTTGATCAGCAGGTTGTTTCCGAGCATGAGTAGCATAAAGAGTGTGAATATCCATAGTATTTTCATAACATATCCTCCCCGTGTGTATGAGCTGAACGTATATCTTGTTTACATTGTGTTGCAAAGTGGCTCAATTTATCCGATCCCATTGACTTGAAATGAATTAGGATTTATACTTATTCTAAATTAATTTATTGTTGTAATTATAAGTTGAGAATAAATATAATCTGCGTTCGTTAAGGGAGATGCGGTATGAGAACTTTAAATTTAACTTCGCAGCGCCAGGCGGTGTATGATGTGGTTCGTGAGGCCCACGATCATCCTACTGCGGCCGATGTTATGAATCGGTTGATGGAGCGCGGATATAATCTGGCCTATGGAACGGTCTATAATTCACTGCGTTATTTGACGGATAAGGAATTAATCCGGGAATTGAAACTGGGGGAAGCTGCCAGTCGTTATGACGGTCGGATGGACGATCATCAGCATATTATTTGTGAGGTATGCGGCCGGGTAGATGAAGTGATGAGCGAGGTTCCACACGAATGGATTGAGACGGTTGCGCATGAAACGGGGTATACCATTGCCCATGCCCATGTCGTATTCGGAGGAGTGTGTAAGGAATGCCAAAGCAAGCGAATCAGGTAACGAGTCGGCTCAAAGCGGCAGATATGCCGAGACGGGTAAAGGGCATCTGGACATCTATGCTGTCAGCTCCTTCTGCCCCTGCGTTACAGACGGTTCCTTCCAATGAGCCTTTATACTGTCCAACGACGCGTCGCATCGTTCTGATCAGCTCGGTTCCAGGTGTCGTTCACGGCTTGGTGCGTACGTTGTCAGATGCGTGCTTTGATGTGATGGTGTTCCACCGCTGGGAGCCTGAAGTACAACGTCATCTGGGAAGCGATCTGCTGATTTATGATTTGACCGCTACCGATACACGGAGTGAATTACTGGATATCCGTAATCGTCTTGAGGCGGAACAGATGAAAGATACACCGGTCATGTATGTGATACAGGATCGGATGGCTGTGCGTGCGCATGAGCTGCTTCCTTCGGAAGAGGTGCTGGTATGGCCAGCGGCTTCCAATCATATGGTGCATGATATTGAACGGATGATTGTACGTCATCCAGCAACTTCCCGTCAGGCAACGCAAGGTAGCCGTCGTACGGTGTTCAAGGACATCTGGATTGACCGTGATAAAATGTTAGTATATAAAGAAGAGAATCAATTAAATCTGACCAAAACGGAATACGACTTGCTCTTGAAGCTACTGGATGCTCAAGGCAAAGTTATTTCTCGTGAACAGATGATGCATGATATCTGGGAGACGGATTTTGTAGGTGGCAGCAATGTCGTGGATGTGCATGTCAAAAGCTTGCGCAAGAAGCTGGGCGACCGGCCTGCGGAGCCTGAATATATTGCAACGGTAAGAGGTGTAGGCTACAGATTGGCGGATTGAGCTGAAGCGGATCAGGCCATGAATTGCCGCCGGATGGAGACACTCGGCGGATGAAGATAAATCCCTTTAAAGAAACTGACATAACGTGTGACGGTTGACTTTATCAGGAAGTGTACACTACAATCGGTAGTGTGAGGTGCTTCTTATGAAACGACTGAATTTTAAAACTGGCGAAACCGGACTCAACCGATTTTTCGGACCTCTGGAAGCCAAAATTATGGATATTTTATGGTCCACTTCGGATCAGAGCATTAAAGAAGTGCAGACCGCGTTGGAGGGGGATCGGGACTTTAATTTCAATACGGTGATGACCGTGATGAATCGTCTGGTGGAAAAGGGAATACTGAGTAAGAGTATACGTGGGAGAACGTCTTTGTATCGACCGGTTTTGAGCAGGGAAGAATTCAGGGATGAACAGTCCAAGGAGTTAAGCCACGAACTGGTGGATGAATTCGGTCCACTCGCTGTAAATCATATGATTGATGCTCTGGAGGTGGCTGATCCTATGCTGATCGAACGTCTGGAACAAAAAATTAAACAATGGAAAAAGGATATATAGACGATGTGGAAAACACGTTCTAAATTACTGTTTACAGCAGGCGCCTTTATTTCGGGTTTCGCCCTTATACAAATGGGTATGTACGCCGGGCAGCATATTTTCGGCTGGAAATTGGATTTTAACGTGTTTCAGATTTGTAGAAGTCTGTTGCAAAACTACGGGATTGGTTACATGGTGGATGCACTCAGTGGATTGGTCTTCCTTACCTTCGGCATTGCTGGTGTAGAAGCGATACGGCAGTGTATGGCCACAAGGGCGGCTTTCCGCAGACTGCGCCGGATGCGTGACCTGCCGCTGACGGAGGCACTGGGTGAACGATATCGTGAACTGGGAGCCGACCGGATTTGGGTCATTGATTATGCCAAGCCTGCCGCATTCACCATGGGATTATGGAAGCCTCGCATTGTATTATCCTCCTCATTGCTGTCCCTACTGGACAAGTACGAGGAAGAGGCGGTCATATACCATGAAGCGTATCATATGAAGCATTATGATCCATTAAAGACATGGTTGCTGCAAATGTGCGCCACACTGCTGTTCTACTTGCCGGTGCTACGTCATATTACCAACCATTATAAGATAGCCCGTGAAATTTTGGCTGACAATGAAGCAATTAAACGCACAGGTTCACCAATGGGAATTGGAAGTGCATTGCTCAAACTGCTGAGTATGACGCCCGCGAATGCCCATTTGGTTAATTCCGCCGCTTGTTCCTCTTTTGCAGAAACGTCCATTAATTATCGGATCTCGCGTATTCTAGACCCTCAGCAAGAGCCGGTAATCCGACTGCCCTGGCGTTCGATTATGTTATCCAGCTATGTGCTAGTGATGCTGACGCTTATGTTTGCCCTGGCGTTAATGTAGTTTGTCAAGATATATCCTAATGGGTGGCGCTTTATGCGCTACCGATTATTGATGCATAGTACACTACATTTTGTAGTGTTGGTTATCTAATCTGTACACAAATTAAAAGGAGATGAGCATATGAATCAAACACTTACGAATATTGGATTACTGTTGGTACGAATCTTTACAGGGGTTATTTTTATTGTTCACGGGTCACAAAAATTTCAGGGATTAGACGGAACCTCGGGTTTCTTCCAAAGTATCGGGCTTCCCGGCTGGTTGGCCCCTGTGGTCGCTGCGGTTGAGCTGGTTGGAGGTATTGCACTGGTTCTGGGTATCGGAACAAGAATCGCCGGAGCAGCATTGACGATCGTCATGATCGGTGTTCTGTTAACTGCTAAAAAAGGACAACCTTTTGGCTCAATTGAATTCGATCTTTTGGTTCTGTTCGCCAGTCTTCAGCAAGCGTTGGTCGGCGCACGTTTTCTTTCGCTCGATCAGTTGTTCAGCCGTAAAAAGCATGAAGGCAGTAACGTACAGGTCTAAATGATCATATTAACCGCGTCCTTAGTCTCAGGGCGCGTTTTTTTTGTTTTGCTCATTTACGAAAATTGGATGTGAATCATTTGCTTTATTTAACCGATATAACTACCATCGAGTGTAATTTCAAAAACATAGCTTTTCAGTAAAGGGGAAAAACACATGGGAAAAATACGAAAGAGAAAAACCATTTGGACACTCAGGAACAAGCTTATTCTAGGTTTTCTGCTTATTCTATTGGTCCCGAGCTTAAGTATATCTATCGCGACCTATAAATCATCATTTAATGCTATGGAGAAACAGCTCTACAGCAGTGCAAATCAGGGAGTAGTGACGGCTAATTCGGTTATTGAATATGCACTTGCCAGTAAAATCAAAGATGTGGGTTATTTAGCTAAGGTACTCGACAGCTCCATGATTGATGGTCGAAACAGTCCGCTGATTCAGCCCAAGCTGTTTCAATACATAGGTTTGCACGAGGATGCGACCGATATTTTTGTCGGTACAACAGAGGGCTTGATGATCCGGGGGGTGCCTAAAGAGGACGAAGGTACATATGATCCCCGCAAGCGGGACTGGTATATCGAAGCAATGAAGCAGCCTGGCAAGGTGGCAATCACCCCTGTCATCATCAATTCTTCGGGTATTCCTGTTGTCGTGGTATCTCAAACGCTCTCCGACCAGTCCGGTGTTCTCGGGATCTCTCTAAATCTGGACAGTGTACGTAAGCTGGCTTCCATTAAAGTGGGGCAAGAGGGATATATCATTATTTTGGATCATACGAAAAAAATTGTGGTCCACCCTACCGCTAAGCCGGGTACATCTCTTGATGCAAGCTTTGTTAATGATATGTATGCTGCGCCGAGCGGGCAGTATACACATGTGTATGAAGGTCAAGAGAAGTATCTGACCTATGTAACAAATAAGGATACCGGCTGGAAAATTGCAGGAACCTTCTTTCAATCCGAAATTAACGATGCCACCGCTGCTATGCGTTACGTAACTATTCTCGTGCTGGTAGCCTCGTTGATAATTGCGCTTGTTGCCATTATCCTGATTACCCGTTCCGTTCTGGTGCCGATTCGCAGACTGCAAAAATCGGCAGAGCAGATCAGTGAAGGAGATTTGACAGGCGATTTGGAAACGGGAAAAACCGATGAGGTTGGTCAGTTGTCTGCTCACTTCCAAACCATGGTGGATAGTTTGCGCACGATGATTCGAAGCGTACACGAAACTACAGATCGGGTAAGCTCTTCGGCAGAGGAATTGGCTGCGGGTGCAGATCAGACGACCAAAGCCATTGAGCATGTCACCATAGCTATTCAGGAAGTAGCGGTGGGCAGCGAGCAGCAGGTTCAAAGCGTCAAACATGGCTCCGTAAGTATGGAGGAGCTTGCTCAGCAGGCAGTGAACGTATCCGAGCGTATGGTGGGCGTATCTGAGCATGTGAAGAGAAACGCTGAGTCCGCACAGGCAGGTAGCAAGGCAGCTACGCGAGCAGTACAGAAGATGCATGATATCGACGAGACTGTTAACGAGCTTGGACATGCGATGGATTCCCTGAGTGAACGCTCCGGCGAAATTGAAAGTATCATCAGCGTTATATCCGGTATTGCCAAACAAACGAATATGCTGGCGCTAAATGCATCCATTGAGGCGGCACGCGCTGGTGAGCATGGTAAAGGATTTGCCGTGGTTGCTACGGAGGTACGCAAGCTGGCCGAGGAATCGGCCAAATCGGCGACCTTGATTTCAGAGCGTATTGAAGCGATGCAGGCGGATATGGACCACGCTTTGACGGCTATGCATCAAGCGCGGACGCGGGTTACAGAAGGCATTGATTCAGTAAGCACGTCTGAGCAATCCTTTGCGGAAATTAGCCAGGCTGTCGAACGAGCGATGGGGCATATCAATGACATTACCGGAGTGACACAGGAAATGGCTCGGGGTGCGTCAGGTGTCGTGAGTATTATGAGCGATATTTCCCATATTTCCAACGAGTCAGCGGGCAACACGGAGTCAATCTCAGCTGCCGCTGAGCAGCAGCTCGCCTCTATTGAGGAAATTGCTTCTTCCTCAGCGGATCTGAGCCAAATGGCTGAGGAACTGCGTGGGCTAGTTGGACGATTCCAGGTCGGAGAGAAATAATAAACGGATAAAAGCGCACAGATTCAGGAGTTTACCTCCTTGTCTATGCGCTTTTATGCTTTTTGCCACACATTGTATGGCTTGTATATAGGTACTATCTTTGAAATGATTTACGCCGATCCAAGCGGAAACGGAGGCGGCGCGGATTGCTGGAAGGGCGTAGAGAGCTTCTTTGAACCATATTGTTAAGCAGTAGCGCGAAGATGACCAGCACTGTCCCGTACAGCTCAAATCGGCTGATGGTATAGCCTTGGAAATACATAAGCACCAGCGTGGTAATTGGTACAAAGTTAATAAATAAAATTCCGTTCAACGGTGACAGCATTCGGATTCCCGCGTTCCAGCTCAGCAAGGCCGCCAGCCCCGGAAGCAGGATCATAAAGCTCATTTCGTACTTGACTGACCATACATGCTGCCAATCAGGCACCGCAACCCAGTTGAAGGCGGAGGCCGTCGTGACGACTACGAAGGAAACCAGGGTTCCGAGCAGGCAGGTTAAGGTAGAGTAGCGAAGGGTGGACCAGCCTGCAAAATGGCTGCCTCCCATGGAATACACGACCCATCCAATCACCCCTGCGAAAATGAGCAGCAGCGGCAGCAAGTGCTGTCCGGCGAGTGTGAAGAAGGTCCATTTTCCGTTCGTAATCACGAGTATAGCTCCAGCCAGTGCGATCATCATACTGATCAATGTGTATTTTGGCGGCATTTTACGGGTCATGACCCATATCATCGCAATGGAAATCATCGGCATCAGCACTTCCATAATTGACGCAACAATGGTACCTGCTGCACCCATCGCGTGCTGACCCTGGAAAACGGCCATATTATAAATGGTAAATCCCATCGTACCAAAGAACAGCAATGTCTTGCCCTTGCCCTCAAAGCGAAAAGCAGCCCGTCCCTCCTTGAGCCACAATAGCACAATTAATATGAGCGTAACCGAAAAATAACGTAAAAATGAAAAGTACAGCGGATTGACTTGTTGCAATGCAATGTGCGAAACCGGAAACATGGCCCCCCAGGACATACTGGCGATCAGGCACAATAAAGATCCGGTCATGATTTGTCTATTCATGGTGAAAAAAAGCTCCCCCTTGCCGACCACAGCGGACATATCTTATGGACACATCATAATGGACAGGGAGCTGTTGGTAAAATGATTGAAAATAAACGTTAACATCATTTAAAATGATGATAAGTGACAAGGCTCGTCAATTTTGATAGCCTTGCCCTTCACGATAAGGGGGAGCAGTATTGGATCTGAACGATTTAAACATTTTCCAGACGGTGGCTGCTCAGGGCAGTGTCAGCAAGGCGGCAGCCGAGCTTAGCTATGTCCAGTCCAATGTAACGGCCAGAATCAAGCTGCTGGAAAAGGAGCTGCAAACGCCTTTATTTTATAGACATAAGCGGGGCATGATCCTCAACGCGGAGGGCAAGCGTCTGCTGCAATATACGAAAAGCATTTTGTCCCAATTTGAGGAAATGAAACTTGCGTTTCAGAGTACCTCTGCGCCTTCGGGAGTGCTGGAGATTGGCATTGTGGAGACGGTGATTGCGCTCCCGGCGATTTTACATGCTTATTATAGCAAGTACCCGGATGTCGAGCTGTCCCTCAAGGCAGGGGTTACCGAGCACTTGGTACAGGAGGTTGCGGAGATGAGGTTGGATGGAGCGTTTGTGACCGGGCCAGTGAAGCATCCTCTTATTGAACAATTGGATGTGTTTCAGGAAAAGCTGGTCCTTGTTTCCCAAGGGGATGATTTTTCCGTTGAGGATGTAACAACCCGTCCGCTCCTTTTATATAAAAAAGGCTGCGGCTACCGTGGGCGACTGGAAGCCTGGCTCAAGATGGAGGGTATTATCCCCAAGCAGATTATGGAATTTGGGACATTCGAGACGATTATCGGCAGCGTGGCGGCTGGCATTGGAATGACGGTTTTCCCCGAATCCTCGATCAGCGGGCTGGCGGCCCAAGGTCTGGTGCATTGTCACGTAATGCCTGAGCCGTACAATGAAGTGACAACGGTGTTTATCCGCCGCAAGGAAGCCTATGTAACCAGTACCTTGCAGTCTTTTATGGACGAAATTATCGCTCAGACAGGGGCATAGCTTTATCGTTGTGGCTCGGGTACAATGAAACAAAGATTTGATCTCATTTTTCTTCCTGAAGGAGGGCTACTATGTTCACAATATATCCGGCTGCTTCCCGCTTCAGCTTCGACAAGGGATGGCTGCGGGGCAGCCACAGCTTTTCATTCGCGGAATATCAGGATGAGAACAATACAGCTTTTGGTCCCATGCGTGTCTGTAATGACGACGTGATCGCACCGGGCCGGGGCTTTGGGGCGCATCCTCACAGTGATATGGAGATTGTCTCCATCGTACTGTACGGCGAGCTGCGTCATGAGGACAACCGTGGGCATGTGGCGGTGACGAATTTTGGAGGTATCCAGCGGATGTCTGCGGGCCACGGGATCATCCATACGGAGCACAACGCTTCGCAAACGGAGGATGTCAGTTTACTTCAATTGTGGTTTAGCCCGATTACGAGAGGACTGGAACCATCTTATGAAGCTACAGCGTTCAACCCTGAGCGTCTGCACGGTCAGCTTCTGCCTGTCGTTGCCGGGAAGCGTGTTCCAGGCACGGAGGGTGAAATAGCTGCGATCCATCAGGATTTAACGATTTATCTAAGCAAGCTTCAGCCCGGCGAGCGTGTGGAATTCGCACAGTCTGAAGGGCGACGCGTGTTCTTGCTTGTTATCGAAGGCTCGCTGCGTGTGAATGGTGAACATAGGCTAGACGTGCGTGATTCGGCCCGTATTGAGCAAGAGCCGAAGCTGTCGCTGGAGGCGCAGGAGCCTGTCTTTTATATGCTGATTGATTTGCCCTAATAAGGAGGTGCGCGCAATGGCGCAGCAGGAAACATGGCTGATCAAGCATGCCGTCACGGGTCGCAGCTTTGCTGACAGCCGCAAACAGATTTTCGATTGCCGTTTGGCATCGGCAGACGGCGTGTTTCGCTTCACGTTTCAAGAGCTGCCGCATGAGGCAGCGAAGGAGATTGTGCGTTATAGCAGGGAACTGAATGTATTCCGATTTGTAACGCCGGAGGACGGAACCATTGTGAAGCATTGGTATTACGTCACCGCGGAAAGCGTACAATACGATGAGCAAACCGGGGAGCTTACATTTCAAGCCGGTTCTGAAATTGAATATCATCCCGAGGAGTATTGGGGAGATTAACACCATTTTATATTGAATTTTTGAAGTGGCTGTCCAAGTAAGGTGCGAATGTGAAGCTCACATAAAAACCCCGGGTCCTTCGCACCTCGAAATTTGTCGAAAAAGGCTTGGAAAGGGTGTTGACTGTCGCATTACCCCACATATGTACATTTGTGGATCGGCCACACTTCCGAGGACCTTGAACTGGACAATGCCGAGCATGGCATCGAACAGGAAAGAAGCGGACCACGAAGGTTTATGGTTTCCATCGAGTACGAACTGGATAACGAAGCATTGGTTGTATGCGTCCCTGCATCCGGCATCCATTTTCCAGAGCAATACCCGATCAACAACATATCTGTGCTGGATTATTTCGGGGCCGGTGCAGCAGATGAAAAAGGCTCTCTGTTTGTACCTTCACACACACTTTCCTATAAGGCTTCTTAGGCATGACTATGACGTTCATGATTGAGTCATTGGATTTCTTTCCCGCTCGCAGAACATATAGATGATGATTAAAGTCACATATATTATTTATTTGACAGCGATTACATGAATGTTGTAAAATGCAGATAAATAAGGAGTGTCACTGATTCGATCAGGCACCACCACAGTCTGGATTTCACAAGTTGTACACTTGTGACTGAAAGCTATGGTGGTGCTTTTTGCCTACAGGGGGTGAACGAGAGCATGAAATTCAAAAAATCGCTGAATAACAACATCGCCCTTGCGGAGGATCAAGATGGTTGCGAGGTCATTGTCATTGGCACGGGGGTTGGTTTCAAAAAGGCTAGAGGGCAATGGATTGATCGAGACCATATCCAAAAAACGTTCCGCATTGGAGAGAATGACAAATACCAGCGGATTGAGCAATTTTTCAACGACATTCCTCTGCAAGTCATAGATATCACCGATCAGATTATTGAAATGGGTCAAGAAATGATTGGGAAAGAGCTTAACGATTCGCTTTTGTTGACCCTTGCGGATCATATCCATTTTGCACTGGAACGCCTTAAAAGTGGTTTGGACGTTCAGAATCCTCTTCACTGGGACATTCGTCATTTGTATCCTGTCGAATACCGTGTGGGTGAACAAGCCGTGAACCGCATTAACGAAGTTTTTCATGTGACCATGTCCCATGGCGAAGCAAGCTCCATCGCACTTCACTTCGTCAATTCGCAGTTCGATTCAGGCAGCATGAACCAAACGATCAGAATTACGAAAATCATCAATGACATCCTGGAGATCATGTCCGTTCATTTCGGGATTGCGCTGGATCAGGAAGCTGTGAACTATTCCAGATTTGTCACCCATTTGCGCTACTTCATCGTTCGTCAATTGAACCGGGAAGTTATCTCGTTCAAGGATCAGCATTTTTTGTATGACATGTTGTCGGAACGGTATCCCTCCAGCTTCCAATGTGCTCAAAAAATAAAGGTGTTTATGGAACAGCAGCATGAGTTCATCATTACTCCTGACGAGATGGTTTATCTAATGATTCATATCGAGAGAGTGACGTCGCATTCCGATGCGGACTGAACATCGCGTTTGAATATGATTTAAATATGGAGTGTTACTGATTCGATCAGGCACCACCAAATGTTACCGACTTTGCACTTGCGGCGGACCGGTTTAGCATTTGGTTTTTTTTTCGCCCAAAACAGAGGAGGAGTCAGCATGAACCACGGGGAGTTGTCCAAGGAGATCATCCAATTAACAGGAGGGGAAGAGAACATCAGCCAAGCCTGGCACTGTATCACCAGGCTCCGCTTCAACGTTAAAGATGAGAAGAAGGTTCAACTGGAACAAATCAAGAAGCTGAATGGCGTCCTCGGCGCCCAGTTTCAGAACGATCAATTCCAGGTTGTCATCGGGAATCATGTAGCTGCGGTGTATGAGGAAATTGAGGAACAACTGAAGCAGCGCAACTCGGTGGAACCAAACAAACAGGAATCCCGTTCCAGAGGCATCAACGCAGTTTTGGATACCATCTCCGGCATATTCACACCGATTCTGCCGGCTATTGTGGGCACCGGAATGCTCAAAGGGATTCTGGCACTGCTGGTGACATTGGGGCTGTTGCACGAAAAAAGCGGCGAATATCAGGTCTTGGCGTCCATCGGCAATGCTGCTTTTTATTTCTTGCCTTTCCTGCTGGCGGTGTCATCTGCACGCAAATTCAAGGTAAACGAGTATATCGCTTTGACGTTGGCAGGAACCTTGTTGTATCCAACCATTCTGGATGCTTACAATGCCAACCATCTTGAACCGATTCGTTTTCTCTCTCTTCCCGTGTCGATCGTGAATTACACGCAGTCCGTCATTCCCATTATTTTGGGTGTGTGGCTGCTAAGCTACGTGTATCGCTGGGTTGACCGAGTGATTCCAGGTCCGGTTAAAGTCATTTTCACATCCATGATCGTTCTTGTGATTACGGTTCCGGTTCTGCTGATTGCTATAGGGCCGCTCGGCAATTACATCGGCATTTATTTGGAAATTGGCACATCGTGGCTCTTTGCCCATTCCGGGCCTTTAACGGGGATTATTCTTGGTGGATTGATGCCATTAATCGTCATGACGGGGATGCACTATGCTTTCTTCCCGAGTACGCTGCAAAACTTGAGCAAACTTGGCTATGACGTCCTTTTGCTGCCTATTAACTTGGTTACGAACTTGAGCCAGGCCGGTGCTGTGATGGCAGTCTTCCTCAAAACGAAAAACCGGAGCATGAAGTCGATTGCTCTGTCGAGCGGGGTTTCCGCTTTTCTGGGCATTACAGAACCTGCATTGTACGGGGTTAGCCTCAAGTTGAAAAAACCGTTTTACGCATCGCTTGTTGGGGGAGCCGCAGGCGGAGGATTTATTACAGCTGTCGGTCTGAAAAGTTTCGGCTTTGCCGTTCCTGGTCTACTGTCACTGCCGTTATATATTGACCCGAATGGAGGAATGTCGAACTTATGGTATGCGTTGATCGGTGTCGCTATCAGCTTTATTGTTTCGTTTGTCTTGACCATGATGCTGAAATGGGATGATTCGGAGCCCCAGCCATCGGCTGCACCAGACTCTGAGCCTTCGGAAGGCAAGCCTGAATCCTCGTCCAAAGAGAACGAGTTGCCAATAACGATTCGTTCCATCGAAGGGAAGAAGGGCGAAGTGAAGAGTCCGCTGACAGGCGAGCTTGTTCCATTAGCAGATCTTCCGGACAAAACATTCGCGGACGAGTTGGCAGGCAAAGGAATCGCAATCAGACCGACCGAAGGCAAAGTTACCGCGCCTTTCGAAGGAACAGTCACCATGGTCGCCAAAAGCAAGCATGCAGTGATGCTTCGTTCCACGGACGGCATTGACATTCTCATCCACGTCGGGCTGAATACCGTCTCGCTCAAAGGAAAATTCTTTGATGTCAAAGTGGAGCTGGGTCAGGAAGTGCGCTTGGGCGATCTGCTCGTTGAATTCGACCTGGAGAACATCAAGGCAGCGGGGCTGGATATCGTTTCTCCCGTCATTGTGACAAATACACCGGATTACCTGGATGTCGTGCCAGTGCATGTGAAGGGGGTGATTTCAATGAAAGAAATGCTTCTCGTCACCGTTCGCTAAATGATCTTCAAATTTATCATATGAAGTGAACTCAACACAAATTCAATATATTTTATAAAAAAAGGAGCACAACAATCATGACAAAACAACAAAAAAAACAAGCATTTCCAGCAGGCTTCTTATGGGGTGGAGCAACAGCGGCCAATCAGTTGGAGGGAGCTTTTGATGCCGACGGGAAAGGGCTGTCCACCTCGGACATGGCTCCATTCGTACCCAAGGAGCTCCGCAACGGCAAAGATTTTACCTTTGACGTCGATTCTGTTCAGCTTGAGGAATACCTGAGCGGAGACACGGAAGTTTATTTTCCGAAACGCAACGGAGTGGATTTTTACCGTCGCTACAAGGAAGACATCGCCTTATTTGCCGAGATGGGATTCAAAGTGCTTCGGATCTCCATCGCCTGGACGCGCATTTTCCCTACAGGGGTAGAAGAGGTTCCGAATGAAGCGGGACTGACCTTCTATGACAATGTGCTGGATGAGCTTTTGAAATACAACATTGAGCCATTGGTGACCATTTCCCATTACGAAATGCCTGTGGAGCTGTCTCGAAAATACAATGGCTGGGAAGACCGCAGACTGATTGATCTGTATTTGAAATTCGCCAACACGCTGTTTGACCGCTATAAAAATAAAGTGAAATACTGGATTACGTTTAATGAGATGAACATGATGCTTACGAGCCTGTATACAGGTGGCGGCATCCTTGAAGATAAAATCAAGGGCAGCAAGGAACAGGTTGCTTATCAAGCGACTCATCACCAATTTGTGGCGAGCGCGCTGGCTGTAAAAAGCGGTAAGGAGAAGATGCCAAACGCCAAAATCGGCTGCATGATTTGCCGTTTGGAAACCTACGCTGCCTCCAGCAAGCCTGAGGACGTGCTGCAAACCATGAAGGAAGATCAAATGAATCTGTTCTATCCGGAGGTTCAGGCACGAGGCGAATATCCATCTTACATGCAAAGATATTTTAAAGAAAATGGAATCGAGCTGGTGAAGGAACCTGAGGATGATGCGATTATTAAAGACAACACGGTCGATTTCATTGCATTCAGCTATTATATGACCTATATCGGAAAATACGATCCGAATGACAACAGCAATTCCGGCATACTGGTAAGTCAAGTGAAAAACCCTCACTTGGAGCTGAGCGAATGGGGCTGGCCTATTGATCCAATCGGTCTTCGCATTGCGCTGAACCGTTTGTACGACCGCTACCGGATGCCATTGTTCATCGTTGAGAATGGCCTGGGGGCTACCGACAAGCTGGAGGAAGACGGCTCCATTCATGACACCTATCGAATCGACTATCTGCGTCGCCATATCGAGCAAATGAAGGAAGCGGTAGCAGATGGCGTAGAATTGATGGGCTTCACCAGTTGGGGACCGATCGATATCATTAGCTGCTCCACATCCGAAATGGAGAAACGGTATGGTTTCATTTTCGTAGACCAGGACAATGCCGGGAACGGAACACTGCAAAGATACCGCAAAGACTCGTTTGCCTGGTATAAACAAGTTATTGAGAGCAACGGTGAATTCCTATAACAATGGAAACCAACCTTTGTGCTAAATGAGAAGTCGCCAATCTGATCAAACTCCTGTCAATTAGACAGAACAAAACAGACAACTTTAAGCTGCGGCCGTTTCCCGGTATTCTACTGGGGGAACGGTCATTTTGTTCCGTCTGAAATTGATTCTGGGGGGGTGAGTGACTGCCCAACATCCGAGATGCTCTCGTTTACGGTTACATGGCAATTTTAAATATATTCTTCATTTATTCCCCTCTAAATGGTTGCCATTTAGCACATTTTTTGTTTTCGCAGACTCAAGTTTGAAATATTTGTATAGGTGGAGATTTATTTATGGGAATTTTCAATAAAGTATTCGTACCCACTTTGGCATCGGTATTACTCTGCGCAACTATTTTACCTTCAGTAAGTAGTGCGGAGCAATTGACTGAGTCAGAGGAAAATCAGATTCAAACCGAAGTTACTCAGACCGACCGTGGAGAAGTAACTATAACAACAAACTTTAAAAACGACACCCATCGAATAACTACTGTTGTCCCTATCGGGTGTACTCCATGAACAAATTTTTAAAACGTTATGCGGGTATTTTGCTAGGCTATACAATAGGCATAGGAATTTTTTATGCACTGGGATATAAGCTGAATGCTATGATGTTTTATATTATTTTCACTGGAACTGTAACTGGAGAGATAATCAATTTTACATTGTCAAAACGAGAGAAATAAAAAAAGCTCTGCTAACCTAAATTGATCGGCAGAGCAGGGCGGTGGCGATGGGAAGCACCATCCGACTGCGCAGTGGCGCAATAGATAACTTTTAAGCTCGGATTAAAAGAAGACTTCAAAACCACCTTAAAGTGGAACTGGAGTCTTCTTTTTGTGCTTATTGGATACATAATCCTGTGCAGGCTGGTACATCCTACATGTCATATACCTGATCGGCCATTCGTAGAGGGGGATAACGATGAAGAAAGTACACTTTCCCAAGCTGCCGAGATTACCGTGGAGCCGGCGCACGATTCCGGCTGCAGATCGCAAGACACGAAATTACGATGCTCTTAAAGGACTGCCTGAATCATCATGGTTGGAACAGCCGCTGCGGAGCAGTCTGGAAGACAATTTGACTGCTTTGCGTGATATTTTCAAGGATTGCTCTGATGTTGTCTATCGGGAGCTGATGATTTCCCCTGAACGAAAAGGGCTATTGGCTTATATTGAAGGCACGGTGAAATCGGAGGATTTGCAGGATCATATCCTGCGACCTTTCATTTTGGGCATGATGCTTAAGGACCCCGAGGTAAACGGAACATTAGATCCGCTGGATGAAACTCGGATTTCCATGTCCCAGACCAAAACGATGAATCAATGGAAAATGGTCTCGGCGGCGATACTGGACGGCAATGCGGCCTTGTTCGTAGACGGTACGCCTCGTGCGTATATTTTCAGCGCTAAGGGAGGCGTCCGCCGTGGAGTGGAGGAACCGCAGACCGAAGCGGTTATTCGCGGGCCGCGTGAAGGATTTACCGAGACGCTTCGCGTGAATACGGCCTTGCTGCGATTCAAGCTGAAGACCCCCAGGCTCAAGATGCAAAGCATGACCATCGGGACAGAAACCCAAACGAGCGTCGTACTTACCTATATCGAGGGCATCATAGATCCGAAGCTGGTGGAGGATGTAAAAAAAAGGCTCAGCGATATCAAAATAGATGGTGTGCTGGAGACGGGGTACATTGAGGAACTGATTGAGGACCACCCGTATTCACCGTTTCCGGAAATGGAATATACGGAACGTCCGGATACGGTCACCGCGCAATTGCTGGAAGGACGGTTTGCCATTTTTGTGGACGGTACGCCCTTCGCCCTGATTGGGCCAGTCACGATGTGGCAGATGATGCAAGCGAGCGAAGACTATTACGAGCGTTTTTTCATCAGTAATGTAGTGCGCTGGATTCGTTACCTTTTTCTCATCCTGGCTCTTTTCCTGCCTGCATTATATGTGGCGGTCACGACCTATCATCAGGATATGCTGCCGACGACACTTATCTTAAGTATTGCTGCGGCGCGTGAATCGATCCCTTTCCCCGCCTTGGTTGAAGCATTGATGATGGAGATTTCCTTCGAGGCGTTACGAGAAGCGGGGATTCGTCTCCCCAAAACGGTCGGCCAGGCTGTCAGTATCCTCGGTGCGCTCGTTATCGGGCAAGCATCTGTACAGGCGGGAATTGTATCGGCACCTGTGGTTATTATCGTATCGCTCACAGGTATTGCTTCGTTCACCATTCCGCGTTTTAACTTTGCGATTACGGTTCGTCTGCTGCGGTTTCCGATCATGCTGATGGCGGGGGTGTTCGGACTGTTTGGAATCATTATCGCGACCACACTGCTCGCTACACATTTAACCAAGCTAACGTCGTTTGGTGTGCCTTACATGAGCGGGTATAGCCCATACAATCACATGGACCAAAAGGATCTCGTCGTTCGTGCGCCTTGGTGGAAAATGACCAAACGTCCTTCCTGGATTGGAAAAGGTAACAACAAACGAGCGAAAGAAAAGATGAATGGATCGCCGACAACCGAGGAGGGATGGTGATGAAGCCCCAATGGTCTGATGCAGGGAAAATGCGTAAAGCGGCTGTACTTAGCTGTCTGGTGCTCTGTTCTGTACTTTTAGGGGGATGCTGGGATCGCCGTGAGGTGAACGATGTTGCCTTTGTGATGGGAACCGGGCTGGATAAGGAAGGCGATCAATACCGGATAACGATGCAGATTGCTCTTCCCGGGCAGCTCGGTTCTTCGGGAAGCACAGGAGGCGGGGGAGGCACTAGGGGAACGAAATCCTATTATCTGGAGTCCAAGATAGGTCCAAGTTTCCGTGCCGCAAGCATCGAGGAACAGCGGGGAGTGTCACGAACGCTGAATTACTCCCATCGACGGGTGCTGTTGTTCAGCGAGGAACTGGCAAGGGAGGGGGTCAGCAAAATGATGGATGTATTGGCGCGTATTCCGCAGAACCGCCTGTCTTCGCTGGTTGTCATTACGAAGGGATCAACCTTGGATCTGCTTCAGGCAGATGCCCCGATTGAGCAATATCCGGCAGAGATGGTGCGCGAGCTCAACTATTCTTATATGAGAAAACCTCTCTCCATTAAGCTGCTGGTGAATTCAATTCTAGCTGACGGCATGGACGCGGCTGTGCCGTTGATGTCCCTGGTGAAAAATGGTCCCGCGAATATAAAGGATAAGAAGACAAATATTCAGGTAGATGGGCTGGCTGTATTTCATAAAGACAGATTAACGGGAATTATTGATAACCATCTAAGCCGGTTTCTGCTAATGGGTATGGAGGAGGCCAAGGAGACGGAGATATTTATCACTCCTCCTAAGGGCACTGGTTATCTGTCTGTAGATCTCATCCAAAATAATGTCCATATCAAGCCCTATGTTCGAGGGAATGACATTCGAATGACCATTCGTATGAGCTGCAACGGGAATGTAAGGGAGAATGAAACCACTTTTGATATATCCAATGAGAGAAATTTGAAGTGGCTGGAGCAGCAGGTTGAAGAAAGGATCAGAAAGGAACTGGGTGAGGCTGTACGGGTTATTCAGCAAAAGTATCATTCAGACGTGCTTGGTTTCGGCCGGACGATCATGATGAATCTTCCGAATGAATGGGAACGAATGAAGCCTCAATGGGACCAAATGTATCCCAAGGTGGAGGTCACCATAAATCCGAATGTGCATATTGAGAATATCGGTTCGGTCACCAAACCATTCGGGATCGAAAAGGAGCAAATCCAGAATGAATAAAGTATTTTTGTTTCCCTTGATGCTGGCTATGCTTTTCATGTATCTGATCGACCGCAAAAGCCTGAAGGCTGCACCTGCTGTCAATCGCTGGGTCTCACTCACATTGTATGTCATTAGCATTGGCATCTGGATCTACGGGACATTGACGAAGAGTTCTGTGTATGTAGCTGCATGGCTAAGCCGTTTCATTGATATGTGGCTCCCTCCTGCGTTGTAGAGTAAGATGTCTGTGGAAAAAGGAGATATTCTGCATGAACCAGTTTACAACCAGACAACTCATACTGCTCAGTGTGTTACTGGAGGTTAACATAACCTTTGTACATACTCCTTCCCAGGCGGGGGCGTTCGCAGGACAACATGCCTATTGTACCTGTATAGTTGCAGCCATCGTGTTATGCCTGCCCATATGGGCATATTTGAAGCTGGGGCAGCGGTTTCCCAATCAAGATCTGTTTCAGACCATGGTTAGCTCTAACCCATTGATAGGGCGAATGCTGCTGCTAACCTACTTCGTCCTCTTTTTGATCTTGTTTAGCCGAGACTTGTGGATTATTACTGACTTGACGAAGACAATCTTATTACAGCTAACACCCTTTTTTATAATTTCACTGATCGTGATGTTAAGTATTGTTTTTATGGCCAAGGGTGGTATTAACACCATCATGAACCTGAGTGAGACTTTTATGCCGATATCCATATTGACACTGCTGACGATGCCGTTTTTCTTTGGCAACAATATGGAATTTTCAGAGCTCAGACCGTTCTTGCATCCGAACATGACCGGAATCATGAAAGGGGGCTGGTATATGTTTTCTTATATGGCGGACATTCTGATGATCCCTTTTGTACTTCAAGGGAAAAACTATCGCCCTTCTGGTGCATGGTGGGGGCATTTGATAGGGACTGCCTTCATGATTCTGATGGTTACGCTCATGCAGGTTGTCATAGGTGTTCCGATTCTGATGCGATTATTTTATCCCTCCTATGAGCTTGCACGTCAGCTGTATTTAACAGATTTTCTTGATCGGTTTGATATTTTTGTAGGGGGATTAATGATACCTGCCTCGCTGATTAAATTAGCAATGGATTTGTATGTTCTCAGCATGGCAATTAAACGCTTATTTCCTCATGTACAGGGTGCTTTGATGGTTTGGCCTGTGGGTTTGCTGGGATATGTCAGCTCCTTTATTATTTTTTCAAACAGTATTCAAATTTATGATTTCAGCCGGGAGTGGACGATGGTGATGATTATGTTCTTTATCATTATGCCCTTGGTGCTATGCCTGCTGCTACGGCCCAACAATAAAGGTAAGGAGCAGGGAATGGAGAATAAAGCAAGACTTGGAAATGATCCGGTTCATTAATATGTACATGCGGGCTGTATTGTGGCGTATGTAATGAGTGCTTGCGGGCAAAAGGAGGATGTACCTGCATGAAGCAATTCACAACCAGACAAATCATAATGCTTGGTGTGCTGATGGAGATCAGTATTACCCTTGTACATGCTCCGGCGCAGGCAGCAGATTACGCACATCAGCATGCCTATTGGACCTGTGCGATAGCGGCCATCGTAATATGCTTGCCGATCTGGGCGATGCTGAGGCTTAAGCAGCGTTTTCCCGATCAGGACCTGCTGCAGACCATAGTCAGCTCCCATCCCGTGCTGGGGCGTATGCTGCTTGTGGCTTATCTTATTTTATTCCTAATCCTTTTTGCGAGGGATTTGAGAATTATGACTGATTTTGTAGAGATCGTTCTTTTGCCGATAACTCCGATTGTCGTCGTATCCCTTATTTTGCTGCTGACCTTGACGTTTATGGCTAAAGGGGGGATCAATACCATAGTGAACATGGCGGAGCTTTTTGTACCGTGGTTGCTTTTGACGTTGCTGACCATGCCGCTTTTTTTCGGGAATAATATGGATTTTTCTGTAATGAGACCGCTGTTGCACCCGAATATAGGGGGAGTTATCCAGGGTAGCTGGCGTATGCTTGGTTATATGGCAGATATCTTGCTGCTGCCCTTGGCGATTTCTGGACGGAGCTTTAATGGCCGCAGTGTGTGGCTTGGACATTGTATCGGAACCGCTTTTATGATCATGCTGGTGCTGCTAGAGGAGTTGGTTATTGGTGTTCCTATCATGTCAAGGCTGCTTTATCCATCTTATGAACTGGCGCGTCAGTTGCGGATAACGGACTTTCTCGATCGGTTTGATTTGTTTATAGTCGCTCTTACCGTGCCAACCCTGCTTACAAAGATGGGGTTCGATCTGTACGTTATCAGTTTGACTGTAAAGCGTATGTTTGCTCCTGCCTGGGGGAGTTTAATTGTATGGCCTGTCGGTCTGTTGGGTTACGTCTGTTCCTTTATGCTGTTTTCTAATATCATCCAAATTTATGATTTCAGCCGGGAGTGGACCGTGGTGATGATCGTTTTCTTTGTTTTCATGCCCTTGGTGCTATGGCTGCTACTCCGACCCAAGCCTAAAAAAGATAGCGGCGATCCTAAGCCATCGGAAGAGAAACAGGATAGCACGAGTCAGCAGGAAAACCAGAGGGAAAGTAAGTCAAGGCAAGTCGATTTATAAGCTCACTATATTCATCGGAAAAGTAATTCTTATTTGTCTTTTAGTCCCTTGATTGTATACTTGGTAGAAAGGAGTACGACTTCTACAAGGGGGGGGAACAAGATGGCCCAACGCATGGCAGGCAAGCGAGTCGCCCTTGCCGGCCCTCGTAAAGCAGACGAAATGGCGCTGCTGGTTACAAAAATGGGGGGCGAGCCGGTGCTGCGTCCAGCCCAGGGCACGGTTTTTCTGGACGATATCGAGCTGCGTAACGCTATTGTATCGTGGGTGAAGCAGCCGCCGGACTGGAACATTTTCACGACAGGCATGGGGCTGGACGCGCTATTCGATATGGCGGAGGATATGGAAGTAGCAGAACAGATTATGGAGCTATTACATTCCTCGAACATTGCAGCACGGGGCTACAAAACGGTCAATGGACTCAAAAAGCGTGGCTTTACGCCAGTTGTACGGGACGAGGACGGAAGCTTGATCGGGTTGACGCAGGCATTTGCCCCGTATGATCTGAAGGGGAAGGAAGTGCTGTTGCAGCTACATGGTGATCCGGCTCCCCGGCTGGTGAAGTGGCTGGACGAGCAAGGCGCAGTTACCCGGCAGGTGCTTCCCTATAAGCATATTCCGCCGGAGGCAGCAAATTTGCAAGCATTGCTGCAGGATATCCTGAACCGCGATGTGGATGCAGTTACGTTCACCAGCGGTCCGCAAATCCGCTTTTTGGCTCAATATGCGAGGGAACAGAAGCAGATGGAAGACGTGCTGGAAGCTTTTCGCCAGGATGTGATCGCTGTGTCGGTAGGCAAGGTGACGGCGCAGTCCATTTTGGAGGAAGGGATTGAACGGATTGTCTTTCCAGTGGAGGAACGTATGGGCGCCATGATGGTGGAGCTGGGAAGATATTTTGAGCATAGCGCTTCGGCGCACGGCTGCGGCCTGGAAGTTGTGAACTGAAAACTAACCCATATCCTTGCGATAAAGGGTAAAATGAAGATAAGGGCCTACAAGGTCTTTATCTTTTTTTGTTGGATATGCATCGACAGAAGTTTTTGTTATAGCGAAAATATTTATTTAATATAATGAAAAAGCCTCGATGCGGATACCAGAACAGGAGCTGAGACGTTATGAATTCCATTTGTGTCTTTGCCGGGTCCAGACCCGGACATTCATCGGTATATCTTCAGGAGGCAGGTAAGCTTGGAGAGGCTATGGTGAGACACCATGTCCGTTTAATCTATGGAGGCTCCAGCAAGGGGCTGATGGGCGAGGTCGCGGATGCGATGCTGGCAGGGGGCGGTCAGGTCACCGGGATTATGCCGACCCTGTTATTCGATGCAGAGATTATTCACCGGGGAGTTACTGAATTTATTGAGGTGGCGAGCATGCATGAACGCAAAGCGGTGATGAGCGAAAAGGCTGACGCATTTATTGCCCTTCCAGGCGGATTGGGAACCTTTGAGGAGCTATTTGAGGCACTGTGCTGGGCGCAAATCGGCATTCATCGCAAGCCTATCGGGCTGCTGAATGTGAACGGATATTTTGACCCGTTGGCGGAAATGGTGCGTCATAGTGTGCAGGAGGGCTTTACCGGAGTTGACCATCCAACGCTGCTGAGTATCTCTGCGGACCCGGACGAATTGTTGCATATGCTAAAAAATAAGGCGGAGAACTTGAAATAAAGCGTTTTTCATGCTTGCGCAACTGATTGAGCCAAGGTTATGATAAGACCCATAATCAAATAGCGAACAGACAAGGTGCCTTTGTGATAGCGAAGGGTAACAGGGAATCGGGTGCAAGTCCCGAGCGGTCCCGCCACTGTAAGGAAGAGGATTTTTTCAGATGTCACTCGTGAGAAACCGGGGAAGACGAAAAAATCTGTTGATGCCGAGCCAGGAGACCTACCTTGATCTGTATGCACCGTTAACCTTCGCGGAGAGGATGGGTGTACGAAATCAGGAAATCAGGCGCACGCTGCTTTTTCCATGTTGGTTACAGGTTTGCGTGGAGCTGAACGTGCAGAAGCGTTTCAAGCGTGAACAGGCAGATGGAAAGCAGCGGCATGATGGCGGAAGACAAGAAGTGTCTTCTTATGTTGTGTTGTCTGATAATACGATGCGTACATAGGAAACCCATCCGGGCAGGATGGGTTTTTTTGAGTTACAGGATGTCCATATATAAGTGAAATAGATAGAAGCGTGGAAAACATAGCCTAGATTTAAGAAGGAGGATAACGATGAGCCCATTAGGAAAATTGCTCGTGATTGGATTCGGACCGGGGGATATGGAACATATCACAAAACGAGCGCTGGACGCGCTGGCCGAGAGTGAGGTCATTATCGGCTACAACACCTATGTGGACCTGATCCGTCCGTTGTTGAACGGACAGGAGATTGTGCGCACAGGCATGACAGAGGAAGTGAGCCGTGCGCAGGAGGCGGTTCGACAGGCGGAGATGGGCAAGAAGGTAGCCGTCATTTCCAGTGGAGACGCAGGCGTATATGGCATGGCCGGGCTAGTGTACGAAGTGCTGATGCAAAAGGGCTGGCGTCGTGAGGACGGGGTTGAGGTAGAAGTCGTGCCGGGAATATCGGCGATTCAGTCCTGTGCTTCGCTGTTGGGTGCGCCCGTCATGCATGATGCATGCACGATCAGTCTGAGTGACCATTTAACCCCTTGGGAAACGATTGTGAAACGTGTAGAAGCGGCAGCTTCGGCGGATTTTGTCATTGCACTGTACAATCCGCGCAGTGGTCGGCGTACACGCCAGATAGTTGAGACGCAGTCCATTTTGCTGCGCTACCGTGATCCACAGACTCCGGTAGGGCTGGTCAAGAGTGCTTATCGTGACCGTCAGCAAGTCGTAGTGACGACGCTGGAGGACATGCTGAACCATGATATCGGTATGCTGACGACCGTCATCATCGGTAATTCCTCGACGATGGTGTATGACGGTCTGATCGTGACGCCGCGCGGGTATCAGCGCAAGTATACGCTGGATGCGTCCGAGCAGGCGCTCAAGCCGCATCAGCGGCTCCGTACGGAAGCGGAGCCGTGGTCGCTGGGCGCGCAAGAGGATCGCGCGCTTAATGCGTCGCAGGCAGGCGCAGCTCCCGCAGTACCAGCCCCTGCGGGAGCTGGCGGGACCGCGCCTTCCGCGAGCGGTGCTGCTGCGGTGGCAACGCAGGCACGCCCGCAAGCGGTGGCTGCCGTGCAGGCCGCGCCTGCGGCGCAAGCCGGTGCGGCCCCGGCATCGCTGGCAGCGGAGGCGCTGAGCCGCCTCGCTGCGGGCGGCAAGCTGCCGGGCGAAGCCAGCGCGCGCTGGAACGGGCAAGCGCCCGCCGTGAGCGCCGCCGGAACGGCAGCTACGGCCGGGACAGCGATAGGCAGCTTTGGCAAGCCTGCGCTGTTTGAGGTGGGCGTTTCCCCCGGCGTGGGAAACAAGAAGTTCACCGCTCGCCAGATGGCGCTGCTCGCGGAGGTAGCGGGTGATGAAGGCGAGCTGGAGTATACGCCGGATCACCAGATCGTGCTGCGCGTGCCGTGCGCGGACCCGGAGGAGCTGGTAGGGCGGCTACGGGATGAACGATTCATCGTGATGCCGATAGGCGATGTGTTTAAGGTGAAGGCGTGCGACTTCTGCAATATGGAGAAGGATGACGCTGTGCCTGTGGCGGAGCATCTACAGGTTGTACTGGGCGGATTGCAGGCACCTAAGGAAACGAGCATTGCTTTGAACGGCTGCGGTATGGCCTGCTATGGAGCGGTGCTGGAAGATATCGGGATTGTGTACCGCAAGGGAGGATACGATTTGTTTCTAGGCGGCAAAAAATTTGGCCGTAACGCTCATGCTGCACAACCTGTGGCAGAGGGCATTCCGGGGGATCAGATTACGGATATCGTTGAGCATGTCATTGCTGAATATAAGGAAAAAGGGCATCCAAACGAGCGTTTTCATAAATTTTTCAAACGTGTGGGCGTTGTGGCAGGTTTTCGGCATGAAGATGCACCTGCAACAGTAGAAGTGAATGCCATCTGCGGTGATTAATAGGCTAGAAAGCCTGTTTTTATAGATGCATGCATATAGATAAAATAGGTTTTATTGGTATATTATACCTATTTATGAGGAGGAAAATATAGCAGTGAATGCAATATTGTTGGTTGGACATGGGAGTCGGGATCCGGAGGGAAACCGGGAGTTGCTGGAATTTGCACAGGCGGTGGCAGATCGGGTGCCGGATATGTGTGTGGAAACCTGTTTTTTGGAGCTGACACGGCCCAGCATTGCTGAAGGTGTGCAGACATGTGTGGAGCGAGGGGCGACGCGGGTCGTGCTTGTTCCGATTATTTTGTTCGCAGCGGGACATGCCAAAATTGATATTCCGATGGCGATTGATCGTGCGAAGGCTAAGTATCCTCAGGTTGAATTTGTATATGGACGTCCGATTGGCGTTCACGAAAAAATTGTCAGCATTCTGCAAAGCCGCTTGAAAGAGGCCCGTCCGGTTGCGGTTCCAGCGGGTATGGATAGCGATGCGCAGTCTTCTGCCGAGGTGACGGACGAAGAAACGGCTGTGCTGGTGCTGGGACGCGGAAGCAGCGATCCGGATGCGAACAGCGACTTTTTCAAAATTACCCGTATGCTGTGGGAAAAACTTCCGTATACGTGGGTGGAGAGCAGCTTTATCGGTGTGACTCAGCCTTCTTTTCCAGATGGCTTGGAACGCTGCCTGCGCCTGGGGGCCAAAAAAATCATCGTGCTTCCATACTTTCTGTTCACAGGTGTGCTGATTAAGCGCATTGGAGAAATGACAGAGGAATTTGCCGAGGCCCATCCTGATTTGCAAGTGGAAATTGGAGGGTACTTTGGTTTCCATCCGCAATTGGTTGAGCTTGTGCTGGAGCGTGCCAATGAAGGTTTAGTCGGCAAGGTTATGGCCAATTGCGATAACTGCCAGTTCCGTCTGGAGGCGCAGGAGCATCACCATCATCACCACGACCATGATCACGGACATAACCACGATCATCACGATCACCATCATGATCACCATCATGATCACCATCATGATCACCATCATGATCACCATCATGATCATCACGACCATGACCACCATGCACATGGACACGAGCATCATCATGAGGATCACTTGCATGATCACAAGCACGAGCATGAGAATGACCACGACCACGACCACGACCATGACCACAAGCATGAGCATGTACATGCACACAGCCATGATGACCATGATCATGAACATCACCACGATCATGCACATACGCCGTCTGTTGTGAACGGAAACGGGATTTCAGGTAGCGGGCAGGTGAGTGGCTCATGATTTTCATGCTATGTGGAACGAGCGATGCTCGGGAATTGGCGCTGCAAATCCGGGACAATGGTTTCAAAGTATTGGCCTCCGTCGTAACAGAGAGCGCGGCAAACAGCTTGTCCGAAGTAGGTCTGGACGTACGCACAGGCCGAATGACAGCCGATGAAATGGCAGCAGTGGTTCGGGAACAGGGAGTACAGGCTATCGTTGATGCCAGTCATCCTTTTGCAGAAGAAGCTCATGCGAATGCCATGACAGCCGCACGCGAGTCCGGGGTTCCTTATGTTCGCTATGAGCGGGCAGGGCTGGTGTATGACAATCATCCGTTGCTTCACATCGTACCCTCCTATGAGGAAGCCGCATTGGAAGCGAAGCAGCTTAAAGGCTCTATCATGCTTACCACAGGCAGCAAGACGCTCGGCACGTTCACCAAGCATTTGCTCGAAGACCCGGAGATTCGTTTGGTTGCACGTATGCTCCCACGTCTGGACAATATGGAGAAATGCGGCGAGCTAGGCATGGAGCAAAAAAATATTATCGCCATGCAGGGACCTTTTTCCCGCGAGATGAACGAAGCATTGTACAAGCACTTCAGCACGACAGTGATGGTGACCAAGGAAAGCGGACGCACGGGAGCGGTGGATGAAAAGGTTCAATCTGCGCTGGAGCTGGGCATTCATGTGATTTTGATTTCCAGACCAGAAGTGGAATTTGGCACCGTATTTGATCATTTCAACGGAGTGATCGACGCACTGCGTACAACCAAAGTGGCCCCTTCGATCTAAAAGATGACCCTGTGAATCTGGTCGATCGGGTAATTAACAGCCTAGTCAATCCGATAAATACAGAGCTTTTTCTGGCGTGTATTTAAAATATAGTCATCTTAAAATACGTATATAAGCTGAATTTTAAAAATTCACATCAAAACGGAGTAGTCTGAATGGTGTTGTGCAAGCGCAGCGGTGGCGATGGGAAGTACCATCCCACTGTGTGGTGGCACAGTCGGTAACTTTGAATGTTCAAAACTAATTTTCCCTAAAGGAGTGGTCGAAACGATGGATTTTAAAACAGATTTTAAACCGTTAACGGTGCAGCCGCAGGAGATTGAGGGTAAAAGCTTCGAGATGATCACCGAGGAGCTGGGAGAGCATCCTTTTACAGAAGCGCAATATCCAGTGGTACAGCGCGTTATTCACGCGTCTGCTGATTTTGAGCTGGGCCGCAGCATGGTGTTTCATCCGAAAGCGATTGATGCGGGGGTTGCAGCCATTCGCGCAGGGCAGCAGGTCGTTGCGGACGTGCAAATGATACAGGCGGGTCTGAGCAAGGATCGTATCCGTCAGTTTGGCGGAGATGTGCATGTGTACATTTCGGACCCGGACGTGATGGAGGAAGCGAAAAGGCTGAATACGACTCGCGCCATTATTTCGATGCGCAAAGCGATTCAGGCAGGCGAAGGCGGTATTTATGCGATTGGAAATGCGCCGACAGCCCTGCTGGAGCTGATTCGTCTGGTGAAAGAAGGAGCGGCCAAGCCCGGCCTGATTATCGGGATGCCAGTCGGCTTCGTATCGGCGGCAGAATCGAAGGACGAGCTTCGCAAGCTGGATATTCCGTTCATTACGAACATTGGGCGCAAGGGCGGCAGTACGATTGTCGTGGCGGCATTGAATGCAATCTCCTTAATGGCTGTCCGCTAGATGCGGTTGCCCGTTTGCTGTATCATGAAATGAATTGGAACATGAACAGCATGAGAGGTTAAGGAGGAATGGGTATGGAAAAGGAAGCGGCGTCCGCCGACAGGCCCAAACGGATGAAAAGCGGTGAAGCTCCCGCGCCGGACAAGCCGATGCGGTCAGGCTTTACAACTGGAGCCTGCGCGGCTGCGGTTGCCAAGGGAGCGGTGCAACTGCTCATCACGGGCATTCCGCCGAAGGAAGCGGTCATATCGCTGCCAGCGGGCTTCGATCATGCGTTCGAACTGATCGAGCCGGTGCTGAACGCGGACGAAGCTTCCTGCACGACGATCAAGGACGGCGGCGATGACCCGGATGCGACGCATCAGGCGAGAATTATCGCGTCCGTCAGTTGGCGGGAGGAGCCGGGCATTGAACTCGACGGCGGCATCGGCGTGGGCCGGGTGACGAAGCCCGGTCTGCCTGTGCCTGTCGGCGAAGCAGCGATCAATCCTGTGCCGCGTCGAATGATTACGGAGGTCGTCACAGGCGTGCTTGAGGAGCATGGATCGGCCAAAGGTGTCCGTGTCGTTATCAGCGTGCCGGACGGCGAAGAAATCGCCAAGAAGACGCTGAATGGGCGGCTTGGTATTCTTGGGGGTATCTCCATACTGGGTACGCGAGGTGTGGTGGTTCCATTTTCCACATCAGCTTATAAAGCCAGTGTCGTGCAGGCCATATCGGTTGCGCAAGCGATGGATTGCAAGGAAATTGTCCTAACCACAGGCGGCAGCAGTGAAAAATATGCAATGCAAATGTACGATCAGCTCACGGAAGAAGCCTTTATTCAGATGGGCGATTTTGTCGGCTTTGCGATCAAGCACGGAAAACGGTTAGGCATGAAGAAAATTATTCTCGTCGGTATGCCCGGCAAGCTGTCGAAGGTCGCTCAAGGTGTCATGATGGTTCATTCCAAGAGCGCCCCGGTGGATTTTGGCTTTTTGGCGGAGGTCGCGCGTGAAGCGGGTGTGGACGAGTCGCTTGCAGCAGCGGTGGCCGAGGCAAATACAGCTACTCAGGTGGCGGATATGATGACCGAGGCGAATGCGCTGAGCTTTTTTGAAAAGCTGTGCACCTATGGATGTCAGCATTGTCTGGAGCATGCAGATGGTGGAATCGTCGTAGAAATGGTACTGGTAACGATGAAAGGGAATGTGCTGGGGAGGGCGAGAGTCGGTGAGTAGAGTGATCCGTGTCATTGGTATCGGTGAAAATGGAGCGGCAGGTCTGTCGCAGGAGACGCTGGAGCGAATCGAGCGTGCGGACGTGCTGGTTGGCGGAGAGCGCCAACTGGCCTTTTTCAAGACAGCCGCAGGGGAAAAACGGACATTAAAGAGCGGCTTTTCCGCCGTGGTGGAAGAATTGGGACGTTTGCGTGAGGACAAGGATATTGTCGTGCTTGCGTCAGGCGATCCGCTTTTTTTTGGCATCGCAGGGTATTTGTCCGCCAAGCTGGGGGCTGAGCATCTGGATATTTTGCCGCATCTCAGCTCGGTTCAGTTGGCATTTGCACGTCTGGGAGAGAGCTGGCAGGATGCGGTGCTGGAAAGCATACATGGCCGTCCGATAACCGGACTGGCACAGCGGATCGACGGACAGCACAAGGTCGCGCTGCTGACGGACGACCGGAATCATCCCGCCGCAGTCGCTGCCTATCTGCTGCATTACGGCATGACGGAATATGATGCCTTTGTTGGCGAGCATTTGGGCGGACCGGATGAGACGTATCGGCATTATACGCTGGAAGAGATGGCGCAGGGAACGTTCCAACCACTGAATGTGGTTATTTTGCGCCGCCGTAAGGGTGCGGACGTGCTTGCGATTCGTCGGGGATTTGGTTTTGAGGATGCGGAATTTCACCAGCGCAAGCCGGAAAAAGGGCTGATTACGAAGCGTGAAGTGCGCGTGTTCAGCCTGTCCGAGCTGCGTCTGACAGAGCGAAGCATCGTATGGGACATTGGCGCAGGGTCCGGCTCTGTAGCTGTGGAGTGTGCACGGCTGGCGAAGTACGGGCAAGTATTTGCCATTGAGAAGAATGAAGGCGATCTTGCCAATGTGGAAGCGAACAAGATCAAATTCCGCACCGATTTTCCGGTCATTCACGCCAAAGCGCCTGCCGGACTGGAAGAGCTGCCAGACCCGGATGCGGTGTTTATCGGCGGGAGCGGGGGAGAGCTGGCGGAGCTGATTCGGCTGTGCGCTTCCCGTCTGCGTACGGATGGACGAATTGTAGTGAATGCCGCAACGATTGAGACGCTGCATGACGGCATGAAG
This sequence comes from Paenibacillus sp. FSL R10-2782, assembly GCF_038592985.1. Lineage (NCBI taxonomy): Bacteria > Bacillati > Bacillota > Bacilli > Caryophanales > Paenibacillaceae > Paenibacillus > Paenibacillus sp. FSL R10-2782. The sequence continues at coordinate 5,133,845 of NZ_CP151951.1, read as the reverse complement.
GCGATGCAAGAAGCGGGGCTGGAAACCTCGGTGACGTTACTGCAAACAGCGCGTAGCAAGCCGATTTTGAATATGACGCGTTTTGATGGACTAAATCCGATATATGTTATTACAGGGCGGCCGTCGGTGGAAGCGACTGACGAGGCAGCAGGGGAGTAATTTGGTAGATCAAGAGGGGGAGAGACAGCATGAATACGGCGGCAACAGGAACACTTTACGGCGTAGGCGTGGGGCCGGGTGATCCCGAGCTGATTACGGTCAAGGCGTACCGCATGCTTCAAGAATGCGCAGTTGTGGCTTATCCGAAGAAACGTCGGGGAGGCAAATCGTATGCCCATGAAATCGTGGAGCTGTACGTAAACCCGGAGGAAAAAGAAATGCTGGGGCTCATTTTCCCGATGACCAAGGACCCGGTTGTACTGGAACGGGAGTGGAACAAAACGGTGGTTGCCTGCTGGGAGGCTCTGAGTCAAGGCAAGGATGTAGCCTTTGTCACCGAGGGGGACCCGAATTTGTACAGTACTTTTATTCACTTGGCGCGTCTCATGAAGGAGCTTCATCCCGAGGTGCCGATTGTATCCATTCCAGGCATTTCTTCCGTGTTGGGAGCAGCGGCGGCGCTGGAGTTGCCTTTGGCAGACGGAGATCAGCAGGTCGGTATTATTCCCGCTACCCATGATAAAGAAGCGATGAAGCGGGCGATTGAAAATCACGATACGGTCGTGTTCATCAAGGTTGCCAAGGTGCTGGATCTGATTTTGGATGTGCTGGATGAACTGAATCTGGGGGATCGTGCGTCTGTCATTACCAAGGTCACTTCTCCTTATGAAATGGTATGGCGTAACGCACGTGAGCTGCGCGGACAGGAGCTTGAATATTTGAGTCTGATGGTGGTGAGCAAATGAATTTGGAGCCGAAAGTATATATCGTAGGAGCGGGGCCCGGCGATCCCGAGCTGATTACCGTCAAGGGCTCAAGAATTTTACGTACAGCAGATGTGGTTCTGTATACGGATTCACTTGTGAACGACGAGCTGATTGCCACGGCCAAGCCGGCGGCGCAGGTACTGCAAAGCTCAGGCATGGATCTGGAGCGGCAGGTCGAAATTATGAGCGAAGCTGTGCAGGCTGGACGCAGTGTAGCTCGTGTACATACGGGGGACCCGGCAGTGTACGGCGCGATTTTGGAACAAATGGTGCTGCTGAAGCAGCGCGGAGTTGCTTACGAAATCGTGCCGGGTGTCAGCTCAGTCTTCGCTTCTGCTGCCGTGCTTGGCGCAGAGCTGACTGTGCCTGACCTGACGCAGACCGTCATCCTGACGCGTGCCGAAGGCCGCACACCTGTACCGGATCGGGAAAAGCTGCGCGACTTGGCATCCCATCACTGTACAGTGGCGTTGTTCCTTAGTGCAACGTTGGCGAAGAAGGTCGTTGTCGAGTTTCTGGCGGCTGGCTGGAGCGAGGACACACCTGTAGCGGTTGTACAACGTGCAACCTGGCCGGACCAAAAGATCGTGCGCACGACGCTTGCTCAGTTGCCTGCCGATCTGCGCGCAGCGGGAATTACGATGCATGCCATGATTTTGGCAGGCTGGGCGCTCGATCCGGGGCTGGTGGACAAGGACGCGCATCGTTCCAAGCTGTATGATAAGTCGTTCACCCACGGCTACCGGAAGGGAGTGAAGCCTGGTGAGTAATCCATTTGCCGCTGTGGCGATCACGAAGCACGGAGTAGAGATGGTTCGTAATTTAGGAGCCAGCTTTCCGGGAACGGATGTGTATTACATGTCCAAGTTTGAGCGCGGCGACGAGCAGGAGCGCGGCATTCAATTGTTTGAAGGCTCGGTTAAGCTGATTTTGCCGGATTTATTTAAGCAATATAACGGTATTATTTTATTTATTTCCCTCGGTGCGGTCGTCCGTATGATTGCGCCGATTTTGGTGGATAAAAAGGTAGACCCGGCGGTGGTTGTGATTGATGATCGTGGGGAGCATGTCATTAGCGTACTGTCGGGGCATTTGGGCGGTGCCAATGAACTGACCCGTCATGTGGCTTCTGTACTCGGCGCACGCCCGGTAATTACGACTGCATCGGATGTGCAGGGCACGATTCCGGTGGACATGTTCGGTCGGGAATTGGGTTGGGTGGTCGACAGCTTCGACAAGGCAACTCCGGTGAGTGCGGCTGTTGTGAATGAGGAGCCTGTGGCGCTCGTGCAAGAGACAGGCGAACGGAACTGGTGGCGTTATGACAAGCCTGTGCCTGCCCATATCAAGGTATATGGTTCGATGGCAGAAGCTTCACAAGAGCCGTTCAATGCCGCATTGGTCGTTAGCGACCGTCTGCTGGAGACTGAGGAAGAGGAACGGTTTCTGGCTAATGGCGTGCTGTATCGTCCGAAAAGTCTGGTGCTCGGCATCGGCTGTAATCGGGGGACTGCTGTGGAGGAGCTGGAGGCTGGCGTGCTGGACACCTTGAATGAGCTTCGCTTGTCTGTGAAAAGCGTCCGCAATATTGCGACCATTGATCTGAAAAAGGATGAAGAGGGCTTGCTTGCCCTTTGCGCCAAATACGGCTGGGAGCTGGTGACGTACACGCCATCAGAGCTAAACACTGTGAAGCTTCCCGATCCATCGGAAACGGTCTTCAAGTACACAGGAGCGTATGGCGTTAGTGAGCCTTCAGCTCTCTTGTCTTCCGGTGCAGATCATTGGCTGCTGGAGAAGAAGAAAAGCGGTAACATGACCATTTCCGTAGCACGGGTATCTTATGACTGACCGCAATAAGCAGGATGTGCAGACGGATCAAGCCGCTGGCGCGCGGAGAAGCCGTATCGTCGTGGCTGGAACAGGCAGCGGCGCGGGCAAGACGACCGTTACCCTTGGGCTGATGAAAGCTTTTGCCGATAGCGGCCTGCGGGTGCAGGGCTTTAAGTGCGGGCCGGATTATATTGATCCGACCTATCATACCGCCGCGACCGGAACGCCTTCGCGTAATCTCGACTCATGGATGACCTCGCCGGACACGGTGCGTGAAACCTTTATCCGCGCCTCCGAGGGTGCGGATATTTCCGTGATCGAAGGCGTCATGGGGCTGTATGACGGCAAGGACCCGCTCAGCAACACCGGGTCCACCGCCGAAATCGCCATGCTGACGGATAGCCCTGTGCTGCTGGTCGTTGACGTACGCAGTATGGCACGAAGCGCAGCCGCTATTGTACTTGGCTTCCAGCGTCTGGAGCCGAAGCTGCGCATTGCGGGTGTGATCGTGAACCGCTGCGGAAGCCAAGGGCATTACGGCATCGTCAAAAAGGCAATCGAGCAGGAGTGTGGTCTCCCCGTGCTTGGCTGGCTCCAACGCGACGATGGGCTGGACATCCCCGAGCGTCATCTGGGCTTGGTCCCGGCTGTCGAGCGCGGCGAGCTGGAGCCGCTTTTTCAACGGGCAGCAGAGCTAATCCGCACAGGCACGGATTTGGCCGCGCTGCGGGCACTGGCGGACTCGGCTCCGCCGTTGTCTTTGCCAGCGCAGCAGCTATTTGCCTCGGATCGGCTTTCGTCGGAGACACAAGCTGACATTGGAGAACGTCCGATCATTGCCGTTGCCAGAGATGCGGCGTTCAACTTTTACTACCCGGAAAATTTGGATTTGCTGCGTCAGTCGGGAGCGGTACTTTCCTTTTTCAGTCCGCTGGCGGGAGAACGTGTACCTGAGCAGGCAAGCGGCCTATACCTGGGCGGTGGTTTCCCTGAAGAGTTCGCTGCAGATATCGCTGCGAATACGGGCTTTTTGGAAGATATCCGCAACGCGGTGAGCCGGGATATGCCTGTATTCGCCGAATGTGGTGGTTACATGGTACTGGCGCGCACGCTTACAGATCGTTCCGGTACCGTACATGTCATGGCGGGGGTAATACCGTCCGATGTGCGAATGCAGGAAAAGCGGGCCGCGCTCGGATATCGGGAAGCAACTGCATTACAGGATTGTTTGCTGCTGGAAGCCGGTGAGAACATTCGGGGACATGAGTTTCATTATTCCGTGATGGCCTATGATGAATCGGTCTGCCCGTACCCTTATGCCTATCAAACCAAGGGGATGCGCGGGCTCCAGAGCGAAGGCTATGCGAAGGGTAACCTGTTGGCAGCCTACACGCATATTCACCTTGCCTCTCTTCCCAAGGCGGCAGCACGCTGGGTGGAAAAGTGTAGGGCATACGGTCAGTAATCTGCCATCTGGCAACCATCGCAACTGTAGTTCCTAACAGGATAGAAGAACAACTTCATAGGTACGCAAAAAAGGCTGGACCCTTGCTGACAAGGGTCCAGCCTTTCTAAACTTAGACAAGAATCAACCTTACATGACATGGAAGCGTATTCATTACTTTATGGTGATTCGCTCACATGAGCTTCTTCAACTGGGAAATCCTTCCCTGACTCACGCCTAGCATAGAAGCAAGTTGTTTTTGTGAGGATGCTGGATGCTCTTCCATAAGCTCTCGCATTTTTTCCAGAATAACATCTGTACGCTGATAAATCTTTTTCATATGCATATTTTGCTTGATTGGGGCCAAATTGGTTTCTGCCACCGTGACCGGAAGCAAATCTTCCGTTTTCATCGCTGCTGCACATTCGTCGCATATAAACTGGTCTTTAAAATAAGTGTTTGTATCGACCGCACCGCAAAATATGCAATTGGTTGATTTGTACTTACGGAGCATGAGTGTCTGGTCTTCGATAAAAAACTCTAATGGATCGCCGATGTCAATCTCCATCGTCATGCGCAACTCTTTAGGAAGCACAATTCGTCCCAAGCTGTCCAAAGGCCGGGTCATTCCAGTCCTCTTCATTCATGCAACCTCCCCGGTTTTTAAGATTCATAGAATGTATAAGTTTTAAGAAGAGCTTAACAATTCTATAACCGCAAGCATAAACTTCTTACTAAAAAGCGATCCAGCCTTTTTTAGAAAACACATGAACACGCTTTTTTTCTTACGAGTATACCATAAACCGATGAATTCGCCAGTGTTCACGCATATAAATTTTTGGATATGTTTATTCCGATCGAATATATATGCTATAATCTTCTGCTAAAGGATTTAATAGCCCGTTTGTAGAATTATTTATATATGCCGTAGCTCGGATGATGATGGCGGTGTTATGCGCAACGGGTGAGGGCTAGTTGGAATTTTTGAGCCCAGAAACCACACAAATTAAGAAAAAATGACACGGGACATCGCCTTTAAAGTCCTTATATACAGATTAGGCAAGGAGGATTCATCATGGAAAGAAGAAAAGCATTGTTGTTAGGAGATTATACGTATCCGGAGTTTCACCCGCTACAAGGGGTGGACGGAGAGATTAGCCATATTTTACAGGATTGGATGACGGTACAATGCAGCGAAAATCGTAAAATGCTGCTCAAGGAAAACCTGGCCTCTTTTGATTTGTGCATCTCTTACTGCGATAGCCGCAAGGAGGTTCTGTCTCCCCAACAAACAGCAGGGTTGCTGTCCTACGTCAGTGGCGGGGGTGGGCTGCTCGTGCTGCATAACGGAATTACGTTGCAAGGCCGATATGAAATTGCACAGCTCATGGGGGCGCGTTTTTTGCGGCATCCTGCTGCGGGTCAGTTGTCCTTCAAGGTGACGGAGCCGGACCACCCGATTATGGAGGGGATTGAACCGTTTGAGATTGAGGAGGAGCCGTATCGGTTTGATTTTGATCCGTTTACTGAAAAAACACTGTTGATGGAATACGAACACGAGGGCCAATGGTGGCCAGCAGCGTGGTCGTTGTCCTATGGCTTGGGCCGGGTTGTCTACTTGATGCCTGGACACAATCAGCCAAGCTTCCAGCATGAAGGGTATCGAAAGTTGATTCTTCAGGCTGCCAAGTGGGCCGGACGCTTGCCAGGCTAGCATAACTGATGACGTCAAATTAGGGAAGGGGAGCTGCGGACTTTATGCGGTTCCCCTTTTCGGGTTATACTATAGGAAATCACAGGTAGGGGAGGATATATCATGAGCGATTTGTTCAAAAAAGCCATCTCATTGGGATGGGGCCTCACCATTGTCAGCAAAGAAAAGGTGGAAAAAGCCGTCGAGGATCTTGTAAACCGGGGAGAACTTGCACCATCGGAATCCAAAGCGCTGGTTGATCGTCTGATCGAACGAGGCGCAGAGGAACAGGGACAATTCAAAACGGTGATCCGCGAGCAGGTCAGCCGCATTTTGCAGGAGCTGGACGTACCTACTGAAAATGATGTCGCAAGTTTGGAGCAACGTGTGGCATCCCTGGAAAAACAGGTAGCGGAGCTGGAAAAAGAAAAGGCGGCGCTTACGGGTTCGAGCGATGCTGAAGAAGGGAACCAACTGGATTAAAATGGCGGTTCGTATAAAGCACGCCGGTCGTTACCGGGAAATTGCCATGGCGTTGGTGCGTCATGGCTTTGGCTATATGGTGGAGGAAATGGGCCTGTTCCAGCTATTATCGCTGCCCCGTAAGTGGCTGATGAGAGAAACGCCAGAGTCCAAAACGCTGGGCGAACGGATTCGGCTGGTGCTGGAGGATCTGGGGCCTGCGTTTATTAAGCTTGGACAGTTGGCAAGCACGCGCGCAGACCTGTTGCCAGAGCCGATTATCCGTGAGCTGGTCAAGCTTCAGGATCAGGTGCCGCCTTTTTCTGCTGAAACAGCACGCGGCATTTTGGAACAGGAGCTGGACACGTCATTGGAGGATATTATGATCCGTTTTGACGATGTTCCGCTGGCTGCTGCTTCCATTGGTCAGGTGCATCTGGGTAAGCTGCACAGCGGAGAACTGGTCGCCATTAAAATCCAACGCCCCGGCGTGAACCGCATCATTCGTCGGGATCTGGATATTTTGCGGGAGCTGACTGCAATAGCAGTCAAACGCTGGGAATGGGTGGGACGCTATCAGCTTAGCCAGATGGTGGAGGAGCTGGGCAGATCGCTCATTCAGGAACTGGATTACAACCATGAAGCCCGCAATACGGAGAAAATCTCGCTCCAGTTCGAGCAGGACCCGCATATCCAAATTCCGAAAATATATTGGGACCATACCTCTTCACGTGTGTTAACCATGGAGTTTTTGGATGGTACCCATCTGGGCAATCGCGAAGAGCTATTACGTCGTGGATATGATTTGAAAGATCTGGCGCAGCGGCTGGTAAACAGTATGCTGCATCAAATATTTATTGAAGGTTTTTTTCACGCCGATCCTCATCCGGGAAATTTGCTTGTCCTGAAAAATGGCAGTCTTGCTTATTTGGACTTCGGCATGACCGGACGGCTGAGCGAAGAGATGAAGAATCATCTGGCCTCGCTCATTATTGCGCTGATGCGCAAAAATACCGATGCCATGGTTCGGGCAATCGAACGGCTGGGGCTGGTTGAGCCAGATACCGATATGAACGCGCTGCGTGCCGATCTGGATAAGATGCGCGAAGATTACTCGGACGTTCCGTTCTCACAGGTCAGCATCGGGGATGCCCTGAACGACCTGTTCGGCGCAGCACAGCGGCACCGGATCGGACTGCCTTCAGATGTCTTGCTGCTCGGCAAGTCGCTGCTGACGCTGGAAGGGGTCATTGAGCATCTCGACCCTGATCTTAGCATTCTTGCGCTGGCGGAGCCTTTTGGCAACAAGCTGTTAAAGGAGCGCTTTAGCGGCCGTCGTATCCGGGGCAAGCTGCTGGGCGGTGCGACCGAACTGGTGGAGACGCTGATGGAGCTCCCAGGGCAGGCAAGGCATCTGGCTTCGATTATCAGCAAAGGCAAGCTCAAGCTGGAGGTCACCGTGCCGGAGCTGGAAATGCTCTTGCGCAGGCTGGACCAAATCAGTAATCGCCTGTCGTTCAGCATCGTACTGCTGGCGTTCAGCATTATTATGGTCGGCCTGATTATTGGTTCATCGCTGAATCATCAGGCGACTGTGCTGTGGAATGTGCCTGCGATTGAGATTGGCTTTGTCGTCGCTCTCTTAATGGTTGCCTTTTTACTGTATTCTATTTTTAAATCGGGAAGATTTTAGATACATTACGATTATAGCTACCGTTTATTGAAGCGTGCATTGCCTGACTTTGAGAGCATGCTCCAGCATAGCTCCGAAGCGGATAACTCTGACTCCCTAATGGAGCTTGTACAGGAATTGCGAAAATTTCAAATATAAGAAAACGAATCAAACGAAGAAAACAGGCGATATTCCAAGGAAACGCCTATTTTCTTTTTCTAAACAGCCTCTTACCTGACTCGTTTCTGCGAACTCCTTACGTTATAATGATGGACTGAATGTAACGGGTGGGTTCGTGTGAGAGAAACGAACTGAATCATAGGAGAGCCTATGCGATTGGCCGCTGGACGGAGACCCGGAACGACACCGGGCTGCGAGCCAACACGCTGTTCTCTTTTAATATAGGAGGCTGGAAAGATACTGTATGAATCTTAGACAACAATGGTTCGGTAATATCCGGGCCGATATACTTGCGGGCATGACCGTGGCGCTGGCGCTGATCCCGGAGGCGATTGCCTTCTCGATCATTGCCGGTGTCAATCCGATGGTCGGACTGTACGCCTCCATCTCAATGGCAATTGTTATTTCTTTTGCAGGCGGACGTCCGGCGATGATCTCGGCAGCAACCGGGGCTGTAGCGGTATTGGTCGTCGGTTTGGTGAAGGATCATGGCGTGGAATATCTGTTTGCGGCTACTATTTTGGCAGGTATTATTCAGGTGCTGCTGGGTGTTTTGAAAATAGGGCGCTTTATAAGCTTTATTTCCCAACCGGTTATGACCGGGTTTGTGAATGCGCTGGCGATCCTCGTCTTTATGGCGCAGCTCACTCACTTTCACGGAGCCAATTGGATCATGTACGCGATGGTGGCGGCTACATTGCTCATTGTGTATATTTTGCCGAAGTTTGTGAAAAGCATTCCCGCTCCATTGACGGCAATCGTCATCATGACGATCATCACGTATACGCTCGGGTTAAATGTCAAAACCGTAGGCGATATCGGCACGCTGACCAGCTCACTGCCTTCATTTCATTTGCCGCAGATTGAGTGGTCGTTGCATACCTTGTGGATTTTGCTGCCATATTCCTTTACGATGGCGCTGGTGGGACTGCTGGAATCACTGCTGACAGCCAGTATTTTGGATGAAATGACCGAAACGAAAAGCAATAAAAACCGGGAAGCCCGTGGGCAAGGAATTGCCAACTTTGTAAATGGTTTTTTCGGCGGTATGGGTGGCTGTGCCATGATCGGACAATCCGTTATTAATGTTAGCTCGGGAGGCAGAGGGCGTTTGTCCACCTTCACGGCAGGGGTGTTTCTGGCCTTTCTGCTGCTGGTGCTCGGCGGGGTTGTGAAGGAAGTACCGATGGGCGCACTGGTGGGAGTTATGTTTATGGTGTGTATCGGGACAGTGGACTGGAATTCGCTCCGAAATATCGCCAGGGTTCCCAAAGCGGACACATTTATCATGGTTACGACGGTCGTCATTGTGGTGGCTACGCATGATTTGTCCAAGGGTGTTATTGTGGGCGTGCTGCTGAGTGCCCTGCATTTTGGCTGGAAAATGGCTAAAATCCGCATCAGCGCAACAGAGGACGACGATGAAAAGGTGTACCATGTTAGAGGTCCGATGTTTTTCGCTTCGACGACTCATTTTGTCGATCATTTTGAACCTTCGGATGATCCGAAACGCGTGGTGGTGGATTTCAGCCAATCGCATATTTGGGATCATTCTGCGGTAACGGCTATTGGAAAGGTGTTGCAAAAGTACACGAAGTCCGGTAAATTGATTACTCTACGGGGACTAAATGAGGAAAGCCGCTTGATTGTGGAAAAGCTCGGCGGTCCTGTAGTTACGGAGCCACTGGTGTGATAAATCGTATAGAATAAATCAAAGCCTGGAATGGAATTTAACCATTTCAGGCTTTTTTGCATGCATTTCTGAAATGAAATAAAGGTTTTCTTCCTAAATCATAGATAAATATGACAAATTTTTGTCAAAGTATTGACGTAATAATTGGGCTGGAATACAATCATTGTTATTAAACTTACAAAATACATAGGATTAATCGAAAATTGAAAGGTATGTACATATGAATCTAGACTGGGAGTTTATCGTAGAGAGCTTACCACTGTATGGTGAGGCGATGTGGCTTACATTGAAGATTGCTTTTTGGGCCATCCTCTTTTCGCTGATCGTCGGTTTGTTGTGCAGTATTGTGTTGTATTACAAGGTGAAGGGAATTAGCGGCATTATTACAGCGTATATCGAGCTTTCCCGCAATACACCATTGCTGGTACAACTGTATTTTCTGTATTATGGCTTTACCAAAATAGGTCTGCATATGAGTGAAATGACTTGTGCCATCGTCGGTATGACCTTTTTGGGCGGAGGGTATATGGCAGAGGCGTTCCGTGGCGGGATTGAAGCGGTAAGTAAAACTCAGACGGAATCCGGGCTTAGCTTGGGACTGTCCAAGGTGCAACTGGCGCGGTATGTTATTTTGCCACAGGCCTTTGCTATCAGTGTTCCATCGTTGGGTGCGAATGCGATTTTTCTGCTCAAGGAAACCTCCATTGTTGGCGCCATTGCCTTGCTAGATATTATGAATGTGGCAAAAGACCTGATCGGCATGTACTACAAAACGGCGGAATCGCTGATTTTGCTGGTGCTGGCTTATCTTATCCTGCTTTTGCCTTTGTCGATGCTGCTGACATGGGTGGAAAGGAAGGTGCGATATGCAGAATTCGGGAATTAATGTGCTTTTTGAAGGTTCCAATTTTGAGCGTCTGTTAGGTGGATTACTCGTTACGATGGAAATTGCATTTATTTCGATAGTGATCGGCACAGTGCTGGGCATCGTGATGGGGTTATTGCGCACTTTAAAGTCGGGACCGATTCGATTCGTATTACGGTTTTATCTGGAGACGTTTCGTATCATTCCGATTTTGGTTTGGCTGTATGTCGTGTACTTCGGCTTCACGCCTTTGCTGAATGTGAACATTAGCGGGGAGCTAACGGCAATTATCGTGTTTAGCCTATGGGGTGCGGCGGAGATCGGTGACATTGTTCGTGGTGCGCTCGAATCGTTGCCCAAGCATCAAGTGGAATCCGGGCAAGCACTCGGTCTAACGTATGGACAGTTATACCGTCATGTGCTCATTCCTCAGGCGGTGCGCCGAATGCTGCCGGGTTCTATTAATTTGGCAACACGGATGATCAAAACAACATCATTGGTGGTGCTGATTGGCGTGGTAGAGGTGGTAAAGGTCGGACAGCAGATTATTGAGCTTGGCGTAATTAAAGCGCCAGCGGCATCCTTTTGGGTGTACGGCTTTATTTTTATACTATATTTTCTCGTATGCTATCCGTTGTCCAGACTTTCCAAAAGATTCGAACGCAGATGGCAAAATTAGCAGGATGGGGTGAGCGCAATGGCAGAGGCTGTGGAGGTTTTGCTGGAGATTCGAGGGCTTGATAAAAGCTTCGGTGATCGAAAGGTACTCCAACAGATTGATCTGGAGGTAACGAAGGGGGAGGTCGTAGTTGTTCTTGGCCCCTCGGGCTGTGGAAAAAGTACACTTCTGCGATGCCTCAATGGTCTGGAGCCAGTCCAAGGCGGAGAAATTCGATATAGAGGGCAGGATCTTACGGACAACAAAGTGAATTGGCGGGAGATACGGCAGCATATCGGGATGGTATTCCAGAACTATGAGCTGTTTCCCCATATGACCGTCTTGGAAAATATATTGCTAGGCCCGCTTAAAGTGCAGCGGAGAAACAAGCAGGAAGCGCTCAAGCAAGCGGAGCAATTATTGGAACGGATCGGTTTGTTGGATCGCAAGGATGCGTATCCGAGAGAGTTATCAGGCGGACAAAAGCAGCGGATTGCGATTGTACGCGCATTGTGTATGAACCCTGAAATTATGCTCTTTGACGAAGTCACGGCATCCTTGGACCCGGAAATGGTCAGGGAGGTGCTGGATGTGATGCGAGAACTGGCGCGACAGGGAATGACGATGATTATCGTGACGCATGAGATGGGATTCGCCAAGTCGGTGGGGGATCGCATCGTGTTTATGGATCAAGGACAAATATGCGAAATGACCACGCCACAGCAATTTTTTACCCAACCGGAAACAGAGCGTGCCCAGCACTTTCTGGATATATTTCAGTATGAAACTACATAAACAGGGGGATGAATACGATGAAAAAAGGGTTGAAGTTAACGGTATTATTGCTGGCAGTAAGCTTGTTGCTTATCGGAATGACGGGCTGCGCGGGAGCAGGCGGCAATGCCAATGGCAGTTCTGGCTCGGCAAAATTTGCCTCAATTGAGGACATTAAAAAGAACGGCAAAATCCGAATTGGTGTTTTCGCGGATAAGCCACCGTTTGGCTACGTGGATTCGGAAGGGAAGAATCAGGGCTTTGACGTATATATTGCGAAACGATTTGCAAAGGATCTTCTGGGCGATGAGTCCAAGGTAGAGTTCGTGCTGGTGGATGCCGCGAGCCGGGTCGCTTATTTGCAATCCAACAAGGTAGACATCATCATGGCTAACTTTACCGTAACGGACGAGCGTAAAGAAAAGGTCGATTTTTCCAACCCGTACATGAAATTATCCTTTGGCATTGTATCACCGGACAGCGCTCCGATCACTACAATTGATCAATTGAAAAATTCGGATCAGAAGCTGATTGTCGCAAAAGGAACGACGGCTGAGACCTATTTTACGAAAAATTATCCTGACATCAAGTTGCTCAAATTCGATCAATACACGGAAATTTTCTCAGCCCTCAAAGACAAACGTGGCGCTGCCATCGCTAACGATAATACAGAGCTGATCGCCTGGGCGAAAGCCAACCCCGGCTTCACCGTAACCATTCCGGCCTTTGGCGGCCAGGATACCATTGCCCCCGCAGTAGCGAAGGGAAATAAAGAGCTGCTGGACTGGATCAACAACGAGTTGGATACGCTGGGTAAAGAGAACTTTGTCCATCAAGCCTACAAGGACACACTGACCCCTGTTTACGGAGAGGGCTTCACAGACCAATTGGTCGTAGAAGGCGGCAAAGTGGACTGATTGAGGATGCTGTATGTAGAGAAGAGGTTACGGGGCCCGTTTAAGAACGATCTGACGTATTCGCAAAAAGACACTGTATTGGGACAGTGCCTTTTTGTTTTTTTATATTTGTCTACTTTGATATTAATATCACAGACAGAATCAATGCTTCTCAATTTCATCCTCAGGAATGTATTCTACGATATCAGCAAGAGTAATAGTTCGTGTAAATCTCCGTTGGCGGGCAAATTTGTTCAGAGCATCAAGTATGTGGACGAGTGTTTCCAGTTCAAGTCTTTTGGTTTTTCCATTTACCATGTCAATGACGGTAGCCGGACGTATTTTCGCTTCTACGGCCAGTCTGTTACGTGTAATATCAAGTTCTTCCAAGATGTCGCCAAGTTTAAAATGGTATCTATTTTTAACATCCATAATTTGAATTCTCCTCTTGTGTATCTAAAGTATGAATTTGATCGCGTTATAATAAAATAATCACGAAAATCATTGAAGTTTTACTACAGAAGTATTATTATAAAAGTACATTAAATGAACTTCAGAAGTTTTACTATTGTTTTTAAGAATATCTTTTTTAATGAATTGTTAATAGGTCTGCCCTAATGGTAATACTCTAATTTCATAAAGAGGGAGCTAAATTCTAATGAACAAAAGTAATTTTGAAAAAGTAAGTCTCATTCTTGGTCCCTGCGATCTTCCGCATATGTATGAGCTTTTTGAGGGTTATCTGATCAAGGACCGTTACGTCATGATGATCGACAATAGCGTGCTTACCCTTCGACATGTAAAAAAGGAAAGACATCATTCCCATCTATATGTTTACGGCGATACAGGTGGCATCACTCTTGCAAGGCATGTACAACGTGAGGACATAGATGTGATTACTGAATTGGTCGAACGATTGCGCAACATGGATGCATTAAGTTTTCTTACAGACGAACTGTTATGGAATACATGTCGGGAAGATATAGACTTTGATTTAGTTCGGAATAAAGGACTATGAAAAAATGGCGAACGTAAATTCTGATTCGAATTTTTGTTCTCGCTTTACTTATATAATGTAACACAGAAGCGTAAAAGGGTGAAATAAACTCCACCATACGCAAGCTACATATTTACTAATATCCTTTAGGTGCATGCGAGCTTAGAAGCCCGAACAAGGTAACTCGCAGACGAGTTTTGAGAACAATCAAAGCTGCGAAGCGAGCGAGGTAGTAGGTTCAACTTTAACTGCAAATGGCAATACCAGTGTCAAGTTTTTCAGTTCTCCTCATTTCATATTGCACCTGCTCTCCTGATGGTGGTACACAGGAAGGCAGGTGCCTTTTTTTAGATAGAAAAATAGCGCCAGACGGGTATCGAACCGCCTGGCGCTTTATTTTTAGAGGTATACAAACATCATTTTATTTCTTTTGTGCAAATAGCCACTCAATCATATCCTGATTTTGCAAAGCAGGAACCCATGAGAAGTGTCCTACAGGTTTGATAATGCCTGCCTCATATTCAGTAAAATGAATGAGATTTCCGTTTTGCGCTTGAATAGCAGCTACCATTTCTTGCGAGTTTTTAGGACTTACCGTAGTGTCGTCTGCAGCATGGAAGGCCCAAATAGGTACGTTTTTCAACACTTCGACGTGTTTAGGATCAACAGGTGCATACATGTTAACGGCTTTTTCATAGTTGGTCAAACCGGCAATCGGTACACCTGCGGCAAACAAGTCAAGATTTTTCTCCAACAATCTCCACGTTCCCATAGCTCCTTGAGAAATACCAACGATATAGATTCGGTTCGTGTCGATCGGATATTTTAACGCCGTTTCACGTACCAGATCAGCTACAGCGCTGTTGCGCGGCTCATCCGCCCAAATGAATTTATGTTCCAGATCAATCGGGCTTTGTGGAGCGATTACGAAGGAAGGGTGTTTGGCTTGCTGCTCAGGAGAAGCCCAAGTAACAGCACCAGCATTTGCCAGCAGGTTCACTCCGTTTCCGTCACCACGCTCGCCGTTTCCGTGCAGGAACACAACCAGCGGGTAGGTTTTGCCAGACTCTACTTTAGGCTCAAACGTAAAGTAGTTCAGCTTGAAGCCGTCTTTATTTTCAAAGGTGTTTTTTTGAAAATCGTCCACGATAGGTGTAACTTTATCGGTTGCTTTTACAGTCTGTGCAGAGGCAGGAATGACTGCTTTCTTTTGAGTTGCAATGTCTTTCTTCTGACTAATGTAATAATTCAACGTGTTGATGCGGTTGACTGCACTCGTTGCATCGTAAGTAAGGGTACTTGCATTTTTATCTTGCTTATCCAGCTCAATCACGACATATTTACCATGAGTACTGCGGTTGGTAATAGCTCCAGTATCATTGGTATATACACCGGTCACGGTTCTGTCTGTATATACATCATTGAGTACAGATTGCACCTGAAAGCTGGAAGTGGATAAGGATGCCCCGTCAATATTGGTGCTGTATTTCAGTACAACGGCAGAAACGACTTCACCCAAAGGCTGTACCTGAGTAAGCAGGGTAGCCTGTGGTGCTGGTACATCGGATGCTGCGGCAGAGCTGGAGGACGGGAAAACGATCGTGAGCAGGAACACGAAAGATAGTAAAACAAGGGCGAAACGTCTTCTTTGCATGAAATTGATCTCCTTTGGTGTCATTTTTTAAAGCGCTTACACATGCTTGGGATGGTTGACTGTATAATGCTGCATCGATATAAATCAAAAAAAGGCAAACTCCGGGTACATTAATGTACTCGGGTTTTGCCTTTTCAGTAACAATCCCACTTGCAGGATAGCATCTTCATTGGAATTTGACAAGTGAAAGCGCTACAATACTGGTTTTTTTTGGAATATGAAAGGGTATGCCGAAGTTTCTATGCGCAAAATTGCGGATCAGATCGAATATTCGCCAAGTGAAGCATGCTGCACGGCTTGACTTCCCTGCTCCTGAGTTTTGATTTCCCAACAGCAAATTTGAATGATGAATTAATTTCATTCACTATAGATACCTTTTTCAAGGGGTTAAGCTGCTGATGCAGCGACTCCAAAAGGCTTAGCAAAGCCCCAAATCAGAAAGCTGCTCCAACACTGCTTCAATACGGCGTTTATCTTTTTTGAGCATAAGAAGCTGCAAAGAAGCATGAAGCAGGTCTGAGATGTTAGCCCAAGTGTCTGCTTCCAGAGGAAGAAGAAGATCCCGTTGAATCATGATATTCAATGCTTCGGTTGTGATTTTCTGATAAAGCTCGCTATCGGATAGCCATTCAAGCAACTGTTTAGTTGTAGGATGGGAGTGGGCGAAGAGCGTTGCCCAGCCTATCAAGGATTTGCCCAAAATATGCCGTCATTTCATTCGTCCTCCTCTTACTTTAAAACCCGGCAATGCTGCTTCTGCAAGAATGTTAGAATCTTATCACAAACCTTCATTGCTCTCACTTTCTGTTCATAGAGTCCAAAAGTAAATGAGAGATATGCTATAATCAGGAAATAAAATAGTTTTAGATTAGTCTATCTTAATTACGTAGGAACTACAATTTGTGAAGGCATGGAGGAGGAACACATCATAATGGCATCAGGAGTACAAGCACATATAAATCTGATTTTCGAGGCAATTGATAAGGTATACGCTTCTGAGCAAAAACGAATCGCCGAATTCCAGACCAAAAGTGTCCTTCACGAAGGAATTCATGAATACTTAAACGTCATGTGTAACAAGAACGGACTACGGGTAGATATCTATGAGCTATTTGATTGGGACAGTCGTAAACCGGATACGAAGATCCCTGATTTTACGGAGGGTGTAACGCTCCAGCAGGTGCAGGACGAATGGATGCCTGTGATCAGGGAACGGATAGAGACGCTGTTTAAGTCTGAAAAATTTAGTTCCATGTTCTTTCGTTATCGGCTGGAATTTCATCTGGAAGTGGTCTTGGAGAAGCAATCCAGCCATTTTACATTTTCACTTCTAAACGAAGATAAACGACAGCATTTATTAGCCTCTATCCAACAGTTTGTGGAACAGAAGCTGAACCCCGCCACTAAAGCTGTGCCGAAGGAAAAGGATGATTTTTTCTTTGTGAGGCACTTGCTCGATCGTCATTTGTACCCTATAGATGCCGAACGGGTAGGTGACCTTCTGGATCGAATGGATGCAAAAGTGAAGGTGAGCCGAAATCGTGAGGAAGCATGGAGACATCAGCTTAACGGTGACTTGAAGCGTTGGGCCGAAGATGAATTTTTGGCGAGGTATGCGGATCGTGAAAAAAGCTACGGGTTGGATTATACGGTGAAGCCTGATATTCGTCCTTCAGATATTCCTGCACCAGCCATGGAGATGTTCCTGCTCACCGCCATGCGAGTGGGTTCGACCGATGCCGATGCACGGCAGAAATATTTGGAGATCGCTTCACAGCTAGGCTCGGAGCAGGCCGCCCAGTGGCTCAAGAGCGGATCAGGTAGCATTCCAGCGCTATATACTAGCGAGCGTGTCACCTGTAAAGCGAATGATATTTTGCAAACGCTAGAGGTTCACATTCGTTCAGAAGAAGAAGAGAGCTACAGGGAAGCGCTCGTATATGTATGCGATATTTTACAGAAGGGCTTTACCAAGGAATATCGTATGAAGCTCAAGAGCAAGGTGAAAAATATACTGCCTGTGCCCAAGCTGGCTAAATCCGCGCTGCATCGTTTTTTTGCCAATGCACTGGAATATCCCGCACTTTACCCGCTATTGGCTGAATATGCAGATATCGTGATGGAAGAGTTCAAGTGGTACAACGATGTGGAGCCGGGAGAAAAATCGGCGATGCCAGGCACCTATGCGGTGATGGGACTGGGCCTGAAAGGAACAGACTATTTTCCGTGGGTAATTCGCTATATGAAGCTGGTGGACACGGAGCATCAGTCGGTACAGGACGGCTACGCGGCTGTTTTTGCTGAAGCGCATGGACTGACGCCAGACACTATTCCAGTTTGGACGACGATTCTTCTGGCAGGCAACCAAAGTGCCAAACCGTTGAAGTCGTCTGGAATCGAAAGCGTAGAGCAGGCCCAGGTGCTGGTGGAGGAACTTGAAAAGCTGGAGGAGTACGACAAAGAGCTGCTCGTTTACCGAATTTGGGGCGGCGAGAAAAAGCTGAAAAGCAGTCTGAAACAGGCTGATCCTGAGGTAAAAGCACTGCTGGATTCTCTTATTCCATAAAAGCATCGTATTTATGGTAATACTGAAGTCCCTGTGCGATGCGGTGGATGTCCGGCTCGTTGCCGCTGCGGCGTAGCACTTCGATGACATCCTGCACGGTCGCTATCTCCAGCCATGTCTGTGCGTGGTGATCGGGAAGGGAAGCGGGAATACTTTCGTCGCGGTGATTGGTGACGGTGAGACCTGCATCCTCCAGCTCCCATAGTTCTGCCTCCGGAATGATATAATAGGTGGTATTGACAGGATTGCTCTGAAAACGTTCCAGATTGGTGAATACCCATTCATTCATATCCATGTGGCTAACCGCTTGAACTAACGCTTCGAGACTATCAAAGGCTTGTATGCTCACGCTCAGAGATTCCTCCTTCCGATGCCTGCTTATGCTGTAGATTTTGTAATATTTTTAAATGGCCTGGCGCTTCTTCGCATCCTCGTCAGGCCAGCTCTTCCTGAATGATTTCTGTTTTCAGACCTTTGGCGCTTGTCATTGTAATACTAATCGAATCAAAGCCATTTCGCTTGGCCTCTTCAAAATCGCATAGCTTGCCGTTGATCAGCTCAATCAAGCTGACCATCCTCATTCACATCGTCTGAAAATTCATCATCCCAAGTACAGCCCATCCCTCCAAATAAGCAGGTCCCAAACGTTCTGTCATAAGTAGCCCCTTCCTTTCTCACGGTTATTTTTCATATCATGGATAGAGTAACGATTTTATTGTCCTCGTCCACGTCTAATTTTATGGTAATTCCCAGCTTGTCCTTGAACAGTTTACTGATATTGATGTAGTTATCTTTCACAAGACTGCTTGATCTACCAGAGCTGCGAGTCATACCTGTAGTGATAATGGAGCGAACATATGTCTTGTCAAGCCTGCCTTCGGGGTTATAAGTATAGATGACCTGTTCCTGCTGGTTATAATAATGCTGCAACTGACTATAATCGTTGGCGTTCTTATATTTCTTCTCTTGCCGGACGTAATCGGGATGATCCATGGTGTAGTGAATTCTTCCGTCCATAAAAGGATTTTCTTTGGAGGGCTTGAGTTCATATTGTCCATAGGCTAACTGAAACAAGTATTCCAAGCCCGCGCCTTCCGCCTGGTAGTAGAGCTGACGGTCGTCGCCTTTTTTGTCTATAGCGGTAAAGCTGCTGATGACTGGCCAGGCATCATACTTTTCACCCTCCAGGTCCACGGCAACCTTGTACTGTACAAGTACCTTTTCATTTTGGAATAACCCGAAGCTGCTCATGATGAAATAGGCGGGAACACATATTACCCCGATAATAAGTATGAATATAAATATTTTGACTCGCATGAGTAGGTTGATTCTCCTTTGGATGTCGATTATCTTGACAGTTCCCGCTGGGCAGACACGCTCATGTTGCAGCAATTGCTTCAGGGCATGTTGTGCGTAGGGCAGGTGCTTATGTGAGCATAGCAGCGCAAAGGCAGCTTCCTTGACTTATATGTATGCATCACTCTGGATCAGCTACCGAGCCTCCAGTGTATTCATTCAACTCTGCAATCTCCGTACGGATGCCTCTGCACAGGAAGCTGCCTGACAGACCGGTTATTGCATCAATATCAATGACCATGTCCGCTTCTTCATAACGGAAATCAAGCTGTAAAATGATATTTTCCGTTTCCATAGCCGTCAACTCATGTTCCTTTGTTTCTAAAAAAGTAAAGGTCACCGCGTAACGGGATACATTTTCCGTTGAAGACATAGTAAGTAAGGGTTGCTCAGCGGAAGGCGTCAGATCGGGTGATTTGGGTATCAGTACGGTAGGTGGTGATAGTTCAATCGTCAATGTTATCTGGTCCTTTGTGATATCGGCTGCTGTAATGTGGTCATAATGAAAGGGAGGGAAATATCCGAGCTTTTCCACGATTTTATCTGCTCCTTGAATGGAGACGGTCGGTGAGAAAGCCAGTTCAAGCCCGATGGAGCCTGCCAACTGGCTCTCATATTGCGGATTGATCCGTACAAGAGCCTGTTCCGCCCCTACCTCCACAATCGTGCCGATAAAATATTGCTTGCCATGAATCAGAACAATATCATGCGGAACGAACGGCAGTGCGCCCCCTGCTTTGTAATGAATGAGATAATCGTTTTCTATTTTTTCAACGTTTTGAACCTGAATATGCATAAGTTTCAACCTCCTGATGTTTAGTATAATGGATTTTTCAAGGTTGTGGTAAAGAAAAACAAGTCCATGACTGGAAAACATAATTTATGTCTGGGTGTTCTGTTCGAGCATTTCCTATTTCATAATATCTGACATGGCAACTAAATTCACCTTTTGCATCCGTTCATTAAAATGGTTTGGAAACCCGTTCAACTTCGCGTATACTAGGAAAGTCATATATGGAACGGCCTGAGCCGCATTGCGGCCGTATGTTTGGGTTACATGAACAGAATCAACGATAACGGATAAGCTCCCTTCCTGAAAAGGGTTGAATGAGAACCGATACAAAAATGGGAATTCTGAACTATGGAACGATGGATGTCATATGGCACATGAACCTATTTTACGTGACACATATTGAATAAAGATAAGGGAAGTGAATATCACTTGAAGAATTTTGCAGCATTAGGCGTAGAGCAGCATTGGGTAGACGCCTTGAAAGAGCAGGGAATTACAGTACCAACACCTGTGCAACGGGAATCCATTCCGCTGTTGATGGAAGGCCAGGACGTTATTGCCGAGGCGCATACGGGAACAGGTAAAACGCTTGCGTTTTTACTGCCGATTTTGCAAAAAATGAATTTGGACAAGCGCCATCCGCAGGCGCTTGTGATTGCTCCAACGCGTGAGCTGGCGCTCCAGATTACACAGGAAGCGAACGTGTTGGCTGCTACGGAGCCAAGCTTGTCGTTGCTGGCTGTTTATGGAGGCCAGGATGTAGAGCGTCAGCTTCGCAAGCTGAAGGGTGGCGCACAGTTGATTATCGGTACACCCGGACGACTGCTGGATCACCTGAGACGCGGCACGCTGGATCTGAGCGGTGTTAAAATGCTGGTGCTGGATGAAGCGGACCAAATGCTGCACATGGGCTTTCTGAACGATGTAGAGACGATTCTTCAGGAAGTTCCGTACCGGAGACAGACGATGCTGTTCTCGGCTACAATGCCAGCAGGGATCCGCAAACTGGCTCGTGTATATATGAACGAACCCGTGGATGTAAAAGTGAAGTCTGCTTCTTCCGTTCCGGTGACCCAAATCCGTCAGGTCGTTGTACAGACGACGGATCGGGGCAAGCAGCAAGCATTAGTGGATATGCTGAATGCGGATCGTCCGTATTTGGCTGTTATTTTCTGCCGTACGAAGCGCCGCGCTGCTGCGTTAAATGAGCAGTTGCAAGAGATGGGCTTTGAGAGCGGCGAGCTTCACGGGGATTTGTCCCAGAACAAGCGTGAGCAAGTAATGAAGGCGTTCCGTGAAGCGAAGCTTCAATTGCTTGTAGCGACCGATGTAGCCGCACGCGGCCTGGATGTGGAAGGCGTAACGCATGTCTTCAACTATGACATGCCGCAGGATGCCGAAAGCTACATCCACCGCATCGGTCGTACTGGCCGCGCCGGAGGAAAAGGTGTGGCGGTAACGCTCGCCACGCCACGGGATGTTCCAGAGCTTCGGAACATCCAGAAGGTTGCTGGTGTCACATTCACCAGCAGCGAGGGCGGTGGGCAGCGTAGACCTGCTACCGGTACATCTGAGCGGCAGGATGGAGAACGCCGCTCAGGCAGAAACGACCGCCGTTCCTTTGGCGGCAACGGTTCCGGCGGCGGACGCCGGGGCAGCGGCCGTGAACAGGCAGGCCGTGGCCGCACCGAGCGGGAACAGCCGCGCGAAGGACGCTCAGCCTCCGCAGGCGGCGAACGTCGCTCTAGCCGCAGCAGCGAACGCGGCGGATATGACCGCAGCAGCGGCGGTTCTGCTCGCGCAGGCCAAGGTCGCTCCGCAGGGCAAAGCAGCGAACGCAGCGGATATGACCGCAGCAGCGGTGGTTCCGCGCGCGGGGGCCAAGGTCGCTCCGCAGGGCAAAGCAGCGAACGCGGCGGGTATGACCGCAGCAGTGGCGGCTCCGCCCGCGCAGGCCAAGGTGGTCGCGGTGGACAGGCCAAAGGCGGCCCGCGCGGGGCTCAAGGACAGGGGGGCCGTCGCGGACGGTCCAGATAAAGCAAGAGCGTTCTCATAGAACGCTCAACTATGGTTATGATAATAGCCCCGGAGAGGCTCATCTTCCGGGGCTATTGTAATCTCCACCCATGCCGCTGATGCGGCAGCATCATATGATGACACAAGCAGCATTACTGCGCTGAGCTAACAAAGTAAACCAGCGGCATAGCTGCCTTGAGCAACTGAAGAAAAACCAGCAGCATAGCTGCCTTAAAAACAACTGATTAACTTGGCGATAACAGTTGTTTTTAAGATAGATACGGAGGTTATACATCATGCAGGAACAGGATATGGGCAAACGTGCTATGCTGTCAGCGTGGATCAGCCTGATCAGCAACATCCTATTAACCGGCATTAAAATCATTACAGGCGTCATGTTCAACAGCAAGGTGCTGGTTGCTGATGGTGTGCATAACGCCGGGGACGTAATCGCCTCGGCAACGGCACTGGGAGCGATGCGTATATCGAGTCTTCCGCCGGATGAGGATCATCCTTATGGTCACGGCAAGGCAGAGGTCATTGGGGCCAGCGTGGTGGCGGTCATTTTATTCGCAGCCGGCATATTTATTGGCTATCATTCCATTATGGCGCTGTTTGAGCCTATGCCGAAGGAACATATACTGGCACTGGTGGCGGCAATCATCTCCCTGCTCTGGAAGCAATGGCTGTATATATATACCATCCGTATCGGAAGGGCAGCCAACAGCCAGGGGCTTATAGCTACGGCCAAGGATCATTTGGCGGATGTGTACGCCTCCGCTGCTGCTGTACTAGGTATTGGTTTAGGTCTGATCGGGGAGCATTGGAGCATTCCTATTTTATCCTACGGTGACCCGATTGCAGGGTTTGTGGTCGCATTGCTGGTTCTGAGGCTGGCGTGGGAAATGGGCCGTGAATCCATAGATATACTGATGGAAAAGGCGATCGCAACCGAGGAAATCGAAAGCTATGCGGAAGCAGCCCTAAGTGTAGACGACGTTCAGCGAATTGACCGCATTCGTGCCCGTGAGCACGGTCATTACATTATTGTGGACATCCGCGCTTCTGTGGATGCTTCCCTGACGATTCAGCAGGGACATGATATTATCCGGCTGATCAAAGGGGCTGTGATGAAGCAGGAGCCGAGGGTTTACGAGGTGCTTGTGCATCTTAATCCATGGTACGCGGACACCCCTGACAATGCTAACCTGGCGCCGCAAGAACATAAGAATAACAGCGTGACAGACAAGGAAAACAATCATTAGCCGCAGGTCAATCGTGCTATGCTGAACAGACGACCCGAATTGACAGATAACTTGCAGGGAGGGTATGCTTTTATAAGCTGAAAGATGTTGAATAAAAGCGAGGTTACCCGAAAATATGCGAAAAATATTAAAATGGCTGGGTATTTCTGTGACTGCGGCAGTTCTTTTGGTGGGCGGATATTATGCTTACTCTATATATCATTTTACAAATCAAATTTCGGTCGCTACTGGTCAGGATTCGAAATTTAAGCCGCAAGCACAAAGCCAGTCCCCAACAAATGTACAGCCCGTAGAAGTGTCTCTTCCCCCGGAGTGGGATGGAAAAGAGAGAGTGAATATTTTGCTGCTGGGCGGCGATTCACGCGGGGAGGATTCAGGACGCTCTGACTCTGTTATGGTTGCTTCTGTTGATCCGGTCACGAAGAAGGCTACGCTTATGTCGATCCTGCGTGATACGTACGTTGATATTCCGGGCCATGGGCAAGGTCGATTGAATGCCGCATTTTCTTACGGCGGGCCTGACCTGACCAGACAAACGGTGAGCGACCTGCTCGGCATACCGATCCAATACTATGTATACACGGATTTTAACGGCTTTATTGCGCTGGTGGATTCTGTGGGCGGTATTGATCTGGATGTCGAAAAGGATATGTACTACACTTCCAAAGCAGACAAGCACCAGTTTGATATTGATCTGAAAAAGGGAATGCAGCACATGGACGGCAAAACGGCCTTGCAATATGTACGTTTTCGTCATGATGCCACTTCCGATTTTACGCGTACGGAGCGGCAACGCAAATTTATTACCGAGCTGGGTGGCAAAATCCAGTCGACCTCGTCTCTGATTAAGCTGCCAAGTATTTTAAACAGCATCTCTCCATATATTGAAACGAATCTGAGCACAACGGAAATGCTGCAACTGGCTTCATTAGGCTTTAATATCGACGCCAAAACCATCGCGAAACAGCAAATTCCACCGAATGAGCTGGTGCGAGAGACAACGGTTAAGGGGGCACAGGTATTGGGTGTGGACCAGAGAA
Organism: Paenibacillus sp. FSL R10-2782; assembly: GCF_038592985.1. Classification (NCBI taxonomy): domain Bacteria; kingdom Bacillati; phylum Bacillota; class Bacilli; order Caryophanales; family Paenibacillaceae; genus Paenibacillus; species Paenibacillus sp. FSL R10-2782. The sequence goes on along the minus strand of NZ_CP151951.1, from coordinate 5,109,062 downwards.
AGCTTAAGAGCTTTGTACAAAATATGTTTGAGCAAGAAAACAAACCTGTGACCACAACGACGGATTCTGCTGCAACCAAGACAAACGATACTCCATAACATTCCAAAGCAAGCAAAGTCTGTATGCTGTCGTACGACTTTGTTTGCTTTTGTGTTATATGGGTATAACCTTGTATATATTAATCTAAAAATATATCCTAACAATATGTAGGATCTTTACACTCATTTGCTTAAAGAGAAGGGGAATGTCATGTGGAAACAACTCCAGCATGGAAAGACCGATTCAAAAAGTTTTTTCTGAACAACAAGTTTGTGTTATTCCTGCTGGTACTGCTGCTGATCGGCTTAAACGTATTGGTGCTTACCAAAATTTCGTACATATTTACCCCCGTTATTGTGCTGCTCAAAACGATCATTCTTCCTGTCATTTTGTCCGGTGTTTTGTACTATCTGTTCAATCCGCTGGTTGATGTGCTGGAGCGCAACAAGGTCAAACGGATTTACTCCATTATTGTGCTTTATTTGCTTATCATAGGGATTATTACCGTCGTGATTACATCGGTAGTGCCTGTGATACGCGATCAGATTCAGGGATTGATTCAAAATGTACCTGCATACAGCGAGCAAGTACAACAACAGTTTGAGAAATTAATTGGCAGTGACTTTGTGAATCAGTTCCAGAATACTATTCAAATTAATCCGTCGGAGCTGGCCTCCAAGGCTTCTGAAAAGTTATCTGCCTTTATTAATAATGCCTGGGCAAGTTTGGGAAGCTTTTTGGGTGTAGTCACAGAAACGGTGCTTGCGATCGCTACGGTTCCATTTATTTTGTTTTACTTGCTGAAAGATGGACATAAGCTGCCACAGACGATTCTGAAAATGTTCCCGCCTATGCTGCGTAAAGAGACTGATCGCATTATGACCGAAATGAATCATCAGGTCAGCTCATATATACGGGGGCAGATTATTGTCAGCTTCTGTATCGGGGTGCTGTTGTATATCGGCTACTTGATCATCGGACTGGACTATTCTCTGACGCTTGCTGTCATTGCGTCCTTTACGAGCGTTGTTCCTTATTTGGGACCTGTGATTGCCATTACGCCTGCATTAATTGTAGCTTTGGTAACATCTCCGGTTATGCTGCTCAAAATGGTCATTGTATGGACAGTCGTACAGCTCATTGAGGGTAAATTTATTTCTCCGCAAATTATGGGCAAGTCTCTCCGGGTGCATCCGATCACCATTATCTTTGTCATTCTGACGGCGGGCAATCTGTTTGGAGTGGTAGGGATTATACTGGCGGTTCCGGGCTATGCTGTATTGAAGGTTATCGTCACACATCTGTTTAGTTTCTTTAAAAAGCGTTCACATCTTTATGAAGCGGATAAAGTGAAGGCGAGCCTCAACGAAAAATAAACATTTCCAATTCCGGTGTAAAATCAATTTTCCAGTATAAATCAAATTGGCCCCTCTTGGGTAACTGTGGCTTCGCGTGCTATAATTAATGCCTATTCTTATTCCCAAACAGAAAGGTCAGACTTTATATGATAAAACTCAGCATTCTTGACCAATCTCCGGTATCGGAAGGCATGACGCATGCGCAAGCATTACAAAAGACCGCTGAGCTTGCTATAGAGGCGGAGCGCTTGGGGTATCATCGCTTTTGGGTATCAGAGCATCATGCTGCCTCTAATCTTGCTGGTTCCAGCCCGGAGGTATTGATTTCGCATCTGGCCGCTCGTACCTCAACCATTCGAGTGGGATCAGGCGGTGTGATGCTGCCGCATTACAGCGCTTATAAAGTAGCGGAAAACTTCCGTGTATTGGAGGGCTTGTACCCGGGGCGCATGGATTTGGGTCTGGGACGAGCGCCGGGAGGAATGCCAATCGCTACCAGAGCCTTGCAGGAGGGTAAAATGCGAGGTGGTGTCGATCTGTACCCCGAGCAGTTGGATGACCTGCTAGCCTATTTGCATGACAGTACGGGCAGTGATCATCGCTTCGGCTCATTACAGGCGATGCCGCTCGTAGAAACCGTGCCAGAAATGTGGCTGCTCGGCTCCAGCGGCGACAGTGCGGGACTTGCAGCCGAACGTGGCGTGGGCTTTGCATTTGCGCAGTTCATCAACGGCGAAGGCGGCACAGGAGCGATGCAAGAGTATCAGGAGCATTTCAAGCCTTCGCAGCACAGTGATCAGCCGCGTTCACTTGTCGCTGTATTTGCTATCTGTGCGGATACCGAAGAGGAAGCCAATCGGTTGGCTTCCAGTATGGATCTGTCCCTGGTGTTGCTGGAGCAGGGAATGCGTTCCGCTGGCACACCTTCCGTAGAAAAGGCATTGGCCTATCCTTATACGCCATATGACCGGATGCGCATCCGTGAAAATCGCAAGCGCATGGTAGTTGGCTCACCTGAGCAAGTGAAGCACCAAATTGAGCAATTAAGTGAGGCTTATCATACACAGGAAATCATGGTCGCAAGTATTATTCATGACTTTGACGCCAAGTTGAAATCCATACGTCTCATGGCTGAAGCATTTGGGCTGCGTTCTGTACAGTCTTGATGTTGTCTGCCGGATATTGGAAGACCATAGCTTTGAGGAGCTGTGGTCTTCTTTTGTGAATTTTCGGGGTCATTTTCCGTGAAATGATTCCTATGCTAAGGGAATATGCCAATCAATACTTGATAATGATTATCAATATCTTTATTATATAAAGATAGCATGAAGTTTTGATGAATCACGTGCGTTAAGCCCGTAACTATATATTAGATAAGGGAAAGGAATGATTCCGAATGTTTCGTCTGAAAACGGCTAATCTGGATATTGCTTATGAAGATCGGTTGATTGTGGAGGATCTGAACGTTGAAATACCGCAAGGGAAAATCACAGCATTGGTGGGCGCAAATGGCTCCGGCAAGTCCACCATTCTGAAGACGATGGCTCGCATCATGAATCCTAAAGGCGGCAGCGTTCTGCTCGACGGTAAATCCATTCATAAGCAATCTACCCGGGAGGTAGCGAAGCAGTTGGCTATTTTGCCTCAAAATCCGACTGCACCAGAAGGGTTGACCGTGACGGAACTGGTATCTTACGGACGTTTTCCCTATCAAAAAGGCTTTGGCTCCATGAAAGCAGATGATCGTAAAATGGTAGAGTGGGCCATTCAGGTGACAGGTATGAGCGAATTCCACGATCGCCCGATCGACCAGCTTTCTGGCGGGCAGCGTCAGCGTGCATGGATTGCCATGGCGCTTGCGCAGGATACGGATATTTTGTTTCTGGATGAACCGACTACCTTTTTGGATATGGCGCATCAATTGGAAGTGTTGCATTTGCTAGAATATTTGAACACTTCGGCCGAACGTACCATTGTCATGGTCGTGCATGATTTGAACCATGCTGCCCGGTACGCCCAGCATATGATTGCGATCAAAAAAGGGAAGGCCGAGGCTGTAGGAACGCCGACCGAGGTCATGTCCCCTGACGTGCTGCGCGAGGTGTTCGGAATTGAAGCAGATATCGTAACAGATCCTCGTACAGGTGTACCGCTGTGTCTTCCATATGCTTTGGCCGGACAACCAGCGGTAAGCCAGGCCGTAAAGGGATTGAAGCTGGAGGAGAATCATGTAGCTGGCTCCGTTTCCGAGCGGCGTGAAGCCAGACCACAGGTAGCGGCAAGAGGATAAAGGAGACGTAATGAAACCATTGGATTATGAGCAGCTTGAGCAATTGGCGCGAATAGTGACAGACACACCAGAAGATGCAGTATACTCCGGGCCCGTGGCTGAATGGCTTGAACCGGATAAGCTTCGCACTGTGCTGGAGTATTATGGTGAGTTGCTGTGTGCGGAAGACAGCTTGACCACAGCTGTTTATTTTGTGAACCAGTTGCGTGGTCTTGTATTTGCCCAGCATTTTATGGTGTCTTTGTGTGAACGCCGTCTCGATCTGTCGGTTTCCAATCTCAGATTTCATATTTGCTATCAAGGGAAATATCCCGCCATCAGCTTTCAGGTCATCGACCAAACAGAGCTGGACAGCAACAGGCAAGACGAGCATCATTCATCCGGGCAAGCGCAGCAGGTGCTGCGCGACTTTTACAGCTTGCAGATCAGACCGATACTGGAGGCGATGGCTTCGGCAGGAGGTGCATCTGTTGGACAGATGTGGGGACAGTTCCCGCTGACTTTGCTGTATTTTAAGGACAGGGTACAGCCATCGCTAACCGATCCACAGGATGTGGAGCGTTTGGAACAAGATTATTATTATGTGACGCGGGAGCTGGAGGGAGAGGTGTTCGGGCGGAAAAGAAACCCGTTTACGGTCCGTCTCGTTGAGCTGGATAACCCTTACCGTCCCGGTGAGAAGGCATATATGAAACCGTCCTGCTGCCAATATTACAAAACAGGCGGAGGCCAGCGGTATTGTTTTGCGTGTCCAAGGATGTCCGCCTCAGAACGTAAAGAACGCAGACTCGAAGTGGTGGCGTCTCGCTAGTATCGAGGGAAATTGGCATGTCCGTCTCGTTTTGGGTAAAATAGGTGATGAAACTTAAACCAAGCGAAACAAAGGAGGATGCTATATGTCCGTCTATTCACATCATGCTGTAACACCAGCGAATCAGGAGGTTCCTCTGGATACCTACACCGGTAAGGTGCTGGTAATCGCGAACACCGCCAGCAAATGCGGACTCACCCCACAATATGGGGATTTGCAAAAGCTATATGATGAATATAAGGATCGGGGACTGGTTGTATTAGGCTTTCCTTGCAACCAATTTGGCGGTCAGGAGCCGGGCAGCAGCGAGGAAGCGGCTGAATTTTGCCAACTGAATTACGGGGTGAATTTCCCGGTATTCGCTAAAGTGGACGTTAACGGCCCGGATACGGCATCTCTGTTTGAATATTTGAAAAAGCAGCAGCCTGGAGAGCAGGAAGATGGTACGATTCAATGGAATTTTACGAAATTCATTGTGAATCGTGAAGGTGTACCTGTGGGTCGTTTTGAACCTAAAGAATCACCAGAGGCGATGAAAGCGGCCATCGAGCAACTGCTATAATAGCCTCCACTTAGTTAGGAATATACGTTTACATAAGGTCGAATCTCCGTTGTTTTTCGAGATTCGGCCTTTTTGTGCTTTCTGTATTTTACATGTGGTATCGTTCGTTGCAGTAGCATTTGGAAGCCTGATATAAAGGCATAGCCAAGGCCCATATGGGAAAAGCTAAATGAAGCAAAGTGGCGTTGCAGCAAACGGTTGACGTTGTATCTTCCTGACTTTAAAAATGTGGACAAATTGTGAATATCATAAAAAGCTATTGTAATGTGAAAAATATCACACTATAATAAGCACAAGAAGTGAAATAAATCACAATCAACAATGCGGTTACGTGAAACTATTCACAAATATCATATATTTTATGCCCACACACCAAGGAGGAATTCAACATGAAAGTAGCAGTTATCGGATGTACACACGCAGGTACGGCAGCCATCGTCAACACAGCCAAATGTTATCCAGATGCAGAAATTACCGTTTACGAGCGTAATGACAATATTTCGTTTTTATCCTGTGGTATTGCACTGTACGTAGGTGGTGTCGTCAAAGATCCGCACGGATTGTTTTATTCTTCCCCGAATGAACTGGCGGAGCTGGGTGTCGTGACCAAGATGCTTCATGAGGTAACGAATGTCGATACAGCAGGCAAAACGCTGCAAGCACGCAATCTCCAAACAGGAGAAGAATTTACGGACACCTTTGATAAATTGATTGTTACTACGGGCTCGTGGCCTATTATTCCGAAGCTGGAAGGTATTGAGCTTGATCATATCCTGCTCTGCAAAAACTATAATCATTCCAATGACATCATTGAGAAAGCCAAGCATGTACAGAATATTACAGTTGTTGGAGCCGGATATATCGGTGTTGAGCTGGTGGAAGCTTTTCAAATGAACGGCAAGAACGTAACGCTGATTGACAGCGCTGATCGTATTTTGAATAAATATTTGGACCCGGAATATACAGACCGAATTGAAGATTCCTTGAAGGAACATGGCATCAAGCTGGTGCTGGGAGAAACAGTAAGCCGTTTTGAAGGAAATAACGGCAAGGTGAATAAAGTGGTGACATCCCAAGGAGAATATGAAACAGAGCTTGTTATTCTCTGCATCGGCTTCCGTCCTCAAACGGATCTGCTTAAAGGTCAGGTAGACATGCTGCCTAACGGCGCGATCATTGTGGACAATTTTATGCAAAGCAGCTGCCCGGACGTATTTGCTGCAGGCGATAGCTGTGCAATCCGCTATAACCCGACAGGCCAAACAGCGTATATTCCGTTGGCAACCAACGCTGTTCGTATGGGCACGCTGGTGGCACGCAATTTGGTCCAACCGACCATTGCCTATATGGGAACACAGGGAACTTCGGGTATTAAAATTTATGAAGATAATATTGCAGGAACAGGTTTGACGGAAGCGGCAGCAGCGGACGAAGGTATGGCCGTAGAGGCTGTAACCATTGAGGACAGCTACCGTCCTGAATTTATGCCAACGTCGGAAAAGGTGCTGCTGAAAGTTGTATATGAGCAGGAGACACGGAGAATTGTCGGAGCACAAATTATGTCGAAGGTAGATTTGACCCAATCGATTAATACCCTGTCGGTGGCGATCCAAAATCATATGACCATTGACCAACTGGCCTTTGTGGATTTCTTCTTCCAGCCGCATTATAACAAGCCTTGGAATTTCCTGAATGCAGCGGGTTTGCAAGCATTGCCGCCGATATCTGAACGGAAGCCAGTTACCGTATAATTCATTTTGTCTGTGACATTGTTCATAAGTTTGTCAACAATCTGAGACGTATGGACGAATCCTTATAGTACAATATAGAGTAGCATAAGGATTAGGGGGTAAGTAGCTTATGGATTTGTTTTATATCCTTTTTCTTGTAGCCGTGGCGCTGGTAGGCCTAGGTGGAGTTATTTGGTTCTTAAGAGCAGTTGAAAAGGAAGAATACAACTAAATGTAAAGCGCATAGTAGCGCAGTAGACGTAATAATACATGAAAAACAGTCCTTTATCCAAGGGCTGTTTTTTAATATTCATTAAAGTGATTTTTTTCACAAACAAAACCACTGATTTTAAATAAAATATGTGAGAGAATGTTGTAGTAAAAAGATGTTAAAGGAGCGGAATATATGGCAAGTTATAAACCGGGGCAGATTGCTGAAAAGACGGTGGAAACAGGAGTGGCCAAAGCGAACAATCCATGGACTGTGGCAGTGGTATTGGGATTTTTAGCAGGTGCATTTATTGCGCTTGGTTTTTTGCTAGATATACGAGTTATCGCAAGCGCGCCCAAAGAATGGGGGAGTATTGCTACTTTTATTGGAGCAGCCGTGTTCCCTGTAGGTCTGGTATTGGTATTGATCGGAGGCGGAGAATTGCTGACCGGTAATATGATGGCAGTCCCTCTAGCGAGATGGGCAGGACGGATCAAGACCGGGGCGATGTTCCGTAATTTAGCAATTATTACGCTTAGTAATTTTGCGGGTGCGTTGTTTGTTGCCTTTTTCTTTGGTCATGTGCTGGGTTTAACCGAGACAGGACCTTATTTGGACAAAGTGGTGGATATGGCGGGACACAAGCTGCATGAAAGCTTTTTGCAATCGTTTATATCCGGTATTGGATGTAACTGGCTGGTAGCGTTGGCTGTCTGGTTGGCGTATAGCACGGATTCGATCGGCGGCAAAATTATGGGGATCTGGTTCCCGACGATGGCCTTTGTAGCTATCGGATTTCAGCACGTTGTAGCCAATATGTTTCTGATCCCAGCGGCTATTTTCGCAGGTCATTTTTCATGGGCAGATTATATTATGAACTTCATCCCGGTTTGGCTGGGGAATTTGGTGGGAGGAAGCATGTTCGTAGCTGGAGCTTACTGGTTGGCATATTTGAAAAAGCCTCATTCCGCTGTACATTCTGTGAATGAATCACCTCAGGCACCCTCGTCTACTGCAACGACTCCGTTGAGTGACCATGCCTGATTAAGCAGGGCTTAGAAAAATGGGAACAAAGCAAATCCGCCATGGCAGGTCCGGGGGAACGAAACCTGTCATGGCGGATTCTTTTGGGAGTGGTCCAAGGTTTGGCATGGAGGATGAGTGTGCTCTCGTCCATAATGCCTTGATCTCTTTTACCCTTGGTATTCAATATTGAAACAGGTATGATAAAAAAATAATATAGAATATTTGAAATCCGTTTTGCTGTGAGCAGCAAGCGGATTTTTTAATCTTTTGGACGGATTTGGGTTGGCAAAATCCTTCTCTTGCCATAGGACATAGCTGTATATATGATAAGAACAGTGTAATTTTTGGAAACGGTAACGGAAAGGAGCATCAACACCATGGATCATCGCAACAGCGCCCCTCCTGAGGACGTGCTTCAGCAAGACTTGCAAAGGGAGCAGCGAATGACGGAGCGTACGGACGGTATTTTCCCAGCTGTATGTCCGCTGGATTGCCCGGATACGTGCGGGCTCCTGCTTCACAAGGAAGATGGAAAGATCGTCAAGGTGACTGGTAACCCGGATCATCCCATTACAAAAGGGGCTATTTGCAACAAAGTTCGCAATATGACGGAGCGGGTGTATGACCCCGAGCGGCTGCTCTATCCGTTGAAGCGTGTAGGCCCCAAGGGGAAAGGGGAGTTCGAACGAATTAGCTGGGAGGAGGCAGTCGATACCATTACTGGCCGCTTCAAGGAACTGATTCGCACGGATGGCCCGGAATCTATTCTCCCCTACAGCTTTTACGGCAATATGGGCGTGTTGAGTGTGGACGGGATGGATCGCCGTTTTTTCAATGCGCTGGGTTCAAGCCAACTGGACCAGACGATTTGCAGTGTGGCCGGGAATGAAGGCTGGGCATCCGTCATGGGTTTTAAGGGCGGCACCAGTCCAGAGGATACAGAGGATGCTGACCTCATTATTGTATGGGGTGGAAATGTCATCAGCACCAATATGCATCAGGTGGTGTTGGCCGAGAAGGCACGCAAAAAAGGTGCCAAGGTGATCGTCATTGATGTCCACCGCAACCGGACAGCGCAATGGGCGGATTGGTTCATTCCGCTCTACCCGGGAACGGATACCGCGCTTGCGCTGGGTGTTATGCATGTACTGTTCGAGCAAGGGCTGACGGACGATGAATTTTTGCGCCGCTATACGGTCGGTCATGAGGAACTGCGCGAGCATGTGAGGGCATATACCCCGCAGCGCGTCTCACGTATTACAGGTGTGCCGGAGGCAGATATTATCCGTCTCGCGGAGATGTACGGACAGGCGCGAGCGGCGTATATCAACATTGGCAACGGGCTTCAGCATCATGATAATGGCGGCATGAATGTACGCGCGGTTACATGCTTGCCCGCGCTCACCGGGCAATGGCTAAAGCACGGCGGGGGAGCATCACGCTCCAACGGCGCTTACGGCAAATTCAACGGCGCCAATCTGGCCCGTCCTGATTTGCGTAAAAACCCGGATGCCCGGGTGATCAACATGAACCAAATCGGCGAAGCGCTGCTACAGAAGGACGTGCCGATCAAGGCGCTGTTCGTGTATTGCAGCAATCCGGTTGTCGTAGCACCCGATGCTGATCGGGTGACGCAGGGGTTTGAACGGGAGGATTTGTTCACGGTCGTTCACGACCTGTTCCTCACCGATACGGCCCGCTATGCGGATATTGTCCTGCCTGCTGCGTCTTCTTTTGAAGGTACAGACCTGTACAAATCCTACTGGCATCACTATGTCCAGATGCAGAAGCCAGTCATTGCTCCGCTCGGAGAAAGCAAAAGCAACTATGAGCTGTTTAGCCTGCTCGGACGAGCCATGGGCTTTGATGAGGCTGCTTTCACGGAAAGTGAAGAGGACATGATCGCGGGTGCACTTGATAACCCGACGAATCCTTATCTCAACGGTGTGACTTTAGAAGCCTTAAAAAAGTCACCTTTTGTCAAACTGGACATGACGCCGAAGGCTACCTATCTGGATCGTCTGACTACGCCTTCGGGCAAGATTGAGCTGTATTCGGAAAAGATGAAGCAAGCGGGTCTGCCCGCGATGCCTTCGTATGTGCCGCTGATCGAAGGATACGACGGAGAGCATCGGCCGCAAGCGGACGAGCGGTTCCCGCTGATGTTTATTTCGCCACCGAATCATAATTTTCTGAATTCCACGTTCGCAAACTTACCCAAGCATCAGCGGCTGGAACGAGAGCCTTTGCTGCAAATTCATCCGGAGGATGCTCAGGCAAGAGACATCGCGGACGGTGATCCGGTTACGGTATGGAACGACCGGGGAACGTATGAGCTGAAAGCCAAAGTCACGGATCTGATGCTGCCTGGTACGGTGATTAGCCAAGGGTTATGGTGGGAAGGTAAAGGACGCAGACAGCGTGCTAATGTATTAACCTCTGACCGACTGTCGGATATGGGGCGGGGGGCTACTTTCTTTTCAACGGTGGTGAATGTGAAGCGTCAATGAGATAATGTCTTGTTATGGTGTCAGATGCTAAAGGAGAAACAAAATATATGAAATGGTTGGATTCTTATCCGAAGGAAGTAAAAGTGTTTCTTGTCGCCAGTCTCATTAATTCCGCCGGGAGCTCTCTTATGTGGCCGTTGGTTAGCATGTATGTGTTTGACGAGCTGCACCGCAGCATGGGAGATGCGGGAATTGCGATTTTGGTGCAGTCTCTGGGCGGGATTTTTGGTCAGGTGTTAGGAGGAGCCCTTTATCACCGCATTGGGGCCAAAAAACTGATTGTCTGCTCGCTGGCAATGAACGCGCTGGGACTTCTCACACTTCCTTTTACCAGCGGTCACTGGATTGCGTTTGTTATTATGATGGGCTTTATCGGCTTTTTTAATGTCGTATCTGTGCCCGCGATTCAGGCGTTTGTAGGTTTTCGCTTTGCTGACCGCCGTGGAGAGCTATTCAACATTATCTATGTTGCCAATAATATAGGGGTGGCGTTGGGTACGGGACTGAGCGGCGTTCTGGCCGATCTCTCCTATCAGCTTAGCTTTGTCATGAACGGGATTACCTCTGCGGTATTTGCCGGGTTTTTCTGGTCCTATCTGAGCAGGGTCGATCGGGAAGAGGGGGAAGTTCATCTCAGCAAGTCCGTGAAGAAAAGAACAGAGGAAATACCAGCGCGGCTGCTCTTCCGTGATACTAGGCTGTATCTCTTCGTCGGGTTGGGCTCGCTCTTTTTATGGTTCGGTAATTCGATCTGGAATACGGGCGTATCTCCATATATTATTGAGCAGGGCTTGCCTAAAACGATGTACGGGCTACTATGGACACTGAACGGTGTGCTAATTTTTGCTGCACAGCCGATTATTTTCTGGCTCAAGCGTCTCTACGCCCGGCACGCTTCGGCTCAAATGAAGTGGGCCGGGGGATTTTATTTGGCAGCCTACATCGTCATGCTAGGCACACAGAACTATACGGGTATGATATTCGCCATGGTTTTGGCAACCCTAGGAGAAATGCTGATCGCACCTGCGGTTCCGGCATTTTTGTCGGATCACGGAGGTCGGGGGGCACCCTTTTACATTGGGTTAGTAGGGGGTATTGGTGCAGCCGGACGGGTGATGGGGCCTTATATTATGGGGAGGCTATATGATGGCGGTGGTCTGCCGCCCACAATTTGTCTGGCATTGATCGTGGCGGTTTTGTCCATCCTGTTTTTCATTCTGCATAGCGGATTGAACCGTTCCCGCCGTGAAGAGGCTGCTTTTGAGACTACTACGTCCAAGACAGACGTTTCCAGTACTTAAGTCCTAATAAAGACTGTGACAAGCCCGTGATTATGGTACAATAAACGACGAATGGTTGCTGCCTATACTTCAGGAAAGCCTTCATAGGAAGGATTGAAAGAAATTGCTTACAAGTCAACCCCTGACGATACGTCATTCGGAGATGAAGGATGCTCCTGATCTAATTGCGCTGGATGAATTGGTATGGAATGAACGAACAGCCCCCGCCTCGCTGTCATGGAAGTCACGTGGGGAGTTTTTGCGCAATACTCCTCCGGGCTCTCAACTGGTCGCTATCGAACAGGGAGTGCTCTGCGGTTATATCGGATTTCGTTCTCCAACGCTGTTGGCTAGTAATCGCCATGTTTTGGAAATAAATATAGCCGTTCATCCAGCCTATCACCGCAAAGGTATTGGGATGGCGCTTATGAACGCCATGAAGGATATTGCAGCCGTTGAGGGCATTCGCAAATTAAGTTTGCGGGTACTTTCGTGCAACACGGAGGCCCTTATGTTTTATGAAAAATGCGGATTCTTGATCGAAGGACGTTTGCATGAGGAGTTTTACATAGCTGGCCAATTCGTGGACGATGTGTTAATGGCCTGTTTCTTAAAATAGACATGGATTCTACAACGCAATCAGCTTCTTATAGCCTCCAGATAAGCCGTTCATAAGGAACAGCGCCGCTGGCCCTAAACGGGTTGCGGCGCTGTTCCTTATGTTGCAAGTTTACCGAAGCTGTTTCCACTCGCTCTGGAGCATACCATACACAGCATGGTTCATATAGCCGTCTTGCAGTAGCTCTGCTTCACGGATAATACCTTCGAGTACGAAGCCCAGACGTTCCGGGATCCCCCGGCTGCGGCGGTTGGTGGTAGCGCAACGGATTTCGATCCGGTGAAGGTCCAGCTCTATCAGTGCATACTCGATGAATACGCGGCATGCGCTGGTCATGAGACCTTGTCCTTCGTAACCGTGTCCAAGCCAGTATCCAATGCTGACCGAACGGTGAGTCCAATTGATTTCATGGTAGCTGATGATGCCAGCCAGCTCATTATCCAACCAGATTCCGGCGGTCACGCTGCCATTCTCTGCCGCTTGCTTCAAGGTGCTCTGCACGAACTGCTCTGTGTGGCTGATTTCCGTGGTGGAATCCACCCATGGAAGCCATTGACGCAGGCGGTCACGGGACATTTCGATCAGCTCAAACAGAGGCTGCACATGCTCTTTGGTGAGCGGACGAAGGACGGTGCGTTCGTCCAACGCGTATGTAAACATGATGGATCCCCTCTTTCACTCGGAAAATCGCTAAACCAGCCAGTCTAGCATTTAATCCCATGCTACCTTATTCTGCGAGAGTCGTCAAAATGGAGAGGAAGCTGCAAACTCAATAGGTCCCACCCGGAACCGTCCAAGCTCATATACATACTTCAGCTCCAAATCCCCTACAAATTCGGTTGGGGACACGCTACCGGATACGGTAGCGCGCAGAGGAGCCTCTTCGACATCGTACATGACGACAGAGCTGAAATCGAGACGGTCTGTAAAATGGGCTGGATCATCGTAAAACGCCGATGCTTTAGGATCGAGCGTGTGTGTGATGCCATCAATCGTAACTGCAATATGCACCTGCTGGTTATGGTCACGCAGCTCCACACTGCTATGGACACGCTGAGATACGGCATCTGCCGCAGATTCAACCGCATACTCTTCCATGGTCTGTGCGTTGACGATATGAAGCTCCTGCAATTCGACACCTGTGCCTGAAGCACGAGTCAGGATGACCACCGCTTCGTGAACGCCATCGCCGTTTACATCCGTATAGTACAACTGTGGTGCGGTGGCGACATCTGCCAAGCCTGACCATGCGAATGTACGACGCTGCTGGCCGATTTCCAGCGTGGCTGTGCGAAATAGCCCCTGAGACGGCTCCTCAGCATACAATTTTACGGATGAGTCTTCAGGAGCAACGGCTAACGGACGAGAATGTACGGGTTCTGACGCCGGATCTGGTGAAGGATGACCGGATATTAGATCGGAAGAGGACAAAAGCATAGACAGCAGGATCACGATGAGTAGCTTAAACACGGGTGGGTTCTCCTTTTCCGGGTAAAATAAAAGATATATACACTATAACGAATTTATTTGTCAAAAATGTTAACTTCTTTTCATAACTTGTTACTTTTTGGGCTGAAGAGGGCATAAGGTTTTTCATTTTATTGAGTTATGCGGTGTGAAAGGGTATATTTAAGGGAACCAATTTTGTACAGATTACACGGAAGAAAGGTTGATTAGCGTGGAGAAGCCGATCACTCCCCCCAATTTTATTAAGAGTGTCATTGAAGAGGATTTACGTACGGGTAAGGTAAAGGAAGTCGTTACACGCTTTCCACCAGAGCCGAACGGATATTTGCACATTGGACATGCCAAAGCCATCTGGATCAATTTCTCGTTGGGAGATGAATTCGGAGGACGCACCAACCTGCGTTTTGACGATACGAATCCGGCGAAGGAAGACACGGAATATGTAAACTCCATTCAGGAGGACGTGAAGTGGCTCGGTTATGAATGGGAGGAAAAGCATTTTGCCTCCAACTATTTTGACGAAATGTACAACCGCGCCGTTCTGCTGATTCAAAAGGGTAAAGCCTACGTGGACGATCAAAGCGCGGATCAAATCCGTGAAACTCGTGGCACACTGACCGAACCGGGGCAAAACAGCCCTTACCGCGACCGCAGCGTGGAGGAAAATTTCAAGCTGTTCGAAGAAATGCGAGCAGGGAAATACCAAAACGGTGAAAAGGTACTGCGTGCCAAAATTGATATGGCTTCGGGAAACATTAATTTACGTGATCCGGTGATTTACCGTATTTCGCATACTGAGCATCACAACACGGGTGACAAATGGTGCATTTACCCGATGTATTCCTACGCTCATCCGCTGGAGGATGCCATCGAGGGTGTAACGCACTCACTCTGTTCGCTGGAGTTTGAGGATCAGCGTCCGCTGTACGATTGGGTTGTAGCCGAATGTGAGATGGAAAAGGTGCCGCATCAATACGAATTTGGGCGGCTGAACCTGGCTCAAACCGTAACCAGCAAGCGTAAGCTCAAGCTTCTGGTAGATGAGAAGCATGTAGACGGCTGGGATGATCCACGTATGCCAACGATTTCCGGTTTGCGCCGTCGTGGCTATACGCCGGAAGCGATCCGCAGCTTTGTATATGAGACAGGCATTTCCAAAGCCTACGGCGTGATCGACTTGCAAGTGCTGGAGCATTTTGCACGTGAGGACTTGAAGCTACAGGCACCTCGTACGATGGCGGTCATTGATCCGTTGAAGGTGGTCATTACGAACTATCCTGAAGGTCAGGTTGAAATGCTGGAAGCGGAAAATAACACGGAAAATCCGGAGCTGGGCACACGTCAAATTCCGTTTTCGCGTGAGATTTATATCGAGCGTGAGGATTTCATGGAGAATCCGCCGAGCAAATACTTCCGCTTGTTCCCTGGCAATGAAGTACGCCTCAAGCATGCTTATTTCATCAAATGTAACGATGTCATTAAAGATGCGGATGGTCATGTAACGGAAATCCATTGTACCTACGATATAGAAACCAAGAGCGGATCTGGCTTTACTGGACGCAAAGTCAAAGGAACCATCCATTGGGTGGAGGCTACTCAGGCCGTTCCTGCTGAGTTCCGCCTGTATGAGCCTTTGATTAACGCAGAAGACCCGGAAGCGATTGAAGAGGATGTAACGGAAAAAACCTTCCTCGATCAATTGAATCCAAACTCTCTGGAAATTGCTCACGGCTTTGTCGAGCCGAATATGAAGGAAGCACAGCCGCAGGACAAGTTCCAATTTTTCCGTCATGGTTATTTTAGTGTTGATCCGAAGCTTTCCAAGCCGGGCGAGCCTGTATTTAACCGCGTGGTATCACTGAAAAGTTCTTTCCAATTGCCTAAGCAATAGGTTATTAGTGGAGGATGGTAGCCTCGTGCGACCAAATCAAAAAGGAGTCTGCCATCGGCAGACTCCTTTACTTGTACGCCCAGCATGGGTGACATCTATATTGATAGTTGGCGATACTAGACATCCCTGTTTGCAATGGGCAAGCAAGAGAAGAACAGGGTGTTACATACATTCCCCGAGTGTTGTTAAGGGGCTTCTTCTGCTTGTTTGTGGTCGTTGGAATGACAGGGCTTGTAGCCGTTCTTGTACAGCATATACCACATGATGGTGAATCCTACAAAGCCGAGCAAGGCAAAGAAGACACCTGCATTGTACATCATTTCGCCACCGAAATTCTGAAACAGCCAGCCTCCTGCAAAGCCTGCTACGATGCCAGATATCCCGCTCCACGTCAACGTATATACGGCCTGGCCGGATGAGCGGTAAGCTATCGGTGTGAATAGGACGGTCAACTGGGTGCCTACATAGAAATATCCACCGAAGGTGACGCAATGAAGTGCCTGAATGAACACGATCTGAATCGGGTCTGTGGCCAAGGCCATGAGCTCCCAACGTAAAGCAAACAGCAAACTGACAAGGGCCAGACAGCCGACCATTACTGTCATTTTTTTCTTCAAAAAGCGGTCGAACAGCAAAAAAACAATAATTTCGAATACCGATGACATAAAGACGGCGAAACCCAGCATTAGCTTGGACCCGCCTAGTTCGGTGATATACAGGGACATAAAGGCGCTGTTGATCGAATTCGGAATGGATACCAAGATACCCAACAAAATGAAAGATATAAAGTATCCGTTCATTAAAATGCTGCCAAAGCCACGTAAATGAATGGTCGCCGTTTCAACGCTGCTTTTCAACGGTGGAATCGCCAGGGTACAGATCAGGGCAGCCAGAAGCAACACTGTAAAGATGGTTGATATGCTGGATATCCCCGTTTGGTCAATGATCAGACCAGCTACTGCCGCCGTCACAGCCCAGCCAAAGGAGCCCCATATGCGGAAGGAGCCGAATTTCCGGTCTGTTCCCTCAATGTAGCTAAGAATGAGACTGTTACTTTGAGCGAACAAAGGACTTTGGAAGAAATAAAAACCAATCATCGACACATAAATCATGACATACGTATGGACATGAAATAAAGCTTGCAGCAGTAGCAATGTACCTGCAATCATAAACAGCAAAATACGTCGAAGATTACGGCTTCGGTCACTGGTATATCCCCAGAAGGGGTTGGCGAATACCGATACAAAAGGCCCAATCGCCATCAGGCTCCCGATCTCAAGCTTGTCCATGCCGATCTCTTGTAGATACAACGGGAAGAAGCTGGAGAAAATGACCATGGCTCCATACAGAAAAAAATTATACAGCTTTAAGGAGTATAGAGGAGTCTCTTGAATTTCTCTATTTTGCAAGACAAGCCATTCCTTTCTTAGCCCGGTAGAGAATAAAGCATAGGATGCCGATCTATGGGAAGGTTCTCTATTCAATGTATCATGTGTTGAAAGGGTTAACAAACCAATTAATTAACAATTATGTAATATGTATTTATTTGTATTCAGTTGCTGTGGTTTTAAACAAATTTGATGATTATTTTAATTTTTTGTGTAGTTTTATTCTTTGCCACTATAACGAGTAATTATATAGACGAACTAAAGCATTTCAGTCTATATATGGTGATTCAGTCCGCTATTTAGCTTTTTGTGAAATCTTTATTTATAAAGACCCTCTAAGGGCTAAATTTAATGCAAGTAATAGCCGATACATAATCCATAATCAGGGGAAATTAGAATTATTTTTTTCTTAAATAAAAATACATTTGTGTAGATGATTCGTAAAATCAGAATCTATTTCTGTAAAAGTAAATATATAGATGAACGGAATTATCTTTATCTATATATATTGTTGGTTTTTGCGAAGTTCTCAGGTAGAAAGGAATGAAAAATGGCATCACAACATCATAGACACAATTCTCTGTACCGACGTTTTCCTCGGCTTCTTCTGCTTCCGGCGGGAGAAGGAGGTAAATTGTTACCTTCTGCAAATGGCGAACCCAATGTAGTACTGATTCGTGGAGGACGCTCTCATTATTTGCATCATCCTGAGCAGCCTTCACGGGAAGCGGAATTATTTGTTGCCGGTTTTAAAGAAGTTGTGCCACAAGCGCACGTTATCTTTTTTGGAGTAGGACTGGGGTACCATATCCGCGAATTTCTGAGTAGACATCCGAATACCAGCTTCTCCATCATTGAGCCGGATGCTACTGTCATGAATATTTTTTTGCAGCACCTCAACGAACACGACTGGCTGGCAGACCAGATGGTGGAAGAGGTGATGGTTGGACCGATTTCTGGAGAAACGCTTGGTATCATGCGTAGGTTGATTGACCGGGTATCCGGAGTACTAGTTGTCCCATGGCTCCCTTACCGGTCTATATTTGCCGGGGAACTGAAGAAGTTTAATGAAATGTTAGGCAAAATGGTTTCATACAAGAAGAACAAAATGGCCGTCAATCATGCTTACGAAAAAAAGTGGGCACTGAACAGCATGCATAATTTTCCTTTTATTTTGTGTAGTTCAGATTTTTTGCACATTGGCTCAGAACAGATTGAGGGTAAACCAGTCCTCATTGTATCTGCTGGTCCTTCGCTTAACGACGAAATTCAGCACCTTCGTCATATTCGGGAAAATAATCTTGCTTACCTGTTTACGGTAGGATCAGCAGTGAACACGCTGGTGGAGCATGGTATTCATCCGCATGGCACGTTCAGCTATGATCCGAGTGATTACAATGTTAATGTGCTCCAAAAGGTAGTTGATAAGCGAATTGATTCTATTCCACTCATTTTCGGCAGTACGGTCGGTAAACACACACTTGATGATTATCCAGGTCGTATTATGCATATCATCATCTCTCAGGATGAGCTTTCCATGCACATATTGCGCACACCGGAGGGACATAAACCGACGATTATTAATGATGCTCCTTCTGTAGCGGTCATTGCACTCCAATGTATGATCCAGATGAAAGCAGACCCTATTGTGCTGGTGGGGCAAAATTTAGCTTATCGTGATGAACAATATTATGCTGAGGGGATTACTCATGCCCAAGGTGTTCCTGCTAGTGCGGATTTGCCGCGTGTACAAGGCGTTCATGGCCAGCAGGTGGTTACACGACAGTCTTTTATCAAAATGAAAACAGAAATGGAATTTTACATCAGTACAGCGAAGGGAACCGAATTTATTAACACAACGCGTGAAGGCGCTGCTATCAAGGGAGCTTCTTTTCAGAACTTGGAAGAGATAATCTGGACGCGGCTAAAAGATCCGATTGAGGATTCGTGGCTGCAAACCAGCAGTAATTCGGAATACGATCTCTTGTATCTGAGGTCACGCATTGAAGAGCATCAGCGGGCTGAAGAGGTCTTTCAAGCAATTATGGAACAGATTCACCACGCTCTGCTCGATATCAAACATAAGCTTAGTCTGAAGCAGTTCAATATGCTAAACGTGTCTTTCGGGCAGTTTGATGACTTGTTTGCTGCATTATTAGGCAATTGTTTTTTCAAAATGTATGTTCTGCCTCGTCATCGTATGCGGTATGAGTTTTTGTACAGCAAAATGGATGCCATTCAGAGCAGTAGAAATCCTCTGATCAGAGGGGAGCAAATTCTGCTGTACTTCGGGGATTTCATATGGAAATGTCAGCAAGATTATAGGGAAATTAAGAGTGAGATTCATGAATTTCACCGTTCCATTCACACCTAAATAAAAGGAGCACGTATATGAGCAAGAAAAAAAGAAATAAGAATCATGTAAATCGAATGATTAAGGCAAGTGTACTGACAACACAGGTGCTCAACCTGGCAAACCCTTATGTGTCGGCGGCGTTTGCATCGGAGAGTGTAAGCAACAACGCGACGGAGAATGTATCAGTGTCTGACGGGTTCGTCCAAGAAGCTTCTTCATCCAACGTGGCTTCATCGGTCTATATGCAGGCGCAAATAGACGAGCCCCCATACTATACATGGCTTTCACCTCAGGCAAGCGGCGTTTCTTTTTATGAAAATCTGTTTATGGCATTCAGTGAAGAGGTGCAGTTGGGAACAGGTCATCTGGTGGTGCATCAGGAAGATGGCAGTGAAGCGGGACGGATTAACGTGAGTGGAGGTACGACCTTCGGGGGAACGATCCATATTAGTGGTCAGAACGTATCGATGGAGCTGGACCACCCGTTGACGGATAGCACCCGGTACTATGTAGAGGTCAGCTCCGGTATGTTTGTGGACCGTACAGGTCAGGGGACGAATGCGATTTGGGACAAGGATACGTGGAGCTTCCAGACGGCAGACCAAACCGCGCCGAAGCTGGTGAATAAGGCACCGGAGGGGCCGGGTATGAGTGGTGTGAGTCCCTACGATGCGAACTTTATGCTGGAATTTAATGAACCGGTGAAGTGGAACCACGGCTATGTAAGGCTACACGAGGCTTCGGGAGGAGCAGTAGTTCGGGAGTTGGCGATATCAGGTCAGTGGGGAGCGGGGAGATCCCCGTCAATCTCGGAAAATAAAGCCTACTTTTCCTTTTCGGGTGGATTGGAAGAAGGAAAGGCGTACTATCTGGAAATTACCTCAGGTGCGCTGACGGATCTGGCGATGAATCCGTATATGGGGATCCATGATCCACAGGAATGGACGTTCCAAACGAAGGACGAGCAACCATACTATACCCATGTATATCCAAACGGAAGCGGGCAGATGCTCACGCCAGATTTGGGCATGGCATTCAGCGAAGAGGTGCAGTTGGGAACAGGTCATCTGGTGGTACATCAGGAAGATGGCAGTGAAGCGGGACGGATTAACGTGAGTGGAGGTACGACCTTCGGGGGAACGATCCATATTAGTGGTCAGCATGTACGGATGGAACTGGACCATCCACTGGCAGACAACACTCAGTATTATGTAGAAGTTAGCTCGGGTATGTTTGTAGATAGTGCGGGTCAAGGATCATATGCCATTTGGAACAAGAACACATGGAGCTTCCGGACAGCAGACGTCACAGCGCCGAAGCTGGTAAGGAAGGTATCACCAGAAGAAGGTACAGAGCTAAGTGGGGCGGGCCCAGTTGCAGGCTTTATGTTGGAGTTTAATGAACCGATGAAGTGGGGCCAGGGGTATGTAAGGCTGCACGAAGCTTCGGGAGGAGCCGTGGTGCGAGAGTTGCGGGTATCCGGAGCCGGGGATGCGAATTATATGATCAACGAAGAAGAGAAGGTAGTATACTTTAGGCTACCGGGTGGGCTGGAGGAAGGGAAGTCGTACTATCTGGAAATCACCTCGGGAGCACTGACGGACTTAGCAATGAACCCGTATGTGGGAATGCATACGCCGGAGGATTGGAAGTTCCGCATACGAGATGAACGGCCCTATTATACGAGCCTGTATCCAGAAGGGAGCGGGCAAGCGCTCATACCGAGCCTACGAATGGACTTCAGTGAAGAGGTGCAACTGGGCGCAGGCCATCTGGTGGTGCATCAGGAAGATGGCAGTGAAGCGGGACGGATTAACGTGAGTGGAGGTACGACCTTCGGGGGAACGATCCATATTAGTGGTCAGAACGTATCGATGGAGCTGGACCACCCGTTGACGGATAGCACCCGGTACTATGTAGAGGTCAGCTCCGGTATGTTTGTGGACCGTACAGGTCAGGGGACGAATGCGATTTGGGACAAGGATACGTGGAGCTTCCAGACGGCAGACCAAACCGCGCCGAAGCTGGTGAATAAGGCACCGGAGGGGCCGGGTATGAGTGGTGTGAGTCCCTACGATGCGAACTTTATGCTGGAATTTAATGAACCGGTGAAGTGGAACCACGGCTATGTAAGGCTACACGAGGCTTCGGGAGGAGCAGTAGTTCGGGAGTTGGCGATATCAGGTCAGTGGGGAGCGGGGAGATCCCCGTCAATCTCGGAAAATAAAGCCTACTTTTCCTTTTCGGGTGGATTGGAAGAAGGAAAGGCGTACTATCTGGAAATTACCTCAGGTGCGCTGACGGATCTGGCGATGAATCCGTATACGGGGATCCATGATCCACAGGAATGGACGTTCCAAACGAAGGACGAGCGCCCACATCGTTCGAAGGACAAAGAAACGTCAAATTCGGATACCTCGTCTCCTGCTTCCCAAACAGGGGCAAACACTGGTGTTGTATTAACGGACGCTAAAATAGTATCCGATAAGAATAGTACAATCCAACTTATCGGCTTGAATGATGGCGACGCTAGCCAAGCTCTGAATGTTACAATTGGTGAGCAGAAAGAGCTGATCGTTGATGCTTCGGGATACAGTAAAGCGGCAAAAGTGAGTATACCTTCCGCCTTTTTAAAAGAATATGAGAAAGAAAGTACAAGGGTACCAATCAGCATTCGCACGGCAGTAGCACAGTTCACCCTTTCTCCTGAACTCGTCAACAAATTGACATCATTATATCCAGAAGATAGTCTGACAGTTGAAATTTCAGCGTTGGCAGGGGAAAATGGGGCACAAGTAAGACAAGCTATTGCTGACACGGGTTTAGCGGGTGTTGTGGTAAACCCGGTTGATTTCAAGCTTATGGCCGGAGATCACGAGATCACTGAATTTTTCGGTCACTACGTGGAACGGAAATTGATTTTGGATCATGAAGTTGATCCTGAGCACGTAGCTGCGGTATGGTTCGATCCACAGACAGGTGTGTTATCGTCTGTTCCTGTGTTGATCCGGAATGTGAATGGCCAAACAGAGGCAATCATCAAGTCAAATCATAACAGCATTTATGCTGTAGTCTCAACAGACAAAAAGTTTAAGGATTTGGAGAATCATTGGGCACAAAAAGATGTGGAGATGCTGGCAAACAAGCTGATTGTCAAAGGTGTTCAGCCTGATATTTTTGATCCGGATCGACCTGTAACAAGAGCTGAATTTGTTGCATTGCTTGTGCGTGGGCTCGGTATGCAGGAAAAGCCGTTAACGGAACATTTTAGGGATGTGAAAGAAAACGCCTGGTATGCTGGTAGTGTGGGAGCTGCAATGGAAGCTGGTCTGATCCGTGGTTACGGGAATCGGTCATTTGGACCAGAAAAATTGATTACCCGTGAGGAGATCGTGATTATTACCGAAAAGGCAGCACATTATGCCCAAATTCTGAATGCTGGCCCTGCTAGTGAGAAATATAAAGAGATATACAGCGATGCATCCGCTGTTTCTCCTTGGGCTCAAGAGGCTATGGCGAAGGCTACAGAGCAAGGCTTAATTAAAGGCGTCTCCTCCGACTTGCTTGCCCCCAAACAGCAGGCGGCCCGGGTGGAAGCGACCTCCATACTGAAACGGTTTTTGCAACTCATTAAATTCACAAATTAAAAAGCAATGAACTAGATGAAGAGATAAAGAGGTACTTTCTATTTTCAGGCGATCCAGATGGATCGCCATTTTTTATTCTTTATCTGGATGCTATGATTAGAGCTGTCCCTGTTTTTGAATTCCACTTATATAACAAGAAAGCCTCGAAGTGATGACTCTATTCTGTGATCATTCATAATCAATAATAGAATTTATATAGGAAAAAGGAGGTTTAATGGTGATGGTAGATGTAACTGGAATTATTGTGGCAGGTGGACGCTCTAGCAGAATGGGACAGGACAAAGCGATGCTCCAGCTTGGGGGAGTTGCGGTACTGGAGAGAATATCTGCTGTGCTGGGGCAAGTAGCGCAACGAGTTATCGTCGTGGCCCGAGATACGCAGCAGTATAGACGGTTTGGTCTGGAAATGACGACAGACCTGTATCCTAGCTTGGGGCCATTAAGCGGCATCCATGCTGGGCTTTCTGCTTCCAACACGGAGTGGGGGATTGTCGTCGCCTGTGATATGCCCTTCGTGCAGCCAGAGGTATTGCGTGCCTTGGTTGCCCAAACAACGGACTGGGGAGCGGTGCAAAAGACAACCAGTGACCAAAGGAAACAAGAAGCGGAAGGGGAGCAAGCACTGATGGGTGGAAATGGCTTGTTGATCCAGCCAACGGAATCTTCATTACAAGCTGTAATCGCTTCTGTGGACGGGCGTATACACCCGCTACTGGCTGTGTACCATCAGAGTGTGCTGCCGTCTGCCGAGGAATGTTTGCGCAGTGGACGACTTCGTCTCACTGATTGGTTGGACAAGCTGAACGTTCGTTATGCGAAGGTAGAGGATTTGCCGGGGGTGAGTGAAGACATATGGCATAAGGCCGCATTTAACATGAACAATCCGCAGGATTACCAGCTTGCTATAGAGCAGTTGAAGCATAGCGTACAACAGAACACGCAGGCCATGCAGACCATGCAGACCGTGAGGGAAGCTCAGAGCGTGAAGAACTTAAAGGAAATACGAGAGGATTAGGGATGTGCAAGCTTCCTGTTCGAAAACTGTATAAGTGAGAAAACATCAGAGAAAATAGGATGGAATGAATTTGGGGGAATATATTCATGCTAGAAGCTATTATCCATGCCGTTTTATTGGCATTAGGGCTGATTTTGCCCTTAGGGGTACAAAATGTATTTGTGTTTAACCAGGGGGCGTCCCAGTCACGGTTTCGCAATGCATTGCCTGCCGTGATTACGGCGGGTGTCTGTGACACCGTCCTCATTGCGCTCGCTGTTGGGGGTGTGTCCCTTATTTTGCAGCGTTTCCTATGGCTTACGAATGTGCTCTATGCAGCAGGCTGTTTGTTTCTGCTCTATATGGCTTGGACCCTTTGGAAGTCTAAGGCAGCCTCCTCGGGAGAAAGCCAGCCTATGCTGCCGAAGCAGCAGATGATTTTTGCAGCTTCGGTATCCTTGCTGAACCCCCATGCCATTCTGGATACCGTCGGCGTGATTGGAACCAGCTCCCTCCAATATGATGGCGGGGAACGCTGGGCTTTCGGACTGGCTGCCGTGTCAGTTTCGTGGATATGGTTTATGGGTTTGGCGACAGCCGGGCGTTTTGTAGGACGTATGGATTCAGAAGGAAGATTCGGCACTATGCTTAATAAGATATCAGCCTTGATTATTTTAGGTCTGGCTATTTATATGGCGGTAAATTTCATGAACAGCATATGATCCAAACCTTGTTACAAGAAAAATTTCAGTAAAGCGAATATCCCGGTTAAAGCAAAGGGAATACCGATCATAAACAGCATAAAGGCAAGACAGCCTGCACCATTTACACCGCCTGCGATTAGGGCATCCCGAGGGTTCGCTGGATTGTATAATACGTTAATCTTTCTGCCAACCCGGTTGAAGCTCAGATTTGTGCTATAAGGATTCCAGAATTCTACGATTTCACCTGAAGTGGTGTAGAAGCGTACCTTCAATCGGCGGGTGTAACTGGTATCTACCGGATCATCACGGTCAAAGGGAACGACATCAACGTCGACTTCGATATGCGCATCCACGATTTGCCCTTTGGTGCGAACCCAATGGCGTTTGCGGTAGCGATGGCGGCGGATGGTCCTGAATCCAAAATAGATGAGTACTAGTCCAAGCAAGCAGAAGAACGGCATCAGCAGCTCGGAGCTAAAATGAAACCAATACACATTGAAATCAATTGAAATGATAATCTACTCCTTTGCATAGCTTAATATTTTTCGTGACCATCTATGTTGGTGAAAAAGGTAGCTTATCAATATATCGGTCCTTTATTAAAATCGTTTTAATTCTTCCAGATTGATCATAGATCAGGGTTAAGTGAAATATGAAAAAGCCCACTTCCGGGGGAAGCGGACTTTTCAGTAAATTTGAAATCATGAGCTTATAACGATGCTGGATATTTTTTGCTGGACAAGGACATATCAAAATTTACATCCTCGATAAATTCGATAACTTCGCCATTGGGGCTGTAGATCACAGCGTTTTTTACCACCAGAGGGGGTTCACCAAGCGTGAGCTGATCTGGTTTTACAAAGGTTCTTGCTCCATGAGCAAGGGCTTTTTGGTATATTTCGTTTACATCATCCACATAAAATGCGAAGTGCAGCAAAGCACCGTGGGCAATTTCATCCTCGGAGGAAGCTTTTTTTCCTTGAGCAGGAATGACTGCGTCGTTATCAAAAATCTCAAGACAGGTTATTTGATCCGGTGAAATGAGCATGGAAGCTTCCCGAATTTGAAAAGAAGGCAGACTCCAATGATGTCCTCTTTTAAAACCCAATACCTCAGTATAGAATGCAATGGTTGCTTGATAATCTTGGGCTTGAATCGCCACATGTGCAAGACCCTTCACGCTCATTCAAAATCTCCCCTTATAAATAAGTTCACCTTATTATATGGATAATAATAAGGTTCATATATATGAAAAGTGAGGATTTTAGCCTATATTAGTTATTAAATAAAAGTTAATTCGTACAAAAAAACATTATTTTTAAAATTAAAACAGGAGGTGCTTGATATGCATCATCACATAGACGATATTGACCACAAAATTATGCAGTTGCTTCAGCATGACGCCCGGATATCTATTTCCCAGATCAGTAAAGAAATCTCGATGTCTCAACCGTCCGTTAAAGAAAGAATTATCAAGCTGGAGGATCGAGGAATTATTTCCGGGTATAGCACCGTATTTAATTTACGGGAGCTGAATCGTGGGATGACTACGTTTATTTTATTAAAGACTGAGCATTGCCGAGAGCTGGTCGATTTTTGTAGAGAAGCAAAAGAGGTCACCGATTTATTTCGCATCAGCGGGGAATTTAATTATCTCATCAAGGTACAAACCACGTCGGTAGAGGAAATTGCAGAGTTTCAGGATTCACTGGTGAAATTAGGCCCTTCGAAGTCGCATATTTGTATGAAAAATATACTGGAAAACAGGGTTTTGCTATAAGTCAGTCGGAGAACAGGACATTCGGAGCATCAAACATTCGCAACATCGAACAAACGAATATTTGGATTGGATAAAAAAAGTGACGCCCATTACAACAGCGTCACTGTAATACCCTGCTCCAGACGTTGCACGTCCTGGAGCTCGATCTTTCCGGCCATGGCGTGCAAAGCCGCCGCCGTGCCGCAGGCCGCTCCCCGCCGTAGCATGGCCGGGAGCTCCAGTCCCGCCGCCGCGCCGGTGACCAGCCCGGCGACCATGGCGTCACCGCTGCCGAGCGCGCTGACAATGTCCGTGTCCGGCAGGCTCACGCGGTAGCGCGCATCGCGCGTTACCGCCAGCGCCCCGCGCGCGCCGAGCGAGATGACGGCCAGCTGCGCTCCGGCCTCCAGCAGCTTCGCTGCCGCGGCTTCAGCAGCACCCGGGCGCGCTGCGTCGATGCCCGCGAAGCGAGCGGCCTCGTCCTCGTTAGGCTTCACGAGGTCGGGCCTTCCGCGAAGCCCCAGACGCAAGGCCTCGCCGCTCGCGTCCAGCGCCACTCGTGCGCCGCGCGCCTTCGCCAGCGTGCACAGCTCGGCGTACAGATCCGGCGGGCAGCCCGGAGGCAGGCTGCCCGAGAACACGACCCAAGCCGAGTCCGCGGCAAGGGTCGTGATTTTGCGCCGCAGCGCGGCCAGCTCAGACGGCCCGATAGTTGGGCCGCTTTCGATCAGCTCGGTCTGCGTGCGTGTGGACGGGTCGAGCACGGTAATGGCGAGGCGGGTTTCCCCCTGCGCCGTTTCGATGAAATCGGCGCTTACGCCTTCCGCGCTCAACCCGTCGATGAGCAGTCGTCCGGTGTGTCCGGCGGCAAACCCGGTCGCCCGCACAGGCTCGCCCAAAGTGCGAATGACGCGGGCAGTATTCACGCCTTTGCCGCCCGGCACCGTCAGGCCGCCCTCGATTCGGTAGACGGCATTCAGACCGAAGCCTGCAACCGTGTAGATTTTATCCACAGCCGCGTTAAGCGTTACGGTGGTAATCACAAGGCACCACTCCTTTAAGAAATCAGCTTTAAACCCAATGCTGCGGCAAGAATCATAGCAATGAACAGGACACGCAATACGCTTTTTTGTTCACCGTACAAGAACATGCCCGTAATCGTGCTGCCTACCGTTCCAATGCCTGTCCACACCGCGTAGGAAGTTCCCATAGGCAAACTCTTCATGGCGTAGCTGAGCAGCGAGAAGCTAATGACAAAAGATAGAACCATGAGCATGAATGCCTTCCAGCCCTTGCCGATCGTAACTCCCTTCATACCGATGACTCCAAACACTTCCGAGCATCCCGCGATAACCAATGCAATCCAAGCCATTATGCGCCACTCCCTTCCTGAGCATCACGGTCAGTAACCAATTTCAGGCCGACCACCCCTGCCAGCAAAAGAGCGATTAACAGCGTTTTGGACCATTGAAACGGTTCCCCGAACAGCAGCATTTCACCTACAACCGTCCCACCTGTTCCAAGTCCGGTAAATACAGCGTACACCGTGCCTACGGGCAAACGGCTGGCCGCTTTCATGATCAAATAAAAGCTGGCGATCATAGCCAGCACGGTTACAATCCAGGCGAGTGCGGAATCTGCGTGCTTCAGACCCGAGACCCATACGACCTCAATAAGGCCACCTATAAAAACATAAATCCAGCTGCGATTCATGATGAGCGTTCCCCTTTAAATATAGATTAGTTGTAGATTAATCACCCGCTACGTTCTTGTTACTTCACGCTTCATGAGGCGGGGTTAACGTAATCCCGCGCCAAAAAATAGGCCATGCAGCTTTTAATCTTCGGTGGTAGTTCAGGCTGCCACTATAGAGCAGTTCCACCATGATTCCGTCCAGCAGTGTTATGAAGGATAGAGCCACATCCTCTGGCTCCATATGTCCAAAGGGTTCCCTATCTCGTGCATTCCGGAGGATGCGAGTTAATTTTCGCTCCATATTTTCCAGAAAGGGATTAACAATATCCAGAACCTCGGTATACAAAGACACAGGCGGCAAGAAGGAAAAGCGAAGCATAAACTTGGCTGTGTTATTACTCCCATATTCCTGTCCCATCCAAAACAGGAAGTCATGCAGCGTATGCTCCAGCGCCTGATCTCTGCGTTCCGAAAAGTATTCAAAAATACGTAAATTCTGCTCTTGAAAGGCGTACCTCGCCACCTGTAGAAACAGATCCTCCTTGCCTTGAAAATGCGCATATATAGAAGGTTTTCGAATACCTACCTCAGCGGCAATATTGCTTAAGGATGCCCCCTCATACCCATTGGCGGCAAATTGGAAAAGAGCGGCTTTTCGAATGTCTTCCATTCCCATCATTCTCACCTACCTAACGTTCGTTAGTTTATTTTTGCACGGAAAAAAGTAAGTGTCAACCCGGCTTTATCCGGTTTTGTTGCGGGTTTTTCTACGGATTCTATTTTTTTTCTTTAAAACCTTAACAAAAAAGTGGGAAGAAATAAGGTGCTCATGTACAATATAATGAAGATGTCTATTTTTTAGCGATGAATCATCTAGTTCATATATACAGTGTCTGTTTCTTGTTGTTTGGTGAGGATGCAGTACATTGGAAATGAGGTAAATTATGAGGCGAAGCTTACTGGCTGTGTTAATTGCGGCTATGGTTTTTGTTATTTATTATTTTGGTTTGTTTAATTATATTGGCAGAAATGAAGGAACGGTCATCAGTATTTTCTCCACGCTGACGGTCATTTCCATCAGTCTGATTATTTTTTCGGAGAATCGCAATCCCTCCACTACAATGTCCTGGATTTTGCTGCTGGCCTTGCTGCCGGTGGTTGGACTTCCTCTTTATTTTTTGTTCGGGCAAAATGTGTTCAAACGCCGCAAGTATGACAAAAAGGCATTGCGTGACCAGCAGGCTTACGAGCGTATTGAGAAGGATGCCATGCACGTCAAACGGGACTTGACCTATTTTACCGATGAGCAGCAGCAGTTAATGCGTTTGGCTCGCAGACTGGCCCGTTCCCCGATTTATTTTGCAACGGAAACTCAAATTCTGAACAATGGAGATGAAACCTTCTCCACACTATTGGCGGAACTGCACAAGGCGGAGCATCATATCCATATGGAATATTACATTTTCCGGTCGGATGATATCGGTACCAGCATTCAGAGAATTTTGATTGAAAAGGCTAAAGCAGGTGTCAAGGTTCGGTTTATGTACGATGCGGTGGGCAGCATTCAACTGTCGAAGGTATTTTTGAAGGAGATGAGAGATGCAGGAGTAGAGGTTGTTGCATACGGCGGCGCGCGGATCTTGTTCTTCTCCAGCCGAGTAAATTACCGTAATCACCGTAAAATCGTGGTCATTGACGGCAAAATCGGATTGATCGGCGGTTTGAATGTAGGGGATGAGTATCTTAGTCGCAATAAAGCCTACGGTTTTTGGCGTGACACACACATGATTGTGAAGGGTGAGGCTGTACGGACGCTGCAACTTATATTTTTGCAGGACTGGCTTCATATGACGGGTGAATCGGTGCTGGACAAGGAATATCTGTCCCCCAAAATCGAGCCGGTTACGGACGGAGGCGTGCAGATTATTGCCAGCGGCCCGGATAATGAGCGGAGAGTGCTCAAAAATCTGTTTTTCTCCATGATCACGTCCGCCCGTAAATCGGTCTGGCTCGCCACTCCTTATTTTATCCCGGACGAAGATATTTTGACTGCCCTGAGGATGGCGGCTCTGTCCGGTTTGGATGTGCGGATTCTGTTTCCTGCGAAACCGGACAAGTGGTTGCCGTTCCTCGCGTCCCATTCGTACTTCCAAACGTTGCTGGAGGTTGGGGTCAAGGTATATGAGTATGAAAAAGGCTTCCTTCACTCCAAGCTCCTCATTATTGACGGAGAGGTTGCGACCATCGGGACGGCTAATATGGACATGCGTAGCTTCCACCTGAATTTTGAAGTCAACGCTCTGTTGATTCGCACGCATAGTGTACAGCAGATGGTGGCGGATTATGAGCGGGATTTGCAGTCTGCCAGCCTGATCGTACGCGAGGAATTTATGAAAAAGCGTCTGTTCAAGCGCTTGATGGAATCCCTCGCCCGTCTGCTTTCACCGCTGCTGTAGGTGGAAGAAAGTAAGCAAGCTACAGCGCCATCCTGATTTTAAAATGTGGTAAAGCCCAACATGTCTTGTAAACGATATAGTATATCTTTCCAAAATGTAGATTTGTCCTCGTAAGCCTCCAGATCCAGACTGTATTCAGCTCCCCGGTTATTCCATAATGTATTAAAATAGGCCGCAATCTGTTGGATCAGCTTGCTGTCCGCCGGAGCGGCCACCCACAATTCATTTTCCAGATTCAGGTCGTTCAAATTACGTGGTGTCAAATTCGTAGACCCGCCCAGAATGATGTGATCTCCCTGTTCCTTGGCAATATAAATCAGCTTGGTATGGTATTGCTCATGGGTCGTATTATACCAGCGGATTTGAATTTTTTTACCTGATTTGTCGGACAGTTCTTTGGCAACCGGAAGATTGGGGATGCCGATTTTTTCCTGCCCAAACGCGTTTTGATTCGGGTCCAGCAGCAACTGGATGTTCACACCGCGTGCAGAGGCATCCAGCAGGCTGTTCAGCACTTTGCGGTCAGCCAAATAAAACATGCCCATATGAATACTGTCGCCTTGTTTGGTCTGTCCGATGGCATCCAGAACCGAGGTATATACCTTGCCTTCGGTTAGATATTTGATCCTGTAGTTGTCCTTTCCCGATTGAGCAGAGGCTTCTGCTTGTGGCGGATAGGCAGGAAGCCGCCCTCCGCCGGAGAAGTCCAGCACCGCCTGCTCGGTTTGTAAAATGTCCCCGATGATGGGTCCCTTCACCTCCAGCGCCACATTGGAGTGATATGCACTCGCATCGTGGACGTTGCCTGTGGAAATGAGCGCTGTCTGTTCGCTGGCAACCAATTTACGATGATTGGCCTTGACGTTCAACAGCTTGAGATAGGAGCGTGCCGTAACGTCAGGTCCGTCACTGGCCATCAGGTTGGGAATCCAGCCCGTGCCCTGCTGTCCGAACCATTGGAAAAAGGTACGCCACACCGCAGAATAGCTCGGTGTGGAATCCCGCAGCGGGTCCACATCGGTCTGCACGACCTGGATTCCCGCTTGCTTCATATTCTCCAGCAAATGATTGGGGGATGAATTGTAATTGGTATTGACTTCATCCGTAATGAAAAAGATAGGCATATCAGGATTAGCCTTCTTTTTGGCAATCAGACGCTCGGTCATCTGTGCGCTGACTTGGGGAAAGCGCTGGCCCTTATGTTTATAATCGTTGAACAGAAACAGGTCGATGACGATAAATTGTTTGGCTTCATTAATGATCCCAAACATACGGTTTAAAATTTGCCCTTCATGCTGTGCGGTACTTCCATCCCCGGAGGAATAGGTCAAATCCGTCCAGAAGTTCACCTCGTTGGTTGAATACTCCTGACTTTCATAGGAGACGAAGGGGGGCAATGGCTTATGGGTCTGATAGATCATGACGGCAATCAGCCATAGGATGAGTAACAGGATAATGATTTTAATAGTACGGCTTTTTCGATGCAGCGGATTATGTTTAACCATACGGGCGGTCAACTCCTCAATTGAATGCTGCATTCCATTTCATCGTGCCGGAACATGCAGTTTATGATGGGATACTGTCTAGTTATTAACGGAAGTGTACAGAATTGAAGCGTAATGATCGGAAGAAAAGGTAAGGATATGGATGGTTGGAATGGACATCAATTATAGATTATGTGGAATCGGAATGGATCATACGGTATAGGCGCCAGCCCTTTCTCAGGACATATGTCCTTTATGGTGAGATTAACCTATACTTTAATAAATAGAAAAGTCACTTCAATAGGGAGAATAACGATTCATGAGAGGAATTTTGTTTGCTTTTCTGGGAGGCGCTTGTATTACGCTGCAAGGGGTAGCGAATACACGGATTAGTCAGGATATCGGTACATGGCAGGCGGCTACGGTTACTCAACTGACGGGTGTTATTTTGGCGGCATTGGTCTGGATGTTTACAAGAGATGGCAGTTTGGCGGAGATGAAGCAGGTGAAGCCCATGTATCTCTTGGGTGGGGCTTTTGCAGCTATCATCATATTCAGTGAAGTCACCGCTATACAGCATATTGGGGTTACGTTCACGATCTCGGCGCTGTTGATTGCCCAGTTGTGCCTGACCTTCTTGGTTGATATTAACGGATGGTTCGGTGTAGTGAAGCAAAAGATGAAGCTGCCGCAATTTATAGGCATTGGCATGATGATTGCGGGTGTGATCATTTTGAAGCTCTAAATAAAACTTCCTTCGGCGAAGGAACCCATAACGTAGAAAACGAAGGTGAGCCCAAGCATGAAAGAAATTCAGGATCAAGAGCAACTGAAGCATTTTTTACAATTGCATCAGTTAGAATCGATACTACATGAGCCACTGCGGCCTTATTTGTCGCTGCATCGTTTGGAACAAGGGGAAAAGCTGTGCTCCCAAGGGGATTCCATTGAACATCTGTACATATTGGTACAGGGCAAGGTCAAGATTTATACCAGTTCAACGGAAGGCAAAACACTGGTTCTCTGCTTTAAAACACCAATTGAGATCATAGGAGATGTAGAATATATTCGCAACAGCAATGTGATCAACACAGTGGAGGCTGTGTCTCCTATATATGTCATTGGTATTCACCACCATTGGATGAATAAATATGGAAGGGACTACGCTCCAATGCTGCAATTTTTGCTGGATATCGTTACCCGTAAGTTTTGCATGGATTCGGACTTCTCTAGCTTTAACTTAATGTATCCCGTGGAAGTCAGGCTGGCCAGTTACCTGCTATCCGTTTCTTTTGACGAAGGTGATGCTTCATTTCATGAGGAACTGCGGGCATCCAGTCTCGTAGATGTGGCGAATTTAATCGGAACCAGCTACAGGCATCTCAACCGTGTAATTCGCAAGATGAGCGCAGATGGATTGGTGGAACGAGCACGGGGCTATATTGTGATTCGTGACAGAGAAGGTTTGGGCCAACTGGCAGGCCATAATATCTATGAAGCATAATCATTCGTAAAAGAATTAGCGAGGGAGAACTGAAATCATGCTATTAGGAATTGTACTGGCGGTTATCGCAGGGGCCTTTGTTAGCCTGCAAACGATATTCAATAATAAGGTGAACGAACGAACAGGTTCATGGGCTACAACCACACTTGTGCTGGGAACGGGGTTTCTGGCCTCCTTGCTCGGCAGTCTTATTTTTGCAGGAAAAAATACATTTACACTACAGCATATGCAACCGTGGTACTGGTTCAGTGGAATGATTGGTGTTGGCGTGGTGTTCTGTCTGGTGCAAGGAGTGAAGCTGCTTGGCCCCACCTATGCGATCTCTATCGTGTTAACGGCACAATTGGGCACTGCTTTGCTGTGGGATTCGTTAGGATGGCTGGGACTGGAAAAGATTCCGTTCACCTTCACCAAGCTGATCGGTGTGCTGGTCATTATCGGAGGCATTTTGATATTCAAGTTCGGCAACGGACGTACGAAGGACCAGCAAGAAAGCATTTCACATGTGCCTGATGGGATGAAGGGATAACGTCCTATTGAAAAAAACCTTTAAATAAAATATCATTCCGTGGATTAAGCAGCTTCATGAATGATCAACTCCGTTTTCTTTATTATATCGATATCACTATGAGATATAATTTAGTATCTGGCATTTGTCCAACTTCATGGAGTGAAATGAAAACCTTTTAAACAGGAAGGAAAGTGTACATGGCAACGAATAAAGAAAATATGTTAAAAGGCAAACTATATATGGCTGGCGGAAAAGAATTGGCAAAGGATAGCAAGAAATCGAGAATGCTTACCCGCTTGTTCAATAACAGTACAGAAGAGCAACTGGGATATCGGGTAGAGCTACTTAGACAACTTTTCGAGTCTACAGGTCAGGAGATATATATCGAACCCCCGTTCCGCTGTGACTACGGCTATAATATTACAGTGGGCGATCATTTCTATGCCAATTATGATTGCATCATTATTGACGTAGCGAAAGTAACAATAGGGGATCATGTTTTTTTCGGCCCCAGGGTAGGCGTATATACGGCTGGGCATCCGATAGATTCAGATGTGCGCAACACCTTGCTGGAGTTTGGTAAACCGATAACGATTGGAAACAGTGTATGGATTGGCGCAAATACCGTAATCACTCCAGGAGTGAATATTGGAAATAATGTAGTTATTGGGGCTGGATCTATCGTTACCAAAGACATTCCTGATAATGTGGTTGCCGTAGGAAATCCATGTAAAGTGCTAAGGGAAATTACAGATGAAGACAGACGGTACTGGGAAAAGCAAAAAAAAGATTATTACGAAGAGATTCAGGACTAAGGCACAAACAAAACTCACCTGAACGGTTTATATAAGCAGAGGAAAGGCTCGCGATTGTGTATATATTTTTCCATCCATGCTACAATGAAGGTATCTAAATGATTGCCTGTAATCATACATAATTAGATCGGTTACCGTGTTCGGGAGCGGTCTTATTTGTGTTTTCAG
Organism: Paenibacillus sp. FSL R10-2782; assembly: GCF_038592985.1. NCBI lineage: Bacteria > Bacillati > Bacillota > Bacilli > Caryophanales > Paenibacillaceae > Paenibacillus > Paenibacillus sp. FSL R10-2782. The sequence goes on along the minus strand of NZ_CP151951.1, from coordinate 5,073,787 downwards.
ACCAATGTAAGTACATGAAGTGACCTGAATGAGGTGGGACATAGATGAGTAATGTGGAAAATAAACCCGAAGCACCTGAGGGTTCTGGCAGATCCGGCTCTTTGCTGCCTGCTGCACGGACAGGTGAACGGAAGATAGAGCATGTTCGCCTTTGTTTGCAAGAGGACGTGGCGGGCCAAGGCATTACGAGTGGACTGGAGCGCTATGCCTTTAAACACTGTGCGCTGCCTGAGCTGCATTTTGATGAGGTACGTCTGGACACTACTTTTCTGGGACGTGCTGTGCGAACGCCACTGTTGATTAGCTCCATGACAGGCGGCAGTGCTGAGACGGGAGCGATTAATGAGCGCTTAGCAGAGACAGCGGAGAAACGAGGCTGGGCGCTGGGGGTAGGCTCGGTGCGAGCTGCGGTGGAAAAAGCAGAACTGGCTTCGACCTTTGCGGTTCGCCGCCTGGCACCGAATATTCCGATCCTTGCCAATCTGGGAGCGGTGCAGTTGAACTACGGATTTGGTGTGGACGACTGTCGCCGTGCGGTGGAGATTGCCGGAGCGGACATGCTGGTACTTCATTTGAACGGATTACAGGAGGTTTTCCAACCCGAAGGGAATCTGGATTTTAGCGGTTTGCTTGGACGCATTGAGGAGTTGTGCCGCCAGCTTTCAGTGCCTGTAGGCGTGAAGGAAGTAGGCTGGGGTATAGATGGCGAGACGGCTTCGAAACTGTACGATGTGGGGACAGCTTTTATTGATGTCGCTGGCGCAGGCGGGACAAGCTGGAGTCAGGTGGAAAAGTTCCGCAATTCTGATCCTGTACGTCGTGCAGCGGCGGAAGCATTTGCGGATTGGGGGAACTCTACCGCAGATTGTATTGTAGAAGTCAGGGCGGCGCAGCCGAATGGCGCAGTGATCGGCAGTGGCGGACTGAGAAACGGTGTCGATGCAGCCAAGGCGCTTGCCTTGGGCGCTGATATGGCGGGTTTCGGACGGTCGCTGCTCGGATCGGCGGTCGCCTCCACAGAGGCGTTGGAAGCGCGGCTGGAGCAGGTCGAAATGGAACTGCGCACAGTTATGTTTGGAATTGGAGTAGCTGGGATTAAGGGACTTAAAGACACGACTCGGTTGAGAAAGAAGGCGAACGCATGAGTAGCATTGTAACCTTGGTACCGATGGACGCAGAGCAATATGAACGGTTTGAGCAGCGCTCACTCGCGGACTACGCGGATGAAAAAATCCAGGCAGGCACATGGACGGTGGAAGAAGCGCCGGAACGCGCGGCAGAAAGCTTTGCCCGATACCTGCCACAGAGACTGGATACCCCCCAGGCTCACCTTTACATGCTGATGTATTCGGATACTGAAGATGTGGAGAGCCAAGAGGAAGCGGGCTATATCTGGTTCAATATTACGGATAGCGTGCAAGGAAAAGAAGCTTTTCTGCTGGATATTCTCGTCTACGATTCATATCAGGGGCGGGGGCTAGGCACATTGGCGATGGGGGCTTTGGAACAGGAAGCTCGCAGGCTGGGAGCCGTTCGCATCGGTTTGCATGTATTTGGGCATAATGAGCGGGCTTTGCATGTGTACCGCAAGTCAGGCTATCGGGTTACGGATATTCAGATGAGCAAAGAGATTTGAATGAAAAAGCAAAGGATGCAGCGGAAATCCTGAAAGTCACAGCCATATGCTTGCCGCATGTATGTGTTCTCATATATAATGTGGGTTGGTAAACTAACGGATGGCATAACGCACATTTTATATAAACGGGAGTTGTTCTGATTATGGCTTTAAAAGCGGGGATTGTGGGCTTGCCGAACGTGGGCAAATCAACACTGTTTAACGCAATAACGCAGGCGGGTGCGGAATCCGCAAACTATCCATTTTGTACGATTGATCCGAATGTAGGTGTCGTTGAAGTACCGGACGAGCGGCTGGATAAGCTGACTGAACTGGTTGTGCCGAACAAAACGGTGCCGACGGCCTTTGAATTTGTTGATATTGCAGGACTTGTACGCGGTGCGAGCAAGGGCGAGGGTTTGGGTAACAAGTTTCTGGCTCATATTCGTGAAGTGGATGCGATTGTGCATGTGGTACGTTGTTTTGAGGATGAGAACATCACCCATGTGGACGGCAAAATCGACCCGATCAGTGACATTCAGACCATTAATCTGGAACTGATTCTGGCGGATATCGAAAGCGTAGACAAGCGCATTGAGCGTTCCCGCAAAAACATGAAGGGTGGCAATAAGCAATACACCCAGGAAGTTGAAGTGCTGGAGCGGATCAAGGAATCACTGTATGCTGATAAGCCTGCGCGCAGCGTGGAATTGTCGGATGAAGAACAACTGATTGTACGTGATCTTCATTTGCTTACGATGAAGCCTGTACTGTACGCAGCTAATGTCAGCGAAGACGGTGTAACGGAAGCCGACAGCAATCCTTATGTGCAAAAGGTACGTGATTTTGCTGTAGCGGAAAATGCAGAAGTGGTGCCGATTAGCGCCAAAGTAGAATCTGAAATTGCCGAGCTGGAAGGCGAAGATAAGGCGATGTTCCTGGAGGAACTGGGACTGGCTGAATCCGGTCTGAATCGTCTGATCAAAGCCGCTTACCGCTTGTTGGGTCTGTATACGTATTTCACAGCAGGTGTGCAGGAAGTACGCGCATGGACCATTCACAAAGGAACTAAAGCACCGGGTGCTGCGGGCGTTATCCACACGGATTTTGAACGCGGATTTATTCGTGCCGAGGTTGTATCCTACAACGATTTGGTCGCTGCTGGCTCTATGAACGGGGCTAAGGAACGTGGTCAGCTTCGTTTGGAAGGTAAGGAATACGTGGTACAGGACGGAGACGTTATGCATTTCCGTTTTAATGTATAACATAGGTTTACAGTATGAAACATTGTGCTAAATAAAGTAGTCGCTGCCTGTGTTGGGTGGCGGCTTTTTTTATTTTTTAGGATAAATTCATATTCTTAGCTCGATTTTGAAAGAAAATATGCTAAAATCCCCTTAATTACATAGCTAAAAAGAACCGATGGAGGTGAGCTGAGATGTTAGAACGTTCCATGGAGAATACACGAGAATTGGAAAAAGGAAAGGGAGTGGTATAAGGAAGAGCTTCATTTTGTCGATAGCTCTTCTTTTAATAAAAAAGAAAAGAGGACTATTAAAATGAACAAAAATCAACATTTAATTAGCGATGGATTTAAGTTGAATTACTGTATACAAGGGTATGGAAAGCCAATATTGGTGGTTGGCAGTAGTATATATTATCCTCACTTGTTTTCGGAGAATTTATATAAAAAGTTTCAGTTCATTTTCTTGGATCATAGAGGATTTGTGAAGCCGTCCCGAGCTTTAGAACCCGAAGATTATACGTTGGATAAAGCAATAGATGATATAGAAGCAGCAAGACAATCCCTTAATCTTGAGGATTTTATCATATTGGGACATTCCGGACATGCCTTTATGGCTTTGGAATATGCCAGAAAATACCCTGAGCATGTTCAGAAAGTTGTTTTGTTAAATTCAGCACCTACCAATAGCGAAGAAAGACAGCGGCAAAGCTTTTCATTTTTTAATGAGACAGCAAGTCCAGAGAGAAAGAGGCATTTTGAAAAAGATATTGTTTTATTAGAACATGATATCAAGAAAGATCCCGCGAGACGGTTTGTTCACATGTGTATTCGTATGGGAAGCCAAAGCTTTTACGATTATACATTTAATGCAGCTTACATGTGGGATGGTGTATATACGAATATGACAATCATTGATCATTTATGGGGAGAAGCATTCGGAAAACTTAATCTGATACAATCGTTGACCGATGTTAATAAGCCAGTATTTATTGGTTTAGGGAGACATGATTATTTGGTTGCACCCGTTTCACTGTGGGATCTTGTGGATGACACCTATGAGAACGTGAAGAAAGTAATTTTTGAGCATAGTGGGCATAATCCTATGTTCGAAGAACCTCATTCCTTTGATAGGAAATTAGTCGAATGGATTTATGAAGGCAAGTAGGGATTTTAACCATTCTAACGAAAAAACGCTCAGTCAATCAATGCTTAGCGTTTTTTTGTGTGTATTAGGGGATTGAATTCCTTCAGGTTAAAGGGGTTGTGGTGCATGTCTTTTTTTATTGAAATTATGGTTGTTATTCAATTCCTGAATTAGAAGTATTTTTAGTAGCTAATTAGTCAATTAGTTGGTATAATAAAGAGCTGTAGCCAGTGAATTTGAATCTGGCTTCATATTAATTTAACTGAAGAGGTGAATCGCTTGTTGGACCGATTGCAATCATTGGCGGACCGCTACGATAAACTGAGCGAACTGCTCTGCGATCCGGATGTAGCGAACGATAGCAAGAAACTTAGAGATTATTCCAAAGAACAGTCTGATTTACAGCCTGCTTATGAAGCATATACCGAATATAAAACTGTCGTTGAAGAGCTGGACGCTGCTAAAGCGATGCAGGCCGAAAAGCTGGACGACGAGATGCGTGAAATGGTGAAAATGGAGATTGATGAGCTTAGTGCCCGCAAACGGGAGCTGGACGAGAAAATCCGCATTTTGCTGCTGCCGAAGGACCCGAATGATGATAAGAATGTGATTATCGAGATTCGTGGCGCAGCGGGTGGTGACGAAGCGGCATTGTTCGCGGCGGATCTGTACCGGATGTACACTCGTTATGCCGATACCCAAGGCTGGCGTGTAGAGCTGATGGACGCGAACATGAATGACCTCGGAGGCTTTAAAGAGGTTATTTTCATGATTAACGGACGCGGCGCATACAGCAAAATGAAATTCGAAAGCGGAGCACACCGCGTACAGCGGATTCCGACAACGGAATCCGGCGGACGTATTCATACGTCTACATCTACGGTATCCGTTATGCCTGAGGCCGAAGAAGTGGATGTTGAAATTTCCGACAAGGATATCCGCGTTGATACGTTCTGCTCCAGTGGTGCTGGCGGTCAGTCCGTTAATACAACCAAGTCGGCGGTACGTGTAACGCATATGCCAACAGGCATTATGGCAACCTGTCAGGATGGTAAATCCCAAAACTCCAACAAGGAGAAGGCACTCCAGGTTTTGCGTGCCCGTATTTCGGATATGCTTCGTCAGGAAGAGGAAGCCAAATATGCAGGCGAGCGTAAGAGCAAGGTAGGTACCGGGGATCGCAGTGAACGCATTCGTACCTACAACTTCCCGCAAAGCCGTGTAACAGATCACCGTATCGGGCTGACCATGCACAAGCTGGATCAGGTGATGAACGGGGAGATTGAAGAAATCGTATCGGCGCTCACGATTGCAGAGCAGGCTGATTTGATGGAACAAGAGGTTTAAGTTTTGGGACACGAACGCGATCTTGTGTATCGGATGTTGCCGGAACGGAGTATGAGTATCAGAGAAGCCTTAGTAGAGGCTTCTTCTTTTTTAGGAAGCTGCGGCGTGCTGGAGCCGCAGCATAACGCCCGCCTGCTGCTGGAGCATGTGCTCGGGCTGGAAGGCACGGCGTTCTACGCTGCGCTGGGCGATCCGTTCCCAGCCTCGGGCAAAGAGGCGTGGGAAGCGGTGATAGCCCGCAAAGCAGCGGGTGAGCCAGCGCAGTATATTATCGGACGGCAGGAGTTTTATGGCCGTCCGTTCGCGGTTTCGCCGTCGGTGCTGATTCCGCGCCCTGAGACAGAACTGCTCGTCGAGGCCATACTTCAGCACGGCGACCGGCTGTGGCCGGACGGCGCTCCGCAGGCGCTCGATATCGGCGCGGGCAGCGGGGCGATTGCCGTCACGCTGGCGGCTGAGCGGCCCCGGTGGCGTGTGGCGGCGGGGGATATTTCCGCCGCAGCGCTGGAGATGGCGGCGCATAACGCCGCTGCCAACGGCGCAGCCGTGGAGCTGCGCGAAGGCGACCTGCTGGCGCCGTTCGCGGGAGAGGCGGTGGACATCCTGGTGTCCAATCCGCCGTACATCCCGGCCGCCGACATCGCAGGCTTGCAGCCGGAGGTGCGCGACCATGAGCCGCGTATGGCGCTGGATGGCGGGCCTGACGGGCTTGGCCCGTATCGGGCGATGCTGGAGCAGCTTGGGCTGCTTCAGGCCCCGCCGCGGCTGATCGGGTTCGAGCTGGGCATGGGACAGGCCCGAGACGTGGCTGGACTGTTGGAGCAGGCAGGTCATTGGAATACGATTCTGATCGTTCCAGACCTTGCCGGAATCGAACGTCATGTCCTGGGCGTTGCGGAATAATGCTGCATTTTCTTTTTGCGAGTCTTTCCTTTAGAATAAAGGGAGTATGACCGAGAAACGGCTCAGGGGGAAATCATGCTTCAGAAATTGAAAAAAATTGACGGTCCGGTGATCTTCATTCTGGTTTTGCTGATGGCAATCAGCATCATAACGGTATATAGTGCGGGCAGGGGCCCTACGAACATTGTGGAGCACGGCAATGACTATCAGAAGATGATCGGGTATTATATATTGGGTTTTGTGGCGATCTTGGGTATAGCAGTAGTCGATTTCCGAATATTTATTAAAAAAGCACTATATGTATATGGGGGCGGAATTTTCCTGCTCGCTCTCGGCTTTTTTGGCGGGACGGTTAACAACTCTCAGGGCTTTTTGAAAATTGGTGGCTTGAACCTTCAGCCTGCTGAGGTATTCAAGCTGGTTCTCATCATTTTTCTGACTTATATGCTGATGAAGAAGCGCAAGAGCAAGCTGTATTTTGTTCAGGATGTACTTCCAGTTGCTTTGGTGAGCTTTGTCCCCTTTGCTATGGTCATGGTGCAAAATGACTTGGGGAATGCACTCGGATACATCGTCATTGTCATTGGTATGCTATGGATTGGTAATGTGAAGGCATCCCATGCACTGATCGGATTTACCATATTTGCAGTAGCCGTCGGCGGTGGACTTAAAGCTTATATTTCCTTTCATGATCAGATTGACACCTTTATGAAAGGGATTGGACGCAGTCACTGGGTAGAGCGTTTGGACCCTTGGCTAGTACCGGAAAAAGCGACCGCTAAGGCATCGTACCATACCAAAAACGCCAAGCTGGCGATTGCCTCTGGCGGGATGATGGGCAAAGGCTTTTTGCAGGGGACTTCGGTGCAATCCGGTCGTGTGCCTTACACGTATGCGGATTCTATTTTTGTGGTCGTAGCGGAGGAATTTGGCTTTGTCGGCTCGTCGGTGCTGCTGTTGCTATATTTTATTTTGATTCACCGAATGATCCTGATCTCGCTGGAATGCCGTGACCGTGCCGGACCGTATCTTATCGTCGGTATTGTATCCATGCTGCTGTATCAGATTTTTGAGAATATCGGCGCGTTTTTGGGAATCATGCCACTGACGGGGATTACGCTCCCTTTTATCAGCTATGGAGGTACGTCGCTTTTGATTAACATGGCTAGTATTGGCTTGGTTATGAGTATCAAGGTCCACGGTCAGGAGCTGGAGGACGATCTGCCACAGCCATCCAGAGTGAGTTTAACGAAGGCAAAAAAAGCTTAATGCCATGCTTCTAAATGGATGCCATTTGATCTTTATGGTGAGATAAAATAGTAAGATACAAAAGGGTCCAGATTGTGAAATCTGGGCCTTTTCGTATTCGCGGGTTACTGCGAAGCTTCGGCCCAGATCAATGTGCTTGATGTAGGGTGTATTGGGTGTTTTTAAAATGGTCTTGAACATTTTACGAGATTGATAGGTTTAGCCTCTCCCAAACCGGACAGACTGATAGACATGATAGAGTTTGGGGGGGATTGGGATGAGAGGCTGGACCAAGCAAGCTGCAATGATACTATTTTGTATTTCAATATTAATGATGTCGTGGGAAGGTCAAAAAACAGATGCCGCCATGACACCAGGGTCAAGAGGGTCTGTAGTGGCAGGGGTGGCAACGACAGGAGCGGGCGTCATTCCTCATGATTCCATCCGATTGCGCATTTTGGCCAATTCGGATCGTCCGGAGGATCAACTGGTAAAACGTGAAATTAGGGATACCATCGTACAACAGATGGATGCGTGGGTAGGCAAGCTGGAAAACCCGCAAAGCTTGGAGCAAGCCAGAGTGCTGATTGCTGCTCATTTACCCGAAATTGACCGTTTAGTAGGCGCGGAACTGGCTCGACGGGGCATTTCGTACGACCATCAGGTGGAATTGGCAAACGTACCTTTTCCGACCAAGATGTACGGTGGGCTTGTCTATCCCGCAGGAAATTATGAAGCGCTTCGGGTCACGCTGGGACAAGGTAAGGGACAGAATTGGTGGTGTGTACTGTTCCCTCCGTTGTGCTTCATTGATGCAGGTAGCGGGGAAGCGGCAGCACAAACGATCTCGGCAAAAGCGAACCAGGGAGGCGAACGGACGAATGCCGCTGACAAGGAGCCGGAAGTACGGTTTTTTCTATGGGATGCATTGACGGGGCTTTGGGGATGGGTGAGTGGTCTTTTTGCCTAATCGTCGTAAGTTGTAGAAAAGAGAACAACGGGTGTATGACCCCGGTATGTTATAATGGGGTATAGGGTTTACAGCTGTGAGACATGGACAGACTTGGTTCAGATAAGCCGCCCAAGTAAGTTCTTTGGGGATAGAGCTAATTGAACCAGGACTGTATGACAATAAGGTATGGGATGATCTAATATGAGCGATAAATCGAATCAAATACAAGGTTTGCGCGGTGAGTCTGTGCAGAAGGAAAAATGTGAGCGGGTATTGGATGAACAGGCGCTTCGTGAACTAAATCCGCCGTTGCCAGATTCCCATACAAAATGGTGGGACGTAAGAGGTTTGGTTGTTAAAGGGGAATCCTCTGGTGAAATGTTATCCGGACAAGCCCGTATTGCGGCGGAAAAAGGCATTCGTGAGGCTGCTGTGCTGCTGCAAGCAGGAGACACGGTAGCGTTCCCTACCGAGACGGTGTACGGCTTGGGATCGGATGCGCGCAGCACGGAAGCGGTAGAATCAGTATTCGCCGCCAAAGGGCGTCCTTCTGATAATCCGCTGATCGTGCATATTTCCGACCCTGCCCAGCTGGATGGCATGGTAACGAAAGTGAATGATACAGCGCAGGCGCTGATGGATGCGTTCTGGCCAGGACCGCTGACGCTGGTGCTGCCCGTGATGCCGCAAGCCCTGTCGCCTCGTGTGACGGCGGGGCTGGACACGGTCGGCGTGCGCATGCCCGATCATCCGGTAGCGCTGCGTCTGATCGCAGAAGCAGGCTGTCCGCTGGCTGCGCCAAGCGCCAATCGCTCGGGCAGGCCCAGTCCGACCCTTGCACAGCATGTGCGGGAGGACCTGGAGGGCCGCATCGGCGGCATTTTGGACGGTGGCCCCACGGGTGTGGGGCTGGAGTCCACGGTGGTGCAGGCCGGTGACGACGGAACCGTCACCATCCTGCGCCCCGGCGGCGTGACGGCCGAGCAGCTCGCTGCGGTCGCTCGCGCCGTCGAGCTGGACCCGGCGCTCGCCGCTGCTTCGCCCGGCGAGGACGCCGACAGCCCGGCACCACGCTCGCCGGGCATGAAGTACACGCACTACGCGCCGCGAGGCCGCTTAAGCGTAGTGCAAGGCCCGTCCTCCGCTGAGGTGACGGGCTGGATTCGCGCCGCGCTGGCGGAGGCGTCCGCGCGCGGGGAGCGCACAGCGGTGCTCGCGTTCGACGAGCATGCCGCTGGCTATGCCGGAGAGCGCGTTTACACGCTGGGCAAGCTGGACGCGCTCCATGAGGCGGCGCAGCGCCTGTACGGCGTGCTGCGCCGCTGCGACGAGGAAGGCGTCACCTACATCCTGGCGGAAGCCTGTCCGCCGAAAGGGCTGGGAGACGCCGTCATGAACCGCCTGCTCAAAGCGGCGGGCCATCGGATCGTCCGTCTCTAGGACGATCCGGGCATTTGTCCATAAATGTAGAGGCTTTAGATGGATTAGCCTTTTAGCATAGTCGTCCGTTTACTCTAGACCGCATGACAGACAGAAAGGATGTTCGATAATTAGCCTTTTAGCATAGTCGTCCGTTTACCTATCCCGGTACAGGCGCGTTCACCGTATGCTTGTACTGTTTTGCCTCTTGTCCGCATAACGTGTACAAGAGCCGACGGATATTGGAGGGATGGAGTATGCTGGCAGCCTCTGCCCAAGCCGGGCAGATTGTAACGATTCTGGTCATGGCTGTAGCGCTGGGGATGGACGCGTTATCGTTGGGCGTAGGAATCGGCATGAAAGGGATACGCCTGCGGGACGTGCTGAGGATCAGTACGGTCATTGGCTTTTTTCACATTCTGATGCCATTGCTGGGTATGTTCACAGGCCATTATATGAGTTCTTTACTTGGCCATGTGACGACCTACTTTGCAGGGGGATTACTCATCCTTTTGGGCGGGCATATGGTTTATAATTCCTTCAAAGGTGACGGGGTACAGGTGCTGGACCATCGTTCATCCTTGGGTCTTTTGCTATTTGCGCTTGGAGTGAGCGTCGACTCCTTTTCTGTTGGGGTGTCACTTGGCATGTTCCAGAGTGATTTGGTACTGACCGTTCTGGTGTTTGGATTTTGCGGGGGAGCGATGGCGATGCTGGGGCTGCTGCTAGGCCGCAAGGTCAGCCGCAATCTGGGAGACTATGGAGAAGCGGTGGGCGGTGCCATTTTACTGGCGTTTGGCATTATGTTTATGTTTTAATTATATATTATTTCAACATAAGGGGGTGAAGACGTTGAAACATATTTTATTCGTATGCACAGGGAACACCTGTCGCAGTCCGATGGCTGAAGGGATGCTGCGCAAGCTGTCTGCTGAGCACGGGCTAGGTTTGGAAGTGCGCTCGGCGGGAGTAGCCGCGATGGAAGGTACGCCTATTTCCCGACACGCTGAGGCAGTGCTACGTGACCACAATATCTCGGATCAAATCACCTCAACTCCTTTGAACGGCGGGCTTGCCGAGTGGGCACATCTAATTTTAACCTTGACCCAAGGGCATAAGCAGCACGTCATTCAGCGCTTTCCCCAAACGGTGGGCAAAGTGTTTACGCTCAAGGAGTATGTGGAGGACCAGGATTCGGTGCTGAATGATGTGCAGGAGCTAGATGGCTTGTACGCTTCACAACAACTGATAGGTTCGCTGGGTCAGGAGCTTTCGGCACGGGAGCGTGAGCGGATGATTGAATTGCGTCAACGTATTCCGGGCTTTGATATTTCTGATCCGTTCGGCGGTTCACGTGAAGATTACGATGTCACAGCTGCGGAAATCCGAACGGCGCTGCACAAGCTGGTGGACAAACTAAAGGCTTTGGCTGGATAAAGTTCGTATCACTCATCTATTTTGTACGGGATCTGTTGATTTTCGGCGGTTAATCCGTTAAGATAAGGTGGAAAAACAAGAATCCGGTGTAACTGGCGACAAAAGTGGGATTAACCACAATGGAGCACCGGATATACGGCCGGTCGCCTGGGCAAAAGAGCAAATCCACAATGGCTGTGGACTGCTCTTTTTTCGTATAGAGCTGGGTCCAGCCTCTGATAGCCTTCTGTCCAGACAAACGCCAATGATTCTTCCGTGTGCTGTTACTTCGAATATCCGAACCGGGAGAGGTCCTTTAAGCAGTTCTTCCATTTTTCCTGCTCGAAATCCGATTCATCGGCTATAATATAGTCAGATTGTGATATCAGGAGAGAGCGTGTTGAACATGGGGGATAAGCCCGTGCCTAGTCTCTGTAGGGCTGTTCAACCAAAGGAGGTTCCAATGGTAGGACAAATGGATCATGAGGCTACGCTTGAAGCACAGACCGCTTTTGTCGTGAAGGAAATAGCAGAAGCAGCCAGTCTCAAGGCTGGTCGTTTGTTGGTGATCGGCGTTAGCACCAGTGAGGTGGCGGGAAGCCGGATTGGCACGGCGGGAGCGCTCGATGTAGCTCAGCAATTGCTGGCTGGAGTGGAATCCGTGCGCAGGGCGTACGGTTTTGACGTGGCATTTCAATGCTGCGAGCATTTGAACCGTGCGCTGGTCGTTGACCGGGCCGTGCTGGAGCGGCTGGGACTGACGGAGGTTGCTGCCGTCCCCGTTCGTACGGCAGGCGGATCTATGGCTGCCGCCGCCTATCGTGCGCTGGAAGATGCATGTCTGGCGGCGAATGTACAGGCACATGCGGGGATAGACATTGGCGAGACGCTCATCGGTATGCATATGCGGCCAGTTGCTGTTCCGTTTCGTCCAAGTCTTCGCTGGATTGGCGAAGCGCGTGTGACGGCGGCGTTCACTCGTCCTCCGCTCATTGGCGGACAACGAGCGGTGTATAGTCTGGAGCAAGAAGGCGGCGGAAGCTGTGACTAGCATTTGCATTTTGGTTTGGACAGCATGTTTGTATCTTTTTTGTATTGATGATGAGGTACCCAACTGAGGAGCAGGCGCTTGCCTGTATACCTGACAATTGACCATGGAGAGGGAGTAATCAATCATGATGGAACATCTGCGTAAAAGTGACCCGGCAGTGCTGGAAGCAATGGGACTTGAACTGAAACGACAACGCCATAATATCGAGCTAATCGCATCCGAAAATATCGTCAGTGAAGCGGTAATGGAAGCGATGGGCTCTGTACTGACGAATAAATATGCTGAAGGTTATCCAAGCAAACGCTACTACGGTGGCTGTGAGCATGTGGATATCGTCGAGGACATTGCACGCGACCGTGCCAAAGAACTGTTCGGTGCAGAGCATGCTAACGTACAGGCTCACTCGGGAGCGCAAGCGAACATGGCAGTATATCTGGCAGCTCTTAAACCTGGAGATACCGTACTGGGTATGAACCTGGCACACGGTGGCCATCTGACACACGGAAGTCCGGTTAACGCCTCCGGCTTGCTGTATAACTTTGCCGCTTACGGCGTACGTGAAGACAACTTCCGCATCGACTATGATGAAGTGCGCAAGGCAGCCTTCAAGCATCGCCCTCGTCTGATTGTAGCTGGAGCGAGCGCGTATCCGCGTACCATTGATTTTGAAGCCTTCGCTTCCATTGCCAATGATGTGGGCGCTCTCTTCATGGTCGATATGGCACATATCGCGGGTCTGGTGGCAGCGGGTATTCATCCAAGCCCGGTTCCGCATGCTCAATTTGTAACAACAACGACACACAAAACGCTGCGTGGTCCGCGTGGAGGTCTGATTTTGACTCGCAAAGCGTGGGCGCAAGCGATTGACAAAGCTATATTCCCAGGTACTCAAGGGGGGCCGTTGATGCATGTGATTGCATCCAAAGCCGTTGCCTTGGGTGAAGCGCTCCAGCCTTCCTTCAAAACCTATGCGCAAAACGTAGTTCGCAACGCTCAGGTACTGGCTGAGACATTGCTGGCTGAAGGCATTAACATTGTATCCGGCGGTACGGATAATCATCTGATGCTGCTGGACACTCGTAGCTTGAACATTACTGGAAAAGAAGCGGAGCATGTGTTGGATTCTGTGGGCATCACGGTGAACAAAAACGCGATTCCTTTCGACCCGACCAGTCCGTTTGTTACTAGCGGAATCCGCATTGGTACACCTGCTGCTACATCCCGTGGTATGGATGAAGAGGCTATGGTCAAAATCGGTAAAATCATTGCCGAAACTCTCAAAAATCCAAAGGATGATACGGTATTGTCCAAAGCCAGCCAAGCTGTTGGCGAACTGACAGACAAATTCCCGATTTATCCAGGTGTTCAATACTAATCAATCTGTTTGTTTAATAAGGCTGTCTTTCTTCCGTAATCCGGAGGGGAAACAGTCTTTTTTTTGATTTCTAGCGATTCTGTCTGTTTCTGGCGATAGCCTGGTCCTTTAATGCATTTGAGTTGAATTTGGCGCTGACAAAGGGTGAATCATTAAGTAGAAGGAGACCGTTGCGTTGGACATATATAATGAAGCGTTTACAAATAAACGGTCATAGATTGGGTACTGCTAAATCCATTATTTTCTTTATCATCGTTGCATTCATTACCAGCATTCAGTTGTGTCTGACAAAGAAAAGGGAGGTCGAAATGTAATGGGAAAAACATCAAACCATAATTTGGCACATGGGCTGCTGAAATCCTAAAGTCTGATGCTGTATTAAGACACAAAGGCTGTTGGTTTAGGCAGGGAGTCCGAAATTTAAAAGGTTTTGACGGTCAAGTGCCATTAGATCCTTTTTTATGCACTTTTTGTATGACAAAAGTCACTCTTGAAGTGGGCGAAGTATGCATTTTACTTATCATATCTTCCTCTTGACAAAAGGTTGCGGTGGCAGGTGTTAAATCAATCAAGGGAATGTTATAATAAACAGGATTTACAGGCACGCATTGCATCTGTGCTTATTTGGTTTGTACAAATAGGTTACATAGATCCTTTCCATACAGGATGTTCGATATTCTGGTGCGAGAGAACGTGACGATAATACCGGAGGGAATTTATCATGGCAAAACTGGTGGTTTGTGATCACCCTTTGATCCAACACAAACTTACATTTATCCGCGATGTGCGGACCAACACCAAGGATTTCCGCGAACTGGTGGATGAAGTAGCAACATTGATGGCTTATGAAATTACGCGGGATATCCCGCTGGAGAGCATTACGGTGCAGACACCGGTTGCTGAGACAGAAGGCAAGGTTATTTCCGGTCGCATGCTGGGTCTCATTCCAATCTTGCGTGCAGGCTTGGGGATGCTGGATGGCGTTGTCAAACTGCTGCCAGCAGCAAAGGTAGGGCATGTGGGACTGTTCCGTGATCCCGAGACATTGCAGCCTGTGGAATACTACACGAAGCTGCCTACAGACGTGACAGAGCGTGAATTGATCGTGATTGATCCGATGCTGGCAACAGGCGGCTCGGCGATCGCGGCTATTGATGTGCTGAAAAAGAGAGGCTGCACCCAAATTAAAATGATGAATTTGATTGCCGCTCCCGAGGGGGTCAAGGCTGTTCAGGATGCCCACCCCGATGTAGATATTTATGTTGCTGCACTGGACGAGCGTCTGGATGATCACGGCTACATTATTCCTGGTCTTGGTGACGCGGGAGACCGTTTGTACGGAACCAAGTAAACGGCCTCTGGTCATTCGGCACAATATATGGGCGTTACGGACAAGTCGTTTTTCATAAAAGAACGATCTTGGAGTCGGGCGTTTATTTTGAAAAGGGGTTCAACAGAAATGTCCAAAATCAAAGTGATGACTATTTTTGGCGTGCGTCCGGAAGCGATTAAGATGGCTCCTCTTATATTGGAGCTTCAACGTCACCCCGAGCATATCGAGTCTGTAGTATGTGTAACGGCTCAACATCGCCAAATGCTCGATCAGGTTCTGGAAGTATTTAATATTCACCCAGACTATGATCTGGATGTGATGAAGGATCGTCAGACGCTTAATGAAATTTCGATCCGTGTGCTTCAAGGATTGGAACCTGTGTTACGTGAGGCAAAGCCTGATATCGTGCTCGTTCACGGGGATACGCTGACGACTTTCCTGGCCAGCTATGCGGCCTTTATGCAACAGATCGAAGTAGGGCATGTGGAAGCGGGCTTGCGGACGTGGAACAAGCTTTCTCCGTACCCTGAGGAAATGAACCGTCAACTGACAGGAGTGCTGTCGGATCTTCATTTTTCTCCTACTTCTTTATCTGCTGGGAATTTGCGGAAGGAAAATAAGCCTGAATCTCGAATATATGTAACAGGCAATACCGTGACTGACGTATTTCAGTATACGGTTCGTCAGGATTACGAGCATCCGGTGTTGGAATGGGCTAAAGGCAAGCGTCTGATTCTGATGACGGCACACCGTAGGGAGTCCCAGGGTGAACCACATCGCCAAATTTTTAGTGCGGTCAAACGAATCGCAGACGAGTTTGAGGATATTGCTATCGTGTATCCGGTTCATCCGAGTCCGGCTGTGAAGGAGCCTGCATTTGAGATTTTAGGCAACCATCCGCGTATTAAGCTGATTGATCCCCTGGATGTGGTGGATTTACACAACTTTTATCCGCACACTCATCTCATACTTACTGATTCGGGTGGTCTTCAGGAGGAAGCACCTTCATTCGGCGTGCCTGTACTGGTACTGCGTGATACGACTGAAAGACCGGAAGGAATTGAAGCTGGCACACTGGAACTGGTGGGTACGAGTGAGGAGAACGTCTACAATCGGACCAAGGCTCTTTTGACGGATTCTGCATTATATGAGTCTATGAGTCAGGCAGCAAACCCTTATGGCGATGGACGAGCTTCGGTAAGAATTGTCAATGCTATTTTGCACCATTACGGTGTTCGATCCGAACGTCCTGAAGAATTTCACACAATGTTCACAAAAGGTGTCCGCACCACATAATCATCCTTACAGGGTAAGCATACAGTTAAACTGTACGGTTACCAAGGGGTACGGCATTTTAAGATGCTTTGTCGGCTGATTTTATACTTTAGGGCACTAAAATATCTCAATTGACAAAGCATCTTATATTTAAGTAAAATGGACTGGAATTGCAGGGGTGACATGGAAAAGTGGTCAAACCTTCCAAGCAAAACAACAACCGAAATAACACCGGAAATGCCTTCAAGGCAATTGGACTGGTGAGCGCTATCGGCATTGATTTGGCTGTGTGCACACTGGGGGGTTTTTATGCCGGAAAGTGGCTAGACGCCAAACTTGGTGGTTCCGGAATTTGGATTGGCGTAAGCGTTCTCGCAGGCTTGGTTGTAGGCGCATTGAGTATTGCCCTTGTGATCGGAAAGGTATTGAGGGATAACCATGAGTGAGATGACCCGAATGCAAAAAATGTTATGGATCGTAGCGCTTTGTATTATGGCTCTGTGTTTCCTGGTCTCCGCCTTCATGCCCCAACATCGTGACATTGCTCACGGAATCATTCTGGGAACGGGAGTAAGCTGTCTTAATGTGCTGTATATGGCCTACAAAATTCGACAGGTTGCGAGTGCGGCCGCCGGTGAAGGCAAGAAGAAAAGGGTGGGCATCGGCTTTGGAGTTCGTGTAGCGACCTCTATTTTGGCGGTAGTGCTGGCGATAGAATTCCCGGCCTATTTCCATGAGATCGCTGTAATGGCAAGCCTGGTAACTGGCCAGTTTCTTCTTTTAATTATAGGCATCATATTCGCGCTTCAGGAAAAATGATGGCTCAACTGAGAAAGGGGTGAGAAAACATGTTGCATGAATCACCGATTATCGAATTGGGCGGGTTTAACATTGACTTGTCCGTCATTATTATGCTTTTTGTAACTTGTGCGATTGTGTTTGGACTGGCTTTTGCTGCAACGCGCAATTTGTCTGTGGACAATCCAAGCAAGCTGCAAAACTTTATGGAATGGGTCGTTGAATTCGTTCAAGGACTGATTACCAGCACGATGGATTTGAAAAAAGGGAAGCCGTTCCTCTCCTTGGGGATGACGCTGATCATGTTCATTTTTGTCGGAAATATGCTGGGCTTACCATTCGGTATTGTGACCGATTTCGATAATACGCAAAGTGCCCAAGTATTTGGACACCAAATCATTCCAGTCAAGGAAGCGTTAGAACAAGCACAGGCGGCTCATCCGGGCGAACCTGCCCACGTGGGTGTCAGCTGGTGGAAATCACCTACCGCAGATGCAGGGGTGTCCATTGGTCTGGCATTGATGATCTTTGTGCTGGTTCATTTTCTGGGAATGTTCCGTAACACCAAAGCTTATTTCAAGCATTACCTTCAGCCATTCCCTTTCTTTTTGCCAATTAACCTGATTGAGCAATTCTCGAAACTTTTGACACATGGTATGCGTCTATTCGGTAATATCTTTGCCGGCGAGGTTTTGATTAGTGTGCTGCTGAAATTGACAGCAATTGGCGTTGGAGGGTGGATTGCTTCCGTATTGGGGCTGATTGTATGGCAAGGATTCAGTATCTTTGTTGGCAGTATTCAGGCGTTCGTCTTTACCATTTTGACGTTCGTGTATATTTCACAGGCAATTGATACGCATGAAGAAGAGCATTAGGTAATTTCAGTTTCCGGTTTTTAGTTAAGTTCAGGAGTGCGCTTCGCTCTTAACTGCAAATACATGTACAACACAAATACACATCTCTAAGGAGGATTTTTAAAATGGGAGCTTGGGCATTAATAGCAGCAGCTATCGCAGTAGGTTTGGGTGCGCTCGGCGCAGGTATTGGTAACGGTCTGATCGTAAGTAAAACAGTTGAAGGTATTGCTCGTCAGCCAGAAGCAAAAGCTTCATTGCAAACTGTTATGTTTATCGGTGTAGGTCTGGTAGAAGCACTGCCAATCATCGGTGTCGTCCTGGCATTCATTTTCTACGCAGCAGCTTAATTGAATGGAAGCAAGGTTTGGCGGGGAAGGCACAGCCATCCGCGCCTTCTTTGTTGCTTGGCTTAAGAGATAACTAGGACTGACGTTCACCGGAAAGGAGTGACTTCAATTGAGTTTAAATTGGACAAGTATCGTTTTTACTGTAATTGCATTTTTGATCTTGTACTGGTTACTGACGCGTTATGCATTCGGCCCTCTCTTTTCCGTTATGGAGAAGCGGCGTCAGCTTGTATTACAGCAAATGAATGAAGCGGCACAGACGCGTGAACAGGCTGCTGCCTATGTTGAGGAGCAAAAGCAGGCTCTCCAACAGGCACGCAAAGAAGCCTACGATATTATTGAGCAGTCGAAACAAACAGGTAGCAAGCAAGCGGAGCAAATTATCGTTCAGGCCAAGGACGAAGCTGTCCGCCTGAAAGACGAAGCTGTTCGTGAGATCACGAGCGAGCGCAATAAAGCAGTTGCCGAGCTGCGCAGCGAAGTGGGCCGGGCTTCGGTACAAATCGCTTCCAAGCTGATTCAAAAAGAAATCAAAGAAGACCAAGTCCAGGGAGAGCTTGTCGACCAGTACCTTAAAGAGGTAGGAGGCAAAGCATGAGCCGGGATACGGTAGTTGCCAAACGGTATGCGAAAGCTTTGTTTGAAGTGGCGGAGCAAGAGCAAACCATTATGGAGACCGAGCAAGAGCTGCGTGCTTTTGTAGAAGCTGTCTCTGGAGATGCTGAAATCCGTAAGTTCATCAACTCTCCTAACATTACGGAAGCGGTCAAGCTTCAGGTTCTGGCTAACAGTTTTGAGGGCAAGCTGTCTGCCCCGCTGATCAACACGATTAAGCTGTTGATCCACCGCAGCAGAGCAGATTTGTTCGAATCTCTTCTCGCCGGATACCTCGATATTCAGGAGTACAAGCTGGGACTTGCCCATGCAAAGGTGTATTCCACTTATGCGCTCAGTGAGCAGGAAAAAACAGCGGTAGCCGAGCAATTCGGAGCCCGTGAACATAAAACAATCCGTGTGGAAAACATAGTGGACCCGAGTCTGCTGGGCGGATTGAAAGTGGTTATCGGCGATACGCTGTACGACGGTAGTCTGGCCGGCAAGCTGGATCGTCTTGAGAAATCCTTTAACAGACGAGTATAGAAGATAGGGGTGAACACACTTGAGTATCAAACCTGAAGAAATCAGTTCATTGATTAAAAGTCAGATTGAACAATATAAAAATGATATTGAGGTCGTTGAAGTCGGCACTGTTGTTGAAGTCGGCGACGGTATTGCCCGCGTCTACGGACTGGAAAAAGTCATGTCCGGTGAATTGGTTGAATTCGAAAACGGCGTTTTGGGCTTGGCGCTCAACGTGGAAGAAAGCAATGTTGGTGTTGTTATTCTCGGTCAATTCTCCGATATCCGTGAAGGCGGTCAAGTGAAACGTACAGGTCAGATCATGCAGGTTCCTGTAGGGGAAGCATTGATCGGACGTGTTGTTAATCCGCTGGGACAACCAGTTGACGGTAAAGGCCCGATTGCTACAACGGAATTCCGTCCGGTAGAAAGCCAGGCTCCAGGCGTTATGGCCCGTAAATCGGTACATGAGCCAATGCAGACGGGGATTAAAGCTATTGATGCGATGGTTCCGATTGGTCGCGGTCAACGCGAGCTGATCATCGGTGACCGTCAAACAGGTAAAACCTCTATTGCGATTGACGCGATTTTGAATCA
This sequence comes from Paenibacillus sp. FSL R10-2782, assembly GCF_038592985.1. Classification (NCBI taxonomy): domain Bacteria; kingdom Bacillati; phylum Bacillota; class Bacilli; order Caryophanales; family Paenibacillaceae; genus Paenibacillus; species Paenibacillus sp. FSL R10-2782. The sequence continues at coordinate 5,053,745 of NZ_CP151951.1, read as the reverse complement.
AAAAGGCAGCGGCATGAAATGTATTTATGTTGCCATCGGCCAAAAGCAATCTACGGTAGCCCAAGTCGTTGAAACCTTGCGTCGTCATGGTGCTTTGGAATATACGATTGTCGTTACAGCGGCAGCTTCCGAGCCATCACCATTGCTCTATATCGCACCTTACTCTGGCTGCGCTATGGGTGAATACTTTATGTACAAAGGCGAGCACGTATTGGTTGTATACGATGACTTGACCAAACAAGCGTCCGCTTACCGGGAACTTTCCCTGTTGCTGCGTCGTCCACCGGGCCGTGAGGCTTACCCAGGTGACGTTTTCTATCTGCATTCCCGCTTGCTGGAACGTGCAGCGAAGCTGAATGACGAGTTAGGCGGCGGATCGCTAACTGCGTTGCCATTCATCGAAACACAGGCATCCGACGTATCTGCCTATATTCCAACGAACGTTATTTCCATCACAGACGGACAAATCTTCCTCGAAGCTGACTTGTTCTATGCAGGACAACGTCCAGCGATTAACGTAGGTATTTCTGTATCCCGTGTAGGTGGTTCGGCTCAGATCAAAGCGATGAAAAAGGTTGCAGGTTCCCTGCGTCTGGATCTTGCCCAATATCGTGAGCTTCAAGCGTTCTCCCAATTCGGTTCCGATTTGGACAAGTCCACCAAAGCTCGTCTGGATCGCGGCGCGCGTATGATGGAAATTTTGAAACAGGGTGTTAACCAGCCGTTGGCTGTAGAGCAACAGGTTGTGAGCTTGTACACTGCGGTAAAAGGCTTCCTGGATGATATTCCTGTAGCAGACGTGAAACGTTTTGAAAAAGACTTCCTTTCTTATATGGAGTCTGATCATCAAGATATTCTTCAATCTATTCGTGATACAAAAGACTTGGTACCTGATAACGATGCGGCTCTCAGAGCAGCTATCGAGAAATTCAAAAAATCATTTGCCACGTCGGTTTAATACATTGGAATTTGCCAGTTTATGACGAGAAGTGTCCTAAGGAAGCGTGCCCTCCGGGCTGTGGCTTCCTTGGCATGTTTTATCCTCAATAACTGGCCCTGTATGATTAGTTCGGCTGGACTGTTCTTCATCATGGACGGCCAGATATCCAGAACCAGTTTACGAAGTTAGCTTTGACTTTGTTAAAGCTAAGGGTTTGCTTACGAAGTAGCTTTGGCTTTGCCAAAGCTTGAAGGTGGTGAAATCATGGCAAAAGGTATGCGCGAGATTAAACGTCAGATCAAAAG